>JAYVRZ010000088.1:0-53766 GCA_043775965.1 Sphingomonas sp.
GCGCATGCCGCATCTCGGTGAAGGCGTTGAACTTCTCCCCGCGCCCGCTGGCAAGGAACCATGCCTTGTATTGGCGCACGATGCCTATCGTCAACCGCATGTAGAAGTTGAACTTTCCGCGGCTGATTCCGGGGTGTCGCTCGACGATGTCCGCAGTGAAGCCGTCGATCTTCTTGGCCTCGAAGTCGACCCCCGGAAAGAAGTGGCGCGCAATGCGCAGCAGCCGGAACGCGTTCAGCGGCGCGTATTGCCTCCGCTCGATGTCGACGCCGGCGGCCGGATCGGGCGCAACCTCGCCGTCCGCAATCTCCACTGCCTCCACCTCGATCTCGGCTTCGGGTTCCGGCTCGGCTTCTGCCTTCTCGATCTCAAGCTCGGTTTCCAAGCGAACCTGGCGGAACTCGCGATCGGCGAGCTCGAACAGCGCTGCCAGGGTATTGATGCGCCGCTTTAACGCGGCAGGGATCGATTTCTTGTATTTGATCTTGTGGTCAAGCGTACTCCACGAATCCTGAACGACCGTGCGGATCTGCAGCTCGAAACGGTACGGGGCGAACTGCACATAGTCGGGCATCGCCGCACGGACTGGGTCGAGGCGAAGGTCGAGGTGCAGCCCTTTGTAGCCGAACGAGTTCTCCGTGCCCTCGATCTCGGCGGTCTTGTCGGTCACGTCGATCACATCAAAGTGATCGCGGACGAGCTGGCCCATTGGCTCGACCTCGTCTTCGTATAGGCAGACGAGGCGCAGCCCGACCAAGTCCGTGATGTGGTCCTTAATCTCGTATGGTGTGGCGCTCTCCTCAAGCTCGCCCTGATATTTGCGCATGAACTTCTTGATTGACTCCTCGCGTTCCTTGATCCGGCCGCTCACCGCTGCGGCGTTCAGTCCGGCGTGCGCGATTATCGAGCCGAGCAAGTCGAGGAACCTATCCTTCGCCTGATCGAGGCGCTGAGCGTTGTCATTGTAGTATTCACGGAAAATGGCCTTCTCGGCCTCGAAATCGAGTGATGGCATGCGGAAATCTCCCCTGCCGCATCAGGGTCTTCGGCCTAATGGGACGCAAGCGGTTTCTTTTTTCGGGGCACAGATAGAAGGACGAGTCCTCACCGTGCGTTGCCGGAAGAGGGAAGCTATCAGACGGTCCATCAGTGCAGCTTAACATGATGGCGTTATCCGATTTCCGCCTTCCGGACCGTTGGCGAAGCTTGAAAGACCAATTCGGGGTGCCTTCCTAACGGTCTGCATCGAACCGACTCATAGGCAGCTTCTGTCAGGAGCGGACGTTCGCGGTAGCTGATCTGAACGACTGGTTGGTCGGCACCGGTCGGCGCGTTCTGGGACTTTGCTGCCATTCATTACGCACGCCGCCAACGTCCGCTTACAGCAGGAGCGGACGCTCAGCATTCGGCCGGCCTGTCGCCGGCTTTGAGCAGAGCTGACCGTCCGCAAGGCTGTCCCCGGCTAGCCCCGCTCTTTTCCTTAGCAATACTCAAGCAGTTCAAAATTGACTTGGTTCGCAAAATAGTAAGCCTATTTTTAATTGACTCTCCGCAACGAAAAGGATTTGTTCGTTCTATCCGGGGGGATAGCGAATGCGATATTTGGCATGGGCCGGAGCTGCTTTTCTTGGGGTAGTTACGCCGCAGAGTGCTCAAGCATTTGGGCCGAGAACTCATCTATGGATCGGCCAGCAGATTATCGAGGACCTGAAGCGTGACTGCAAGGTCGATGTGGCGGGCCACCGTGAGGCGATCACACCCGATCTGTGCCGTAGCATCCTGGACAACAAGCAGAGTTTCCTGGCGGGGGTGATCGGGCCCGACGGGTTTCCGGACCTGATCACCGGTCAGGTAACCGCGCACCCCGGCATTCCGGGCGACTGGCAGACCAGCGACTGGCTAAAGCATCTCTACGCCGAGGCCCCGGCCGGCGAGCGGCTGGCGTTCGCGGCCGGATACTTGGTGCACGCGGGCAGCGACACCTTCGCGCATTCCTACGTGAACGGTTATGCGGGCGACATCTTCGTGCTGACCGACGAGCGCGCGGTCGAACTGCGGCATTTCCTGCTCGAGAAATATATCGACGCGCGGCTGCCGGCTGGCGTGCCCGACCCGGCCGGATTGAAGATTCCGGCCGAGTTCGTGCGCGATCGGCTGATCTACAACGGCGATGCCGCGCGGGTGTCCGGCAAGGCGGGCGCGCTGCACATCCCGGCGATGCGCGGCGTGCGCCGGTCGGTCGCGGAGCTCGCCAAGTCGCTGGACGATATCGAGGCGGAGGCCGGGCGGGTGCTGGCTAACGTCATTGTCGAGGGCGGCGAGTTGCAGATCAAGCTGGCCGACGGCGAGCTGGCGCTGACCGCCGCCGAGGTCGGGCTGAACGGCGCCGAGATCAGCCTGACCGCGCAGCGCCAGGCGCTCGACCTGACCAAAGCGGCACTCGACGGCGCGATCGACGCGGTCCGGCGCAACGAACTGCTGATCGTACAGAGCGAGGCGCAGGCGCGCGCGGCACGGGCGGCGATCGATGCGGCGGAGAGCGCGGCGACTGAGGCGGCCGGCCGGCTGAGCGATCTCGAAAATACGCTCGCGAACATTCAGCGGCAGGTCGATTCGCTGCCACCGACGGTATTGCGGGAAATCGTGCGGCATATCCCGGAGCGCGTCTGCCTCCGCTGGAGCATTTTCGACGTCTGTCTTTCGTGGCGCTGGGTCACCCGCACCATCCGCGAGACGGTGCGGGTCGCCAACGAAGCATACGAAAATGCCGTCCGCGAACGCAATTCCGCACAGCAGCGGCTCAAGGACGCGCGGGACACGATCGCGCGGCGCGCCATCGTCGTCGCCGCCGAGGGCGGGCGCGAGGCGGCCGCGCTGCAGGCGAAGGCGCAGGCGGAAGCGGCGCGGGCGGGCCTGAATGTCGCCCAGGCCGGGGTGCAGGGGGCCTATGATGTTGAAAAGGCGAAATACGACCTGCAGCTGGCCGCCACCGACACGGCCCGGGAGAAGGTCGTCGCGCTGCGCGTCGAGATCGAGAAGATCCGCAAGCGCATCGTAGATGTGGATGCGATCAGGGAAGAGATCGCGCGGCTGGTCGCGCAGTCGAACATCCTGTCCTTTTATGCCCGCAACTGGGTCAAGGGGCTGGACGTCGCGGGGTCCAAATATGCCGAGGCCGGGCTGGACGTCGCGCAGAAGATGGCGGCGATGGAGCCTGGCGCGTTCAGCGTCTACAAGCGCTGGCTGACCTGTTACGGCAGCGCCTACACCCCGACCCCTTATCAATTGGGCGAATTCGGCTGCAACGTCGAGGCGTTCTACCAGAAGGCCCGCGAGCAGGCGCGCGATTTCGTGCTGCGCAACCTGCCGCCGCCGTTCGACGACCTGTATCGCCGTTATGGCGATATCCGGGCGATGATCGAGCAGGAAATCGACACGGCGGCGAAGCAGGCGGCGATCGAACTGGCCAAGCTGGCCGCGCCGGACGCGAGCACCGCGGCGTTCATCGCGGTGCTGGCCGATCCGGCGAGCGCGAACGCCGCCAAGCTGCGCGACGCCTATGCCCGGGTCGGCAACGCGGGCGGCAAGGCGCTGCTAACCTTTCCGGACGTGACCCAACATATCGACGCGGACATCGCGCTGACCGATGGCAAGATCGTGCCCGAGCGGTTCAATGCGATGGCCTATGCGCTGCGGCTGTCGAAGCTCGCGCTGCTCGATCGGGCGGGGATGCGGCGGATAGTGTGGCGGCTGGGCGGCGATCCCGACCGGATCGGCGGGTCGGATGGGGCAGGGCGCTGGTCGATCCTGAGCCAGAGCCTGCGCTCGATCGACGGCAACCAGCAATGGCAGCCTTATGGCATACCCTATCCACGCAGCGACAATCGGCCGGAACCGGCTGACCCGGAGAAGCGGCGCTACGGATGGGGACCGGCCGATACTGCTGGCGGGCTGAGCTTGTTCGTTGATCCCAAATTGCGCTCCACGGTTTTCCGCAAGGTCTTTCCGGATCCGATCGCGGGAGCGCTGGCGACGAGACCGGAACTTTCGCCGCAGACATTCCCGTTTGCGTCCTGTGCCCGGAATCCCTTTCCCGTTACCTTCTCTTCCGATGGCACCCCGGTGGGTACCGACAAGCGCTGTGCTCAGCCGAACTCGGAACGTCGCCAGGCCGACTCGTTTGGACTTCAGATTACAAGGTTCTTCCGCGGTATTTTCGGTGCATTAGGTTTTGGGCCCAAGTAAACGCTCATCACAACTCGACGTTGGTAAATCGGCGGGTTTCGGCGTGACCGAACGTACAGCACCGATCGCGGAGTGGCGTGTACTGGTCGTAAGCCGCCAATTAGCATTCCCAACTGGGGAACTATCAACGGGTCGATTGAGAGGGCAAACCCGCTGCCCGCGAAAGGCGTTGTTTTTCCGAATTCCGTTCGGAATTGTCTGTTCGCAAAATCCGCCGCTTCACGTGGTGTAACGAGAATCGTGGAATGAGCGCCTGTTACCAGAACGCTGCCCCCATTGCTGGTGACCAGTGAAGGGCGGAAGGCGTCGACACGGCGTCGAGTGAATGTCGCGAATCACCCCTAGATTTCTGAGTCGCAAATTCACAGGTTGGGCGTATGTTGCTGTTAGCTTTTCCAATAAATTTCATGCAACATCAGATAAACTCAAGTTCCTTGTTGGTATCGTTGTTGGTACAACTTATTTACATCATCATATTTATCAATCATTTAAATGGCTTATCTGAGAGTTCACAGTCCTCTTCCGGCACCAGGGTCCCCATCGTTGGGGGCCCATGCGATCTTCGCGATGATCGACCGGGAAACGGCATTTTTCCTCGGCATAATGGGCCTCGGAAATCCGCGGTATGTCACCGCACAAGTCCGACAGCGGCATCTTAGTCATCTCGCGCCTGGGGACGGAAACGATCCGTCCTGATCCAGATTCAATCCCAGGCCCCTGTCTCCCTGAGTGCAATCGACGACCTGCGTGTATCGTTGGTCCTCGACACGCACCCCGCTTGTGGATCACGTCGGCGATTTCCGACTGAGACCTCGCCATCATGTTCGAAATGCTAAAAATATAGTGCGATTGTTTCCGCAAGGCTGTTAGTGAAGAACGCTGCATTGCACCGATCGTTTCGGCCGCATGTACAAATCAACTGTTGGTCACCGACCAGAATATGCCAATGCCACGAGCTAAATCTCCGCGTTTTACCTTTCTGGACAGTACTGATTATCTAGGTTGATCCAATTTTGATGAGTTTTAACTCTACGATTTCGCATCTCCGAGGTATTATCGCCTGCAATGTTGGATTTCTTTGCTCCGATGTTCTCGCTGCACGGGCGGACGGGTTGGCACTATGGTTCAGACACCTAGCGGTGGACGCAAGACGGGTTTCTCGCACTGGCTGCGAACCGGTACGCTGCCGATGGGATCGCGGCCCGGTAGCCCGCCGAACCCGCCCAACCCGATCACTGAATTTGTCGGTGACGTCGGCAAAGGGCTTTACGACGTCGGTAAGGGAACGGTGACGGGGTCCATGCTGCACTGACGACGAATCCGGCGACGACCCTTCGCAACGCCGGCCGCGGGATTGCCGGCATGATCGATACCGCGATCGCCGCCGAGGACACGCCGGCTCGTATCCAGGTTTCGCGCGTAGCGGACGCCGTCGCCAACGCCTCGGCGCGCGATATAGGTCGCGCTACGAGGCGGTTGCGGGGAATGTTGCCTTGGCGGTCGCGCCGGGGGCCGCCCTTTACAGGGTTTCCGCCTTGCGCCGTCTTCGCATGGCGAGCCCGCGTCCGGCCTTTGGTCCGCCGCAGATTGGGGCAGCTTTTGCGGCAGTCCGAGATATTGGCGCAACATCGCCTGATCGAAATATGGGAGGTGCCCACTCCCATCCAAAGAACCAAAGCTCTCGAGCTGCTCAAAAGATGAATGCGACCGACATCAAAGTGAAGGCGCTGAAGCCATGATAGCCATGCAGGTTGCGCGCATTATCGCGGAGTATGTCGTGTTTCTTGAGTTGACCGACGAGGAGGAGTTGAACCTTGATACTGCCGTGGAGGCATCGGAGATACTCGGGGCGCAGCTTGAAGCACTAGACAAGGGATTCCTGCGCAAATTGGTCGACGCCTTCGCTGTCGTCGCCGCGGACTATGGTGGTGACGCGCAAGAGGTGGTGCGCAATATCGCCTATGGTTTCTATCTCGAGGAAACGCTCGCCGCCGACGATCCGGTGAAGCTGGCCGAATTGGAGGCACTGCGCGATGCGAGGGATTGAACCGCGGGAATGCAGAGCTTCGACCAGAGAAAAACCGCGCCGTCCTTAAGGTCGTGGCCTTCTGTTCGATACGACTGACGAAAACTCTACGGTAGCCCGACTGCCCGGCTTTGACGGCCGTGTCGGCGATATGAGTGTTGACGTGCGACCAAAGGCTCGGGTGCGCGTTCACGTCCGTTCCCGGTGCGCTTCCGGGGCATCCCCGGGTTGACGCGACGCCCCCATCGTCCCCACCCTCGTACGCGTACACGTAAGGACCCCGGTTTCCCCATGCAGCTTGTCATCGTCGAATCGCCTGCCAAGGCCAAAACCATCGAGAAGTATCTGGGCAGCGATTACCGCGTCCTGGCGAGCTACGGCCATGTCCGCGATCTGCCGCCCAAGGACGGCTCGGTCGATCCCGACGATGCGTTCGCGATGACGTGGGAGAATTACGCGGACAAGTCGAAGCAGCTCAAAGCGATCACCGATCTCGCCAAGGTCGCCGATCGCCTGATCCTCGCGACCGATCCGGATCGCGAGGGCGAGGCGATCTCGTGGCACGTCCGCGAAGTGCTGCGCGCGCGCAAGGCACTGCCGAAGGAGGTCGAGCGCGTCACCTTCAACGCGATCACCAAGGCGACGGTGACCGAGGCGATGAAAAACCCACGCGAGTTGGACGACGACCTGATCGACGCGTATCGCGCCCGCCGTGCGCTCGATTACCTGGTCGGCTTCACGCTCTCGCCGGTGCTGTGGCGCAAGCTGCCCGGCGCCAAGTCCGCCGGTCGCGTCCAGTCGGTCTCGCTGCGCCTGATCGTCCAGCGCGAGCGCGAGATCGACGTCTTCAAGCCGCAGGAATACTGGTCCGTCACGGCCGATATGGAGCATGACGGCACTGCGTTCACCGCGCGCCTGACGCAGTTCGAGGGCAACAAGCTAGACCGCCTCTCGATCGGCAACGAAGGCGATGCCCTGCGCGCCAAGCAGGCGGTACTCGACGGCAATTTCTCGGTCCAGTCGGTCGAGACCAAGCCCGCCGGGCGCAACCCGCCGCCGCCGTTCACGACGTCGACCTTACAGCAGGAAGCGTCGCGGAAGCTCGGCTTCTCGGCCGATCACACGATGCGGATCGCGCAGGGGCTCTACGAGGACGGCGCGATCACCTACATGCGTACCGACGGCGTGCAGATGGATTCGAGCGCGATCAGCGCCGCGCGTCTGGCGGTCGCGAACCGGTTCGACGCGAGCTATGTCCCGGACAAGCCCCGTCAATACCAATCGAAGGCGAAGAACGCGCAGGAAGCGCACGAGGCGATCCGCCCGACCGACTTCGGCAAGGACAAGGCTGGTGGCGGCGACCACGCGCGGCTCTACGACCTGATCTTCAAGCGCGCGCTGGCCAGCCAGATGGCATCGGCGCGGATGGAGCGCACCACGGTCGAGATGGCCGACGGCACCGGCCGCAACATCCTCCGCGCTACGGGCCAAGTGGTGCTCTTCCCCGGCTATCTCGCGTTGTACGAAGAGGGGTCGGACGATTCCGCCGACGAGGACGCCCGCCGCCTGCCGCGGATGCGCGAAGGCGATGCGCCTGCCAAGAAGAAGGTCGACGCCGAGCAGCATTTCACCCAGCCGCCGCCGCGCTTTTCGGAAGCCTCGCTGGTCAAGCGGATGGAGGAGCTCGGCATCGGCCGCCCGTCCACCTACGCGTCGATCATCAAGACGCTGAAGGACCGCGCCTATGTCCGGATCGAGAAGAACCGCTTCTTCGCCGAGGAATCCGGGCGGCTGGTGACGGCGTTCCTCGAACGCTTCTTCGAGAAATATGTCGGCTACGACTACACCGCCGAACTCGAGGAGGAGCTCGACGACGTCTCGGGCGGCCGCGCGCAGTGGCAGTCGGTGCTCGACGCGTTCTGGCGCGATTTCAAGCCGCGTACCAACGAGGTGATGGAGCAGCAGCCCTCGGCGATTACCGCCGAGCTCGACATTTTCCTCGCCCCGTATCTGTTTCCGGCGAAGGCTGACGGCGGCGATCCGCGGCTCTGCCCCAATTGTGGCGAAGGCCAGCTGGCGCTGCGCGGCGGCAAGTTCGGCGCGTTCATCGCCTGCTCGAACTATCCCGAGTGCAAGTACACGCGCCGGTTCGCACAGCCCGGTGGCGACGCCGAGGCGGATGCCGGTCCGTCGACGCTCGGCACGCACCCGGACACCGGTCAGCCGATCGAGCGCAAGTCGGGACGCTTCGGTCCGTATCTGCAGATCGGCGAGGGTGAAGATCGCAAGATGGCCTCGATCCCGAAGGACATCGGCGAGCTGAACCTGGAGTGGGCGGTCAAGCTGCTGTCACTCCCGCGCACGGTCGGCAATCACCCCGAGACCGGCGAGCCGATCATCTCGACGATCGGCAAGTTCGGGCCGTATCTGAAGCATGCGGGCAAATACGCCCGCCTGACGACGACGGCGGACGTGTTCGAGACGGGGATGAACGCCGCCGTGGTGAAGCTTGCCGAAGCGGCGGCCGGTGGCGGAAGGACTGCGCGTGGGGCTCAGGCGCCGTTGAAGATCCTCGGCAACCATCCCCGCACTGAGGCGGAGATCAAGCTGATGGAGGGGCGCTACGGGGCTTACGTCACCGACGGCACGACGAATGCGACGCTGCCCAAGTCGATCGAGAAGGACCAGCTGACGCTCGAGGAAGCGGCATCTCTAATCGACGCGCGCGCTGCGGCTGCGCCGGCGACGAAGAAGAAGAAAGCGCCTGCCAAGAAGCCGGCAGCGAAGAAGGCACCGGCCAAGACGGCAGTGACGAAGGATGCGACGGAGGCAAAGGCTCCGACGAAGAAGGCTCCGGCGAAGAAAGCTCCCGCCAAGAAAGCCGCACCGACGAAGAAGGCGGAAGCTTAATTCCCCTCCCGCTTGCGGGAGGGGCTAGGGGAGGGACCGAAATACCCCACGAACGCGACGTTCGCGGTGAACCCCTCCCCCAACCCCTCCCGCAAGCGGGAGGGGAGCTTTTGGCTAAGCCGCTCGGCGCTGCGTCAACTGCATCCAGTCGCGTGCGGCGCGCTGCGCGACCGAGATTTCCCGCGCGGTCATGTCCTCGGCGATTTCCGCGCGACACTCCTGCGCGGCGATGTTCCCCGACACCGCCGCCAGGTTGAACCACTTATGCGCTTCGATCAGGTCGAGCACGACACCCGACGTGCCCGTAGAATACACCATCCCGAGTTCGTAACACGCCCGGTCGTCGCCGCGCGCGGCATCCGCCAGACGGCGTTCGATCAGAAAATTCGCGCTCTTGAGACTGCTGCCCATGGTCTGCCCCCAATGTTCGTTGGAGGCATCCTGCAGCGATTCGCACTACGAAATGGTTAACGGGTTAACATCGCTATTTTCGAGAGGCTTACGGCCCCTCGATCGCGATGTTGTCGATCAACCGGGTGGCCCCCATCCGCGCCGCCGCCAGCAATCGCCGCGGGCGATCCGCCGCCGGGTTCTCCGTCAGCGTCTCGGCGTCGGCCAGCGCGACGTAATCGATCGTGAACCCGGCACCGGCCAGCGCCGTGCGGGCATCGTCGAGTACCGAGTCGACGTCCTCACCCTTGGCGATCGCCCGCGCGGCGACGCCCAGCGCACGCGGCAGGGTAATCGCCTGCCTGCGCTGCTCGTCGTCGAGATAGATGTTGCGCGACGACATCGCGAGGCCGTCGTCATCGCGCTGCGTCGGTACGCCGACGATGTCGATCGCGAAGTCGAGATCGGCGACGAACCGCCGGACGACCGCAAGCTGCTGGTAATCCTTCTCGCCGAAATGGGCGGCATCCGGCCCGACCTGGTTGAACAGCTTCGACACGACCGTCGCGACGCCGTCGAAATGACCGGGGCGCGAGGCGCCGTCGAACCCGTCACTGACGCCCGACACGCGGACCGTCGTAGCGAACCCACCCGGATACATCGTCTCGACCGACGGCAACCAGAGCAGGTCGCAACCCGCCTCATTGAGCATGCGGATGTCGGCCATCTCGCGCCGCGGATAGCGGGACAGATCCTCGTTCGGGCCGAATTGCGTCGGGTTCACGAAGATCGACGCGACGACCTTCGTCCCCGGCCGCTTCGCCGCCTCGATCAGCGCGACATGGCCGGCGTGGAGCGCGCCCATCGTCGGGACGAGCGCGACGCGCTGGCCAGCCGCACGAAAGGCGGCGACGCTCTCGAGCAACGCATTAAGGTCCCGGACGGTGTCCACGTGAAACTCCTACTCGATAAGTGCGGTCGCGGCTTCTATGAAGGGTGACTGTTACGATCAATAAGGAAACGCGCGTTGGCCACGGGCCCCGAACAGACCCCCGCTTCGTCGCACGTTGCCACGTCGCCATCGACGCACGTGATCGTGTTCGCCAACGAGAAGGGCGGCACCGGCAAGTCGACGACTGCGGTGCACGTCGCGATCGCGCTGGCCGCCAAGGGCGCGCGCGTCGCGTGTCTCGATCTGGATCACCGTCAGCGCACCGTCGGCCGCTATCTCGACAACCGCGCCGAGACGATGAAGCGCAACGGCTCGGCGCTGCCGATGCCGCGCCACGCGACCTTGTCCGCACAGACCGAGGACCAGTTCGAGGACCTGTGGCATTCGCTGAGCGACGGCGCCGACTTCCTCGTCGTCGACACGCCCGGCCGCGACGATCCGTTCGCGCGCACCGCCGCCGCGCTGGCGAACACGCTCGTCACGCCGATGAACGACAGCTTCGTCGACTTCGACCTGATCGGCCAGGTCGATCCCGAGACGTATCAGGTGACGCGCCCGAGCTTTTATTCCGAGCTGATCTGGGATGCGCGGAAACAGCGTGCGCGCGCCGACGGCATGACGATCGACTGGGTCGTGCTGCGCAACCGCCTCCAGCATATCGAGGCACGCAACATGCGCCGCGTGTCGGATGCGCTTGCACAACTCGCCAAGCGCGTGGGTTTCCGGATCATCCCGGGGCTCGGCGAGCGCGTGATTTACCGCGAGATGTTCCCCGCCGGGCTGACGATGATCGATTCGAAGGCGTTCGGCAGCATGGGCCTCGCGCATGTCGCCGCACGCCAGGAACTGCGCGAGATGATGGCCGCGTTGCAGCTGCCCGAGGTGGTTGCCGAGCGCGCCCCGGACGTGGCTGCGTGAAGTGGATCGTCGCCGCCCTCTTCATTTGGGCGGCGTGGCATTATCTCCGGCCAAAGCCGAAATCGCGGATCGTGACCGACGAGGCGGAGGCGCGTTCGATCCTCGGAGTGGACCACAGCGCCGACGCCGACGCGATCCGCAGCGCGCATCGCCGCCTGATCGCCTCGGTTCACCCCGACCGCGGCGGCTCGACCGACCTAACCCGCCGGGTCAACGCCGCGCGCGACCTGCTGCTGAAACGAACCCGCTAAAGGCTTGTTCTCCTGCGAACGCAGGAGCCCCAGGGTTACGAACGCTGTCGCTCTTGGCTCCTGGACCCCCGCATTCGCGGGGGAACAGCAGTAAGACATAATCGTCGAAAGGCTCCATGACCCACAAGTTCGACCCGACCTCGCTCCGCGAATACGACATCCGCGGGATCGTCGGGAAAGCCCTCGGCCCCGCGGACGCCGTCGCGATCGGCCGAGGCTTCGCCACCCGCATCCGCGCCGATGGCGGCCGCCGCGTGGCCGTCGGCTATGACGGCCGCAACTCCTCAGCCGAACTCGAAGCCGCGCTCGTCTCCGGCCTGACCGCAGGCGGCATCGACGTCGTCCGCATCGGCCTCAGCTCCACCCCGATGCTCTATTACGCCGAGGCGACGCTAGAAGTGGACGGCGGCATCCAGGTAACCGGCAGCCACAATCCCCCCGAGTATAACGGCTTCAAGATGGTGCACGCCCACGCGCCGTTTTTCGGCGACGACATCCAGGACCTCGCCGTACTCGCCGCCGCGGGTGCGTGGAGCGAAGGCGCGGGCGAGGTCACGACGGCCGACGTGCTCGATGCCTATGTCGACCGGCTGATGCTCGGCTATGCCGGCGGTGCGTACCGGATCGGTTGGGACACCGGCAACGGCGCCGCCGGCCCGGTGATCGAGAAGCTCGTGAAGCTGCTCCCGGGTGAGCATCATGTGATCTTCGCCGAAGTCGACGGCAATTTTCCCAACCATCATCCCGATCCTACCGAAGAAGCGAACCTCGCCGATCTCAAACGCCTGGTCGCGGAAAAGAACCTCGATTTCGGACTGGCCTTCGACGGTGATGGCGATCGGATCGGCGCGGTCGACGCCTGGGGACGGGTGATCTGGGGCGACCAGATCCTCTCCATATTGGTCGAACCTGCCCTGCGCGAACATCCCGGCGCGCCGATCGTCGCCGACGTGAAGTCGAGCCAGGCGCTGTTCGACCGAATCGCCGCGCTCGGTGGCGAACCCGTGATGGCGCCAACCGGTCACAGCCTGATGAAAACCGCCATGACCCGCACCGGCGCGCCGCTCGGCGGGGAACTCAGCGGGCATCTCTTCTTCGCGGGCGAATATTACGGCTTCGACGACGCGCAATACGCGGCCGTCAGGTTGATCCGCGCGGTGCATCTTTCGGGGCACTCGCTGACCGAACTGCGCGACGCGATGCCGGCGCTGGTAGCAACGCCGGACCTGCGCTTCCCGGTGGACGACACGCGGAAGTTCGCGGTGGTGGACGAGGTGATCGCGCGGTTGACGTCGGAGGGAGCGGAGATGGACCTCACCGATGGCGCGCGGGTGACGACTGGCGACGGGTGGTGGCTGCTGCGTGCGTCGAACACGCAGGCGATGCTGACGGTTCGGGCGGAAGCGAAGACCGAGGCGGCGCTGGCTGCGTTGCTCGCCGAGGTAGACGCGCAGCTCGCGAAAAGCGGCGTGAGGCGCGCAGCATCCTGACCAAACCCACCACCCCGGCGAAGGCCGGGGCCCAATTGAGAAACGTCACTAACGAAGGGCGGTCCGCCGTTATACCCACCTTTCCACTTGGCCCCCGGCCTCCGCCGGGGTGGCGCAGTTGGGAAGGTTCGCCATCACAACAATCCGCGCGTGCGAACCGATTGACTCACGACCGCCCTCGCCTACCTTCCCCTACCACCCCAAGGAGTCCCACCGTGGAGCGCACAGTCGACGAATTCCGCTCCAGCACGCGGCGCTGGCTGCTCGGCAGCTTTGCCGGGTGGGGCACGCTGCTTACCTGCCTTGCCGGCATCGGTTTCGTCATCATCGGCGTGCGCTGGCTCAAGAACCGCAGCGCCTCCTACGAGATCACCGACCAGCGTCTCATCATCAAGCGCGGCATCCTGTTCAAGACGATCGACGAGATCGAGCTGTACCGGATCAAGGACGTCCGGCTTGGCTATTCGCTGCTCAACCAGATGACCGATATCGGCACGATCACCCTCACCTCCAGCGACCGCACCACGTCCGGCGGCGAGTTCACCCTGCGCGATATCCCGATGGCGCGCGACCGCCGCGAAGGCCTGCGCAAACTCGTCGACCGCGCGCGCCAGCGTCGCGGCGTCCGCGAGATGGATATCGACCACGAGGACGCATACGCGCTGGATTAGCAGCCGTTTTATCCCCACATGGCGAGCATGGCGCCACCCTATCCCAAGCCCAAACCCCAACCGCAGATGATCCGGGTCGTCGACCTGGAGACCACCGGCTCGGCGCCGCCTGCGCACGGCGTGTGCGAAATCGGCTGGCAGGACGTCGCGCTCGGCGAGGACGGCCGCTGGGAGATCTACGGCGAGGGCGGCAGCCTGCTCGTCAACCCTGGCCGGTTGATTCCGCCGGTCACGCAGGCGATCCACCACATCCTGGACGAGCATGTCGCCGACGCCCCCTGGTGGCACGACTGCGCGCGCCAGGTGCTCGATCCCTGGCCGCGGCGGCTCGCACTCGCTGCGCACCGCGCCGATTTCGAGCAGAAATTTTGCACCTCCGCGCTGACCCGCGACGCCGAGTGGATCTGCACCTGGAAATGCGCGCTGCGGCTCTGGCCCGATTCGCCAAGCTTCTCGAACCAGGTGCTGCGCTATTGGCGCAAGCCGAAGGGCATGGAGCACGAGCGCGGCCTGCCTGCGCACCGCGCGTTCCCCGACGCCTATGTCACCGCGTTCCACCTGCGCGACATGCTCAACGAGGCGAGTTTTGCGCAACTCGTCGAATGGTCGCGCGATCCTGGGCTCATCCCTCGCGTCCGCTATGGCCCCGATCGCGGCAAGGAATGGTCCGAACTCGATCACGAGACGCTGATGGCGTTCCTCACCGATCGCGATCCCGACATCCGCTTCACCGCCAATCACGAGGCGGATCGGCGCAGCGGCGGCGGGCGTGTTGGCAAGGCCAGCGCGCAGGACCTTCTGCTTTGACGTCGATCAAGACGGTCGGCCTAGCCAAGCCTCGATCCCCGGCCTAGTCCGGCGTCATGAACGTTGAGCTACCGCAACGACTAAGCGTGAAGGAAGGCTGGATCGGCCGCGTCCTGATCGGTTTCATGGCGCTCGGCTTCGTCGCGCTGCTCGCAGCCGCACTGGCGATCGGCTCGATCACGCTGCGGACCCAGCATTTCACCGCCGAAGTGGTTCATACCCAGGACGTCCGCCAGGCGATCGCCGACGTGCAGATCCAGCTCGAACAGTCGGAGACGGCGCGGCGCGGCTATCTGTTGAACGGCAAGCCGCTGTTCCGCGAGGTGTATGACCGGACGGCGAGCGGGATCGAGCCACGTCTTGCGCGGCTCCGCCGGATGACCGCGGACAATCCCCACCAGACCATCCGGCTCGACCATATCGAGACGCAGTTCGCCCGGTTGCGCGCGCTCAGGACGCAATCGATGGCGCTGGTCGGCGCCGACCGGATCGCCGAGGCGCAGCGGCGCTTCGCAGGCGATGCCAGCGTGCCGCTGACCCGCGCGATCCGCTATCGCACGCAGGCAATGGCGAACGAGGAGACGACGCTGCTCGGGCGGCGCACCGTGCTCCAGCAGGGCGCCACCAGCCTGTTCACGGCGGTATCGATCGCCGCCGCCATCCTGCTGGTGATCGTCGCGTTGCTGTCGCTGGTCGTGGTGCGCCGCTACACCGCCGATCTCGCCAGTTCGCGCAACGAGCTCCGCTCGTTCAACGAGCATCTCGAGGAACAGGTCGCCGAGCGTACCGCGGACCTCAGCCGCGCGAACGAGGAAATCCAGCGCTTCGCCTATATCGTCAGCCACGATCTGCGATCGCCGCTGGTCAACGTGATGGGCTTCACCGCGGAACTCGCCACCGCGACCGCGCCGCTCGCCGAGCTGGTCGACCGTGCCGAGGCGGAAGCGCCGCAGATCCTGACCGAGGACGCACGGCTCGCGGCGCGCGAGGACCTGCCCGAGGCGATCGGCTTCATCCGCACGTCGACGCAGAAGATGGACCGGCTGATCAACGCCATCCTCAAGCTGGCGCGCGAGGGACGGCGGACGATCGCGCCCGAGCATATCGACCCCGCGCAACTGGTCGACACGATCGTCGGGTCGATGCAGCACGTCGTCGACGATCGCGGCGCGGTGGTCCGCGTCGAGCGGCCGATGCCGGCCGTGGTCACCGATCGCCTCGCGCTCGAACAGATCCTGTCCAACCTGATCGAGAACGCGACCAAGTATCTGCAGCCCGGGCGCCCCGGCGAGATCGTCGTGCGCGGTCATGTCGAGCGCGGCCGGACGATCATTTCGGTGGTCGACAACGGCCGCGGCATCGATCCGCGCGATCACCAGCGGGTGTTCGACCTGTTCCGCCGCTCGGGCGCGCAGGACCAGCCCGGCGAGGGGATCGGACTCGCACACGTCCGCGCGCTCGCCTATCGTCTCGGCGGCACCATCGACCTGCAGTCGACGCTCGGCGAAGGCGCGACCTTCCGTCTCAACCTTCCAGCCACGCTGGCCATCCAGGACGCATCATGACCGATCACTCTGCCGGCAGTGCTACCGCCAACGGATCCAAGTCCGTCGGCATCGTCATGATCGAGGACGACGAGGGCCATGCCCGCCTTATCGAGAAGAACATCCGTCGCGCCGGTATCCTGAACGATATCCGCCACTTCACCGACGGCACGACCGCGCTCGACTTCCTGTTCAACGCGCCCGACGGCCCGTCCAAGAGCGGCCCGGCGATGATCCTGCTCGATCTCAACCTGCCCGACATGAGCGGCACCGACATCCTCGCGCAGATCAAGGCGGAGGGCAGCCCGCTCAAGCGCACGCCGGTCGTCGTGCTGACCACCACCGACGACAAGGTCGAGATCCAGCGCTGCTACGATCTCGGCTGCAACGTCTACATCACCAAGCCGGTGAACTATGAGAGCTTTGCACAGGCGATCCGTCAGCTCGGCCTGTTCCTGTCGGTGATCCAGATCGCCGAAGCCGATAGCTGAGTGACCGGCCTCCCCGATCCTTCTCCCCGCGTCCTCTATATCGACGACGACGCCGGGATCCGGCGGCTGGCGGCGCGTGCGCTCCAGCGTCGCGGCTATGCGATGACGCTGGCCGAGACCGGGTCCGAGGGCGTCGTGAAAGCGGCGGCCGAGCGCTTCGACCTGATCGCGGTCGATCACTACATGCCCGGCATGGACGGGCTGGAGACGCTGGAAGCACTTCGCCGCCTGCCCGATCCGCCCCCCGTCGTGTACGTCACCGGGTCGGAGGAAGGCCGCATCGCCGTCGCCGCATTGAAGGCGGGCGCGGCGGATTACGTCGTGAAGACCATCGGCGAGGATTTCTTCGATCTCCTTGCCGCGTCGTTCGAACAGGTGCGCGCGCGCGCGCGGCTCGAACAGGCCAAGGCGTCCGCCGAGGCCGACCTGCGCGCCAGCAACGCACGACTCGAGGCGCTGCTGGGCGAAGTGAACCACCGCGTCGCCAACTCGCTGCAACTCGTATCGGCGATGGTGCGGCTACAGGCGACCGCGCTCACCGATCCGTCCGCGCGCGAGGCGCTCGAGGATACGCAACGCCGGATCCAGGCGATCGCGCAGGTCCACCGCCGACTCTACACCAGCAACGACGTCGAGAATGTCGACATGCAGGAATATCTCGGTGCACTGGTCGACGAGCTGGCCGAGACCTGGTCGACCGAGGCGCTGCCCCGCGCGCTGAGCCTGGCCGCCGAACCGATCCGGCTGCCAACCGACCGTGCGGTCTCGCTCGGCGTGATCGTCACGGAACTGGTCACCAACGCCTGCAAATACGCCTATCCGACCAGCGGTGGCGAAGTGCGCGTCGCACTGCGCCGGATCGACGACGACGTCTTCCTGCTGGCGGTCGAGGACGATGGCTGCGGAATCCCGGAAGACGCCGCGCCGCGCGGCACCGGGCTCGGCACGAAGCTGATCCGGGCGATGGCGCAGAGCCTGCAGTCGATCGTCGAATACGACTCCACCCACACCGGCGTCCGCGTCACCCTCCGCGCGGCGGTGCGGTAGACGGTTTTCGCGCCGGACAGTCATCACCGATTTGACGCTCGATCGAGTAAATGTCCGTTCGTGCTGAGTAGAGACCGAGTAGCTTCGTAGAAGCGTATCGAGGGCGCGTATCGAAGCACAGGTTCCGCCCGCCAACCTGTCCTTCGATACGCAGCTTCGACAGGCTCAGCCGCTACTCAGGACGAACGGGACCGTAACGCTGTCCACCCTCAGTTCGAAGGCTCGGCCAGCGGCGCAAACCGTGCGACCTGGTGTCCGACCAGCCGCAACTGCTCGATCACCGCAGGATCGTTCGCGCCGCCCTCCGCATCGAACTTGGTGATCTGCGTGTTGATCGCAGCGGCAAACGGCGTCGGCCAGCCGCGCAGCGCATGGACGATCGAGCGCAGCGCCGCGATCGTGCTGCCGGTCGCCTGCCAGCCATAGGCGGTCGCGATCAGCCCGACCGGCATGTCCGCCAGATACGGCCGCTCGGCATCGCGCGCGGTTTCCTCGAGCAGGTCGAGCGCGTTCTTCACCACGCCCGAGATGCTGCCGTGATAGCCCGGGCTGGCGATGATCACTGCGGACGCCTCGCGAATCGCGGCAACGAACGCGAGTTCGTCGGGCGTGCGCGTCGTCGCCTTCGGATCGTAGAGCGGCAGGCGTGCCATGTCGGCGCCACCGAACATCTGCGTGCGATACCCCTGCTTCTCGACCGCATCGAGCGCGATCCGCAGCGCACGCTCGGTCGACGAAACGCCGCCGATCGTGCCGCCGATGCCGACGACCAGGGGAAGAGTGTCGGAAGCGGCCACGGTTTTATCCTGTTCGAACGTCATCGACATGCTCTTCCCCGTTTCGCCGCGCGATGACAACAGGGCTTCGGTCCGTTCTCGTCATGCGACCATCGCCACGGGTCTCGACGGCGCTGTCGCTAAGCCCCTGTACACGTTAAGCATGCGCAAAGCCCGGACGCACGCGCACGGGCTTGCCCGAGCTGTCATAGAACGATAATACACCCGATGTCCGCCGCGTGGCCGACCCGCTGGAACGATCCGATGCGCCCCGATCCCTTCGACACGAACCGTTCCAGTGGTCAGAACTCGGGTAGCGACCGCGAGCCCTATGCCTATGAGCGCGAGCGGCTGATCACCGAACGCGAACGCCTGCGCCAGAAATACGAAGCCGAGCGGGACGGCGACGATCCAGAGCCCTATGATCGCGACTTCGGTGCGCCCTATGTTGCCCCCCGCGCACCGCGCCGCGCCCGCCCGATCGGTCGCTGGATCCTGCGGGGTGCCGGGATCGGCATCGTCCTGCTGGTGATCGCGATCATCTGGCTCGCGATCACCGCGCCGCTGTCGAAGTCGCTCCTGCCGCCGACGCCCCCCTCGATCACGCTGACCGCGGACGACGGCACGCCGATCGCCAGGCGCGGTGCGATCATCGGCAAGCCGGTCGATGCGGCCAAGCTTCCGCCGCACGTCACGCAGGCCTTCCTCGCGATCGAGGACCGGCGTTTCTATTCGCACTGGGGCGTCGACCCCCGCGGCATCGCGCGCGCGGCCTGGGCAAATCTCGGCTCGGGGGGCGTGCGGCAAGGCGGCTCGACGATCACGCAGCAGCTGGCGAAGAACGCCTTCCTGGATTCGGACCGCACCGCGACGCGAAAGATCCGCGAGGCGATGATCGCGTTCTGGCTCGAAGCCTGGTTGTCGAAGGACGAGATCCTCTCGCGCTATCTCTCGAACGTCTATTTCGGCGACAACACCTACGGGATTACCGCGGCGGCCAAGCATTATTTCGGCCGCACGCCCGACAAGATGAACGTGGGCCAGGCGGCGATGCTCGCGGGGCTGGTCAAGGCACCGTCGCGCCTTGCCCCCACGTCCAATCTCGACGGCGCCCGCAAGCGCGAGGCGGTCGTGGTCGGCGCGATGGTCTCGGCGGGCTTCCTTACCAAGGCGGAAGGCGACGCGGTCCAGCCGCAGCGCGTGCTCGCGAGCCGTCCGGGGCAACTCCCCAACGGTACGTATTTCGCCGACTGGATCCTCCCCGAAGCGCGCGACCAGGCCGGCGAGATCAAGACCGAGGCGACCGTTCAGACGACGCTGGATCCCCGCCTGCAGCGCGCAGCCGAACGCACCGTCGCGCGCGCCGGCCTCCGCGACGCGCAGGTCGCGCTGGTCGCTATGCGCCCCGATGGCCGGGTTGTCGCGATGGTCGGCGGCAAGGATTACCGCAAGAGCCCGTTCAACCGCGCGACGCAGGCCCGGCGCCAGCCCGGCTCGACCTTCAAGCTGTTCGTGTACCTCGCCGCGATGCGCCAGGGCCTCACCCCCGATTCGACGATCGAGGATCGCCCGGTGACGATCGGCGACTGGACGCCGAAGAACGCCGACGGCCGATATCAGGGGACGATCACGCTGCGCCAGGCGTTCGCGCGCTCATCCAACGTCGCCGCCGCGCGCCTCACGCAGCAGGTCGGCGTCAAGGCGGTGATCAAAGCGGCGCGCGATCTGGGGATTTCGACGCCGATCCCGAGCGAGGCGACGATCGGGCTGGGCACCTCGACGGTGTCGCTGCTCGAACTGACCGCCGCCTATGCCGCGATCGCGCGCGAGCAATATCCGGTGCAGCCGCGCGGGCTCGCCGACGTGCGGGAGAAGGGCTGGTACCAGTCGCTGACCGGCGGCGCGACCGAGATCCCGTCGAAGATCCATGACGAGATGCTCGACCTGCTCGCCGCCTCGATCCGGAACGGCACCGGGCGGCAAGCGAACCTCACGGTCGACGCGTTCGGCAAGACCGGCACGACCTCGGACAACAAGGACGCGTTGTTCGTCGGATTCGCGCGCGACCTGGTGGTCGGCGTGTGGGTCGGCAACGACGACAATTCCTCCAACCCCGGCCTTTCGGGCGGCGGCATCCCCGCACGGATCTGGCGCGACTTCATGCAGTCTGCGCTGGGCATCGCACCGATCGCGGCACCTGCACCCGCTGTCGAGGAGGTCGATCCGGACGCGCTGCCGGCGGATGACCAGGACAATTCGGTGTTGCCGCTCGGCGGCGAGATCGAGGGGCTGGGGTTCAATCTCAAGATGGGCGAGGACGGCACCATCTCGGTCGGCCCCTCCCGCCGCGACCGGCAGGAGGGCCCGCCGCCACGCGACGATCGCCGTCCGCCGGAGGAAGAACAGGGGCCTGACGAGGGGCAGTAGCGCCCGGTTCTCGTCTCGGAGTAGAATGTTTCCCCGCGAAGGCGGGGACCCAGACTGGGCTCCCGCCTTCGCGGGAGAACAAGAAGCGGGCGCTATCATGCGCAGGACGGACGCCCCCGTTGACGCCACCACCGCATCGCAGCATGTCCTGACGATGCGCTTCTTCTCCGACAACGCCGCCACCGTCCACCCCCGCGTCATGGCCGCGCTCGCCGCCGCCGACACGCTCGACACCGCCTATGCCGGCGACGCGTGGAGCAAGCAGCTCGACGGCCGCCTCTCGGCCTTGTTCGAGACCGAGGTCGCGGTGTTGTGGGTCCCCACCGGCACCGCCGCCAACTGCCTCGCGCTCGCCGCGCTGTGCCCCCCGCACGGCGGCATCGTCTGCCACCGTGACGCGCATATCCAGAACGACGAGGGCGGTGCGCCCGAATTCTACACCCACGGCGCCAAGCTGTATCTGGCCGATGGTGACGGGGCAAAGATGACGCCGGACACGATCCGCGCGGTCATCGACGCGATCGCCAACGACGTCCACCGGGTCCAGCCGCACGCGATCTCGATCACCAACGCCACCGAATATGGCCGCGTCTACCTTCCCCACGAAGTCGCCACGATCGGCGCGCTGGCCAAGGAGCGCGGGCTCGGCTTCCACATGGACGGCGCGCGGTTCGCCAACGCGATGGTCCACGCCGGCTGCTCGCCCGCCGACATGACGTGGCGCGCAGGAGTCGATGCGCTGAGCTTCGGCTTCGTCAAGAACGGCGCGATGAGCGCGGAGGCCTTGGTCTTCTTCAAGCCCGAGCTCGCCGCCGTCACCCAATACCGCCGCAAGCGCGCAGGCCTGCTGCTGTCGAAGGGCCGGTATCTCGCCGCACAGATCCTCGCCATGCTCGACGACGACCTCTGGCTCGCCAACGCCAAGGCCGCGAACGATGCCGCAGCCCGGCTCGCCGCCGCCGCCGGCGACCGCCTCGTCCACCCGGTCGAGGCGAACGAGGTCTTCCTTCGCGCCACCCCCGACGAAGCCGCAGCCCTGAGAGCCAAAGGCTTCGACTTCTACGACTGGGCGGCGGGCGAAATCCGCCTCGTCACCGCCTGGGACAGCCCGGCGGACGCGGTCGGCCTGCTCGCCGACGCGATCCGGGAGTTATGACCCCCGACCCTACCGACCCACCGCAGTCGACCCGCGCGGCGGTGCTGATCCCGTTCGGCATCGTCACGCTGATTTGGGGCTCGACCTGGCTCGTCATCCGCGACCAGATAGCGGTGGTGCCGCCGAGCTGGTCGATCAGCTACCGTTTCCTCGTCGCCGGCATCGCGATGGCGATCTACGCAGGCATCAAGCGCGAGAGCTTCCGGTTCGACGCGCGTGGCTATGCGTTCGCCGCGGTCATTGGCATCGCGCTGTTCACGTTCAACTTCAACTTCGTCTACCGCGCCGAGCATTACGTCCCCTCCGGCCTGGTCGCGGTGGTGTTCGCGCTCCTGCTCGTCCCCAACGCCATCTTCGGCCGCATCTTCCTCAAGCAACGCCTCGGACGACAGCTGATGGTCGGGTGCGCGGTGGCGATGGCCGGCGTCGCGTTGCTGTTCGTCAACGAAGCGCGCGTCGATCCGCACGGGCCGCGCTCGGCGACGATCGGCATCGTGCTCACCCTATGCGGCGTGATGGCGGCGTCGGTCGCCAACGTCATCCAGGGCAGCGCGTTCGCCAAGCGCTATCCGATGGCGCCGACGCTGGCGATAGCGATGCTGATCGGCGCATGCCTTGACGCCGCGTTCGCCTGCATCACCACCGGGCCGCCGGTGTTCGAGCCGCGCTTCGGCTATGTCGCCGGCATCCTCTATCTCGGCGTGTTCGCGTCGGCGCTCGCCTTCCCGCTCTATTTCAACGTCATCCGCGCGATCGGCCCGGCCAAGGCGGCCTATTCGGGCGTCATCGTGCCGGTGATCGCGATGCTGCTATCGACGATCTTCGAGCGCTATCACTGGTCGACGCTGGCGGTCGCGGGTGCGGTGCTGTCCGGCATTGGCTTGGTCATCGCGCTCAGCGCACGCAGGCCGGCGCGGTAGTCGCGCCAGGCGGGCGTCCAGCCGAGCACGCGCTTGGCCTTGCCGTTCGCCACCCGCCGGTTCTCCTTGTAGAAGCCGCGCCCCATCGCCGACAATTGCTCGAGCGTGACGAACGCCGGCGCGGGCATCCCCAGCAGCATCGCCGCATAGGCCACCACGTCGTTCTGCGACGCGGGCACGTCGTCCGCGAGGTTATACGCCCCCGCCGGCGCATCGAACCCGGCGATCACGCCCGAGACGATATCGTCGACATGCGCGCGGCTGAACACCTGTCCCGGCTGCTCGATCCGGTGCGCCTTGCCATCGCGCACCCGGTCGAGCGGCGAGCGCCCCGGACCGTAGATTCCCGGCAACCGAAACGCCCGCGCACCGATCGCCAGCCAGTCCGCATCCGCCGCGGCGCGCGCACCCCGCCGACCACCACCGGTAGGCGCAGTCTCGTCGACCCACGCGCCACCTGCATCGCCGTATACCCCGGTCGACGACAGATAGCCGAGCCACGCCCGCGTCCGCAGCAACAGCGAGCCGTAGCGGACCAGCACCGGATCGACCTCGTCCACCGGCGGCACCGACGACAGGATGTGCGTCGCCGCCGCGATCTCGGCCTTCACCGCGTCCGTATCGTCGAACCGGAGCGTGTCGCCGCGGCCGTCACGCGTGGTGCCGACGACGTGCCAGCCCTCGCCGGCCAGCCGCTCGGCAATACGCCCGGCGGTGTAGCCGAGGCCGAAGACGAGTAGCCGGCTCACTTGGTTGCTACGCCCGGTGCCATCGGGCCCTTGTAGAGCGTCCCGAAATAATCGCCCGCATTCCACACCGGCCGCTGCGCGCCATCGGCGATCTCGCGCGCGATCCGGTAGTTCGCATCGACGAACCGCACGCCCTGGTCCCACAGGATCGGCTGCGTCAGGTCGTCCGACGGCTTGTGGTAATTGTTCGCCATGAAATACGCGACCGCCGCCTTGCCCGGCCCCTTCTGGCCCGGCCACAGGAACACTGCCGGGATACCCTTCTGGACGAAGCGGAAATGATCCGAGCGGACGAAAATGCCCTCCTCCGGCATCGGGTCGGGCGACAGGCCGACGCCGATCGCCGCGACCGCCTTCTGCACGATCGGGCCGATCGTGGAACGCTCGGCGCCGAACACCACCATGTCCTCGAACTTGTAGGTCAGGATCGGCATGTCGAGGTTCACGTCCGCGACGATCGAGGTCAGCGGCACGGTCGGATGGTTGGTGAAGTAATCGCTACCGACCAGCCCCTTCTCCTCACCGGTGACGGCCAGGAACATGATCGTCCGCTTGGGCGCTTGTCCGCTGGCGTTGAAGCGCTTGGCCTCCTCGATCAGGCTGGCGATGCCGATCGCATTGTCGAGCGCACCGTTGTTGAGCGCGTCACCTTTAACAGGCTTGGTGATGCCGATGTGATCGAGATGCGCCGACAGCACGACGACCTCCTTGCCGACCACCGGATCGCTGCCGGGGATCATGCCGACGATATTGCTGCTCTTGCCGGGGACGAAGCTGGTCTTGGTCGCGACCGTCAGCGTGCCGACCAGCGGCACCGCCTTGAACCTGGCATTGTCGCCCTCCGCCTGTTTGGCGACCTTGCTCCACGGCGTCTTCGCACCGGCGAACAGCTTGGCCGCGCCCGCCATGCTGACAGTCCCCAGCGACGGCGCCCCCGGCGCATCGACCTTGCCAGTGCCGTCTGGGTTCGCCCACGTCATCCGCGGCGTCGCATAGGAGTCCGCCAGCTTGGCGAAGGTTCGTACCTTTGCCGAGCGCGGGCTTTCCAGCGTGATCACGCCGACCGCGCCCTTGGCCTGCGCGATTGCCGCCTTGGTACCGCCCGAGCCGAAGAACGCGCGCTCCTCTCCGCCGAACCGCGCCGGCGAGCCGCCGAAATACGCGACGATCTTGCCGCGCACATCGACGCCCTTGTAGTCGTCCTGGCCGTATTGCGGCGCGTCGATGCCGTAGCCGACAAACACGACCGGCGCTGAAACGCTGGTCTCCGCCTTCGCGCCATTTGCTGCGGGCACGTAATCTTGGCCGAAGACCAGCGGCTGCGCAGCCCCGCGCCCGGTCCAGACGAAATCACCCTTGCTCGCCGCTTTGTACGACACCAGCGGCACCGCCTGGAGATAGCCCCCGGCGTCGCCCCCCGGCCGCAGCCCGGCCGCATAGAATTGCGCCGCGACATATTGCGCGGCGATGTCGAACTCGGGGCTGCCGGCCTCGCGGCCCTTCATCGCATCCGACGCTAGGAACAGCACATGCGCCTTCATCGCCGCCTGATCCGCCGGCAACGGGGCGGCAAGCTTCGCGTTCAATTCCGCAGCACTTGGCGCAGTCACAGGTGCCGTCTGCGGCGCCGTCTGTGCGAGGGCCGACGTGGAAAGCGCGAGCAACGCGAGCGCGCCGAGAGGACGAAACATCCGGAAATCCTTGCAAAGGGAACGTGTTGCAGCGGCGTAGCATGCGCAAACACGCGCGCAAGCTTTGGGTCAGGGGTAAAGACCCTTCCCGAGGTGAAGCACCTCCACGGCGGAGGCCGGGGTCCAGTTGGGAGACGGTGCTGACGCAGGCTGCGTCTCGTTACTGCAACCTCGCCTACTGGCCCCCTGCTTCCGCCGGGGTGGCGCAAGTGTTGGACGGAATGCCGACCGAGCTTTGGCTGGCGATAGGATGCCGCCGCCCTATATTCGCAAGCATATGCTCGATATCCAGAACAGTCTCGCCCACCCGCTCGTCATTCGCCGCGAGGACTATACCCCGCCCGAATGGCTGGTCCCCGAGACTAAACTGGAGTTCGACCTCGATCCGTCCACTACCCGCGTAACTGCAACGCTGTCAGTCGAGCGCAACGGCGATCACGCCGCACCGCTGCGGCTCGACGGCGCTGGCCAGAAGCCGCTGTCGGTGACGGTCGACGGCATCGCGATAAACGACTGGCGGATCGACGGCGAACAGCTCGTCATCCCGCTCACCGGCACCGCGCATATCGTCGAGACTCAGGTCGAGATCGCGCCCGATCGCAACACGCAGTTGATGGGGCTCTACGCCTCGGGCGGCAATCTCTGCACCCAGTGCGAGGCAGAGGGCTTCCGCCGGATCACCTACTTTCCGGACCGCCCGGACGTGCTCAGCGTCTATTCGGTGCGGATGACCGCGGACAGGAAGCATTTTCCGGTGCTGCTGGCGAATGGCGATCCGGTCGCGCAGGACGATTTAGAGGACGGCCGCCACTGGGCGACATGGCATGACCCGTTCCCCAAGCCCTCCTACCTGTTCGCGCTCGTCGCCGGCGATCTCGCAGTGAACCGCAGCAGCTTCACGACGATGTCGGGCCGCGAGGTGTCACTCGGCATCTGGGTGCGCGACGCCGACCTGCCCAAGACCGACCACGCGTTGAAGGCGCTCGAGCTCGCGATGGCGTGGGACGAGACGACCTATGGCCGCGAGTACGACCTGGACGTGTTCAACATCGTCGCAGTCGACGATTTCAACTTCGGCGCGATGGAGAACAAGGGGCTCAACATCTTCAACTCGCGCTACATCCTGGCCGACCCGGATACCGCGACCGATTACGACTACGACGCGATCGCCGCGGTCGTCGCGCACGAATATTTCCACAATTGGTCGGGCAACCGGATCACCTGTCGCGACTGGTTCCAGCTGTCGCTGAAGGAAGGCTTCACCGTCTACCGCGACCAGGGTTTCTCCGCCGACCAGGGTTCGCGCGCGGTCAGGCGGATCGAGGACGTCCGGGGCTTACGCGCGTCGCAATTTCCGGAGGATTCAGGTCCTCTCGCGCATCCGGTGCGGCCCGAATCATACCAGGAAATCTCGAACTTCTACACCGCCACGATCTACAACAAAGGCGCCGAGCTGATCCGGATGATGGCCGCGATCCTCGGGCCGAAAGGTTTCCGTGCGGGCACCGACTTGTATTTCGACCGCTACGACGGGACGGCGGCGACCTGCGAGGATTTCGTTACCTCGATGGAGGAAGGTGGCAAGGTCGACCTCACCCAGTTCCGCCTCTGGTATTCGCAGGCAGGCACGCCGCGAGTCTCGGCCAGCCTGTCGCAGGACGGCGACCGCGCGACTTTGCAACTGGCGCAGCAGGTTCCCGCCACGCCGGGCCAGCCGGTGAAGTCGCCAATGGTCCTGCCGTTGCGCATCAAGCTGTTCGGCGCGAAATCGGGTGCGGCGTTGACCGACGAACGCCTCGTATTGTTCGACGACACGCTCGACACGGTCGTGTTCGAAGGCCTCGCCGAACGTGCAGTGCTGTCGATCAACCGCGGCTTCTCCGCCCCCGTGGTGGTCGAGAGCGACCGCAGCGCCGCCGATCTCGCCTTCCTCAGCGCGCACGACGACGATCCGTTCGCACGCTATGAGGCGATGCAGCAGCTCATGCTCGATACGCTCGTCGGATCGGTCGAGGGGCGCACCGACCATGAGGCCGTGATCGCCGCGATAGCGAACACGCTCGACAACGCCGATCTCGATCTGGCGTTCGTCGCGGAGGCGGTACTGCTGCCGTCGGAAAGCTTCATCGGCGACCAGATGGCCGTCGTCGATCCCGAAGCGATCTTCCGCGCCCGCGAGGCATTGCGCTGCGATCTTGGCATGCAGCTCGAGACGGCGTGGCGGCAGGCTTACGCGCGTGGCGAGCGTCGGCCTTATGCCTACACGCCCGAGGGCAAGGGGCTACGTCGCCTGCGCACCGTCGCGCTCGGCTATATCGCGGCGAGCGGTGCGCCGGATGCAGCGGACGTGGCGTTCGCGCAGTTCGACTCGGCGGACAACATGACCGACCGGATGGGCGCGCTGACGACGCTGGTGAGCAGTGAGTCAGAGATTCGGGCTACCGCGCTCGATATCTTCTACAGCCAATATTGCGATAACCCGCTGGTCCTCGACAAGTGGTTCCAGGCTCAGGCGCAGTCGTCGCGCGACGATACCGGCGCGATCGTCGCAGGTCTTGCCGAGCATGCCGACTTCACCCTGACCAATCCCAACCGCGCGCGATCGCTGATCGGGGCATTCGGGGCAAACCAGCGTGCGTTCAATATTGCCGATGGAAGTGGCTACCGGTTCCTGGCGGACCAGTTGATCGCGCTCGATCGCCTGAACCCGCAGACCGCGGCGAAACTCCTGCCGCCACTGGGTCGCTGGCGGCGGTTCGATGCCGCGCGTGCTGGGTTGATGCGGGCGGAGCTGGAGCGAATCGTGCGAACGCCGGGGCTGTCGAAGGACCTGTTCGAACAGGCGTCTAAGAGTTTGGAGGGGTGAAGCTAATCCTCTCCCGCCAGGGGGAGGTGGCGTGAAGCGACGGAGGGGTAGGAAACGGAACATAGGTTGCGCTTGCCGCCCCCTCCTTCAGGCTACGCCTGCCACCTCCCCTGGCGGGGGAGGATCATGGATCTCACCACCTACCGCCGCTCCGCAAAAAACTGGCGCAGGATCGCTGCGGCTTCCGTCTCGGCTATCCCCGCGTAAATCTCAGGGCGATGGTGACATGTCGGCTGCCCAAAGAACCGCGGACCGTGCTCGACCGCGCCTCCCTTCGCATCGGCCGCCCCGTAATAGAGCCGCGCGATTCGCGCATGTGCGATCGCTCCCGCGCACATCGCGCAGGGCTCCAGCGTCACCCAAAGGTCGCAGCCTTCGAGACGATCGCTGCCCAACGCCAGAGCCGCCGCGCGAATCGCCTGGATCTCGGCATGTGCCGTAGGATCGCACGATCTTCGCGGCGCATTGCCCGCCGTCGCGATAACCACGCCGTCCTTCACGACGGCAGCGCCGACCGGGACTTCCCCGGACAGCGCCGCAACGCGCGCCGCATCGAGCGCGCGGCGCATAGGATCGGGAACCGGGAACATGGTCTCAGGCCCTGCCCCTCGTGCGCCGTCCCGTAAAGCTCAGTTCGGCGCCTGGCTGTTGCCGGGCTTCTCGACGTTGATCGTCGGCACGGCCACCGTCTTGTTCTCGGTACCGAGCGTGACCTTCGCCACGTCTGCCTGGAATTTCGGTGCCTGGACCACGCCGGGGCGGGTCTGGTCGATGTTGATGATGCCGAAATACATCAGGCCGACCACGACCAGAATGACGATCGCGACCAGTGACAAGAGCGTACGCATAGGACATCCCCTTTTTGACCGGCCCCGTATTAGCCGGTATTGAACAGTTCGATAGCGTAACAACGTCTTCGAATGCCGCGGGTTGCACGCGGCGTTTTGCGGGAACCCGCAGGGCGAAATGACGCACAATCGGTTGACGAAAGCCGGCGTGCCAGCTATCGGCGCGCCTTTCCGGGGTTCCTCCCGACACTTGAATAGGTAATCACATGTCGCGCATTTGCGAACTGACCGGCAAGGGCCGGATGGTCGGGAACAACGTCTCCCACGCCAACAACAAGACCAAGCGCACGTTCCTGCCGAACCTGCAGAACGTCACTTTGCTCTCCGATTCGCTCGAGAAGGGCGTCAAGCTTCGCGTCTCGACGCACGGCCTGCGCACCGTCGAGCATAATGGCGGTCTCGACAACTGGCTGGTGAAGACCTCGGACGACAAGCTGTCGCTTCGCGTTCGCCGCCTGAAGCGCGAAGTCGTCAAGAAGATCGCATCGTCGGCGGTCGCCGCCTAACAGCGACGGCCACGGACGCCGCTCAACGGCGACGTCCGGCGCGATGACCGCGGCCCGCCCTGCACACCGCAGGGCGGGCCGTTGGCGTTTGTGTTAGCTGGATACCGCATTTCCTTATTGGCGTTGCCCCACCATCATCTCCGTCACACCACCATCGATCCGTCACCCCAGCGAAAGCTGGGGTATGCCACGTGGCAAGCGACGGTCGCCCCACGGTGAGATCCCAGCTTTCGCTGGGATGACGAAAGGGGGCGGGGCGACGGAAGAGGACGGGATTACAGAAGAGCGTAGAGGTCGGGCGCTGGAGCGCGTTGCCCCTCACCAATCCAGTCGGAACTTCAGCAACAACGTCCGCTGCAAGACCATCTGGTTGTCGTCGGACACGATCCACACGATCGTGCGGCCATTCTCGATCGTCGTCGCGATGCCCTCGAAATTGTCGTGGATCAGCGGCGCGTCGATCGTGGCGATCAGGCGGCCCCTCGCGATTCGCCCCTCCGCTACGTCGGCCCGGTCGACCAGCGATATCCGGTTGGACCAGCGAAACGGCAGGCTGAACGCGCGATCGAGCACCAGCAGATCGCCGTTCGGCAGCGCGGTGACGTCGGAAGGGTCGTAGCGGCCATACGGCATGTAGGCGAAGCGTGCCGGCTCTCCCGCAGCCTCGCCGGTCGGGTCGCCCGCGAAGATCAGCGCCTGCCGCGTATGCAGGCGTTCGGTCTTCGAACCGGTCCAGTCCGCCGGCCTGGCATGCGCCTCCTCGCTGATCACGACGAATCGGCCATCGGGCAGCCGCGTCATCGATTCGGGACCGCCGTTCGTCGGCCAGGGGCGCATGACGTCGGGACGCACGCGCGCCTCGTACCGCGCGAACCCGGGCGAATAGCGCCAGATCGCGTTGGTATCCTCGAACCCGACCCAGATCTGGCCGGTCTTCGGATCGATTGTCATCGATTCGCTGTCGCGGTCGCGCTTTTCCCAGCCGATGCCGGGGCCTGCGGGCAGATTGGTGAAGGCGATCCGGTGCGGCCGCCAGTCCGCCCCCATATCGAACTGGACGATATTGCCGCCGTCGCTCAACAGCGTGAAGCGGTCGCCTGCAGCAATTGGCGTGACGTCGAGCGACGAGAACCCACCGAACGCCCGGTCGCGGCTGTTGAGCACCAGCCCGCCGAGATAGGTCAGCCCCCCGACCCGGACGTGCCGCGGGTCGCTGCGATCGAGCATCACGCGAGTCGCGGTCAGTTGCGCCCGCTTGCCGAGCAGGTCCAGCCGCGCCTCGCCCGACCAGGTCGGCACGATCGCGACGACGCAGACGCAGACGAACAGGATGGTGAGAAGGCGCCGCATCCCGTCCTCATAGGGAGTGGAGCGTCGCGCGGAAGCATGAACCGCGGATAACGAGCGCATTCAGGCTCGGCTCAATCCGAATCACCCATAAGCGTCTCATCGAGGATGAAAGCACGGCCGACGCCGCCGCCGAAATCCCCAACGGGAGACGCACGATGTTCAAGACTTTTACCCTCGCCGCCAGTGCCCTCGCATTGGGTGCGACCGCCCTCGTTCCAGCCGCCGCCGAGGCGCAGCGTTATGGCTCGCGCTACGAGCGCGGCTACGACGGCTATCAGAATGGTGGCTACGATGGCGGCTATCGCGGCGACGACCGCGGCTATCGCCAGTATCGCGGCAACGACCGTCGCTACAACGCGCGCAACCGTCGCGGCTGCGACAACAGCGGCGGCACGATCATCGGCGCGCTTGCCGGCGGCCTGCTCGGCCACACCGTCGCCGGCCGCGGTGACCGGACGCTAGGCGCAGTGCTCGGCGCAGCAGGCGGTGGCTTGGCCGGCAACGCGATCGATAAGTCGGATAACCCCCGGTATTGCCGGCGCTAGGCCCGGCAGCGGGCCGCTGCTCACCGCGAATGCGGTCGAGCGAGCGCCGGCACGGGCGGCAGGCAGGCAGCGCCTGACCCGACCGACGACGGCTTTGCCGACGTCCCGCCCGTTCGAGCCACCCCACCAGTTTCCCAGTTCCCTCGCGTAGCGTATCGAGGGCGAGGGCCGGTTTCCCGTTCGGAAGCCGGCCCTTTGTTCATTCCCCGCAGGCCGTGTCTCAGGCGATCCGCTCGGGCACTTCGGCCGCATCCTCGGCGATCGCAGACGCCGGCGCGACCGCTTCCCAGGGAAACACGAACCAGTCCTTGGTTACCGTCCGGTCGATCGTCCGCGCGCTATAGTCGATCCGCTCGGCCGAGCTGACATTGTCGATCAGCATCGCGAACCGCACCGCGTCTTCGACAGCACCCGCCGCTGCCAGCGCGCGACGCAGATGCGTGATCGTCCGCCCCGAATCGTTGATGTCGTCGAGGAACAGCAGGCGCTCGCCATCGCGCGTCCGCTTGGCGAGCTTGACCAGCGGTTCGTCGGCGAAGTCCTTCACCTGGCTAGAATAATCGACCGATAGCGTCGGCAGGCCGATCGCGTGGCTGAGGAACACCGCCGGCACGAGCCCACCGCGGCCGATGCCGATGATGAAATCGGGTTTCCAGTCGGTATCCCCGGCGAGGCGCGCAGCAAGGATGTGGATCGCGGCGACGAAGTCGTCCTGCGGGATTGGGGTGAAGATTGGCATCGATGCACGCTAGCGGCTCGGCGCCGGGACTTCACCCCAAAAACCTGAACATCTCGGACCGAGAAGCAGCTTGTTCCCCCGCGAAGGCGGGGGCCCAGTCTGGGCTCCCGCCTTCGCGGGAGAACAAGCAAGTATCAGCCAAGCACAGCTTCAGCCTCAGATCGCCTCCAGCGCCTGCGTGAAGTCGGCGATCAGGTCGTCCGCATCCTCGACCCCGATCGATATCCGCACCAAATTGTCCGTAATCCCAAGCGCCTGCTTGCGCGCATCGGGCACCGACAGATGCGTCATCCCCGCCGGATGGCTCGCCAGCGTCTCGGTCCCGCCGAGCGACACCGCCAGCTTGGCGATCTTCAGCGCGTCGAGGAACGCGAAGCTCTCGCGCTCACCACCTTTCAGGTACAGCGAGAAGGTCGAGCCGCCACCGGTGCAATGCCGGCGATAGATGTCCGCCTGACGCTCCATCCCGGGCTCGTCCTCGAGAAACCCGAGATACGCGACTCGCTCCACTTTCGGATGATGACGCAGAAACCCGCATACCTTCGCCGCATTCTCGCCCGCGCGGCTCATCCGCAACTCGAGCGTCTCGAGCGACCGCAACAGCATCCACGCGGTGTTCGGATCGGTAATCGTCCCGATGGTGTTCCGCATCGTCCGGATCGTGTTGATGTGCTCCTTCGACCCCAGAACGCCGCCCGCGACCAGGTCCGAATGCCCGCCGACATACTTCGTCAGCGAGTACACGACGATATCCGCGCCGTGCTTGAGCGGCTGGAACCAGAGCGGTCCGAGGAACGTGTTGTCGATCGCGATCGGTGGCTTCTCGCCCGAGAAGATGGCGTCGCGGCTGGCGGCCACCGCCTCGACGTCGACCAGCGCATTGGTGGGATTCGCCGGGCTTTCCAGATAGATCAGCGCGACGCTGCCCTTGGCCGCCTCGGTCATGACCGCGTCGATTTCCGCGCGCGTCGCGCCGGCGGGAAAGTCGAGCCACTTCACCCCGAACTTGCCGAGCACCCGGCCGATCAGCGTCTCTGTCGCGGCGTATAGAGGCCCCGAATGGACGATCGTGTCGCCCGGCTTGACCATCGCGAGGAACAAGGTCGCGATCGCCGACATTCCGGACGAGAAGGCCAGCGCGTCCTCCGCTTCCTCCCACACGCCGAGGCGATCCTCGAGAATCTCCTGGTTCGGCCCGTTAAAGCGCGAATAGACGAGGCCCTCGGCACCGCCCGGACGCTTCCCCGTGACGCCCTCGAAATGGCGCTTGCCCGCGGCCGCGTTGGGGAAGACGAAGGTCGAGGTGAGGAAGATCGGCGGCTTCAACGACCCTTCCGACAGCGCCGGGTCGTACCCGTGACCCATCATCATCGTCGATGGCTTCAGCTTGCGGCCGCCGATTTCGCCGATCGACGGTTTCGGCGCGACGCGCGCGGCGACGCCGGTCAGGTCGGCTTCGGTACCGGTGGCATCATTGGGAATATCGGACATCATAGGCTCCTGCATGGCCCGTCTGGCGCGGGCCGATATTGATAGCCTAGTCGCGCAGACCGGGCTTGGGGAGCGGTTACAGGCCGATGATGCTGATCTGGCGCCCATAAGAGGGTTCGTCGCGATGGGTCGCACGGCGATAGCTGAAGAAGCGGTCTTCGCCTGCATAGGTATCGAGCCCGAGCGCTTCGATCCGGCCGATCCCGGCGACCGCGAGGCGGCTGACGACATAGGCTTCGAGGTCGAACTGGTAATGGCCCCCTTTGTCTTCGACGACGCGGCCATCGGCGAAGAAGCGCTCGTTCTCCGGATCCGATTCGCAGAACCGGCGAATAAAGGCGTCGTCGACCTCGTAGCTCGCGCGCGCGATGCACGGCCCGACCGCGGCGACGATCCGGTCGCGGTGCGCGCCGATCGCCTCCATCGCCAGGATCGTCGAATCGGTGACGCCGCCGAGCGCCCCCTTCCAGCCGGCATGCGCGGCGCCGACGACGCCGGCCTGCGCATCGGCGAACAGCACGGGCGCGCAGTCCGCGGTGAGGATGCCGAGCGCAAGACCGGGGCGATTGGTGACCAGCGCATCGGCATGCTGGCGGATCGCGTCGTCGAACGGCTCGATCACGGTGACCGCGTCGGCGGAGTGGACCTGGTACAGGCCAACGAGTTTCGCGCCGGGGAGTACCGCGTCGGTCGCACGGCGGCGGTTCTCGGCGATGTTGGCGGGAACGTCGTCGGAACCGATGCCGGTGTTGAGGCTCGCATAGGCCCCGGTGGAGACACCTCCTCGACGGCCGAGGAAACCGTGCGGGATGTCGCCGAGTGCTTTGGCGCGGATGATGTCGATGGTCATTTCCAACGGCCTCGCCGTAAATCCACCCCGGCGAAGGCCGGGGCCCAAATGGGGGACATTGCTGGCAAAGCGCAGCGCATCGTTACTCCAACCTTTCCAATTGGGCCCCGGCCTCCGCCGGGGTGGTGCTCAGACCATGCACCGATCATCACAACACCAGCCGCATGATCCGGTCATCGTCGGGCTGCTCCCCCACCATGAACACATACCGGCCGATCTCCACGAACCCGTAGCGCCGGTAGAACCGGATCGCGCGCGCATTGTCGACATAGACGCTGAGGATCATCTCAGACCGCCCATCCGCGCGCGCGGTAGCGATCGCCCAGTCCATCAGCGCTGGGCCGACGCCCGCGCCATGCCTGTCGCCGAGTACATAGAGTTGGTGAAGTTCGATCGCGGTCGCCGGCCACTCGCCTGGAAACGCCACCGGGCCGATCTTGGCGAACCCGATGATCGCGCCGGCTTCGTCCACCGCAACACGGACTGTGTACGCGGAATCTGACAGTTGCGCCGGAAGTCCCTTCTCCCCGAACGTCTGGTCGAGAAACGCGGCAAGGTCTTCCGCGCGGTACAGCGTACCGAACGTGTCGGTGAACGAACGCTTCGCCATCCCGCCAAGCGTTGGCCCATCGGCAGGTACGGCGTCCCGATACAGGATCATGCAAACGCCGCCGGGGTCGGCCACAAGGGCGCCGTGATCGCGAGCGCTTTGAACAGCGTGCCCATGTCGTCCATCAGTCGTCGCCGGTCCGCCCCCAGCGCTTCGGCACGCTCGGGCGACGCCTTGGCCAGCGCCGAGGTTCGCGAATCGATGCCGAGCCCGCCGAGCAGATCGCGCTGCGTGACCGGCCCCCAGGCGACCGCGCCCTCGGCCTGCGCCGCGGCGGCGAGCGTGGTGAAATCGACATGCGCGGTCAGGTCGTGTTCGCCCGGCGCCTCGAACGGGTTGGCGAACGCATGCCCGCGCACCGCCTGCAGGCTGTCGCCGAGCGCGGGGCCTTCATAGCCGTAATCGACCGCAATCAGCGCGCCACCCTGCGCGGCGATCCGCTGGGCGAGGCCGCGGACGATCGTCACGGCGGCGGGCGAGGTTTCGAGTATCGAGCCGGCGGGGGCATCGCGGAACGGCTCGGGGATGACCGCATCGGGGAGCGGCTTGCCCGCGATCGGCAGAAACAGAAGGTCCTGTGCGGCGACGAGCCGTTCGTGCCACTGCTCGCGCTTGACGAGCTGGCGGATCGGCAGCGCATCGAAGAACTCGTTGGCGACGACGATCAGCGGGCGATCGGTCGGGAGCGTGTCGATCGTGTCGTGCCAGGTTGCGGTGGGCACGCGCTCGGCCTGCGCTTTGCGGAGGGCGGGGCTGGTTTCGACGAAATGCAGGGGTGGCGTGAGCGCGGCCTTCGCCATCGCCCGCGCGGCGTCGGCGGCGAGCGTACCGCGGCCGGGGCCGAGTTCGACCCACGCCACGTCCGGCCGCCCCGCACGGTCCCACAGATCGGCGCACCACAGGCCGATAAGCTCGCCGAACATCTGGCTGATCTCGGGCGCGGTGGTGAAGTCACCTGCCGCCCCCAGCGGATCGCGCGTCGCATAATAATGCGCGTTTGCCGCCGCCATATACTGCGCGACGGGGATGGGTCCGGCGAGCGCGATCGCGCGGGCGAGACGTTCGGGGAGGGCGGTGTCTGCTCCCTTCCGGCTTGCGGGAGAGGTTGGGGGAGGGGCTGGACTGTCTTGGGCCATAACGCTTGCGGCCATGCCCTCCCCCAACCCCTCCCGCAAGCGGAAGGGGAGTTATGCGACGCTCTGCGTCCCCGCGATCGACTCGACCCGGACGCGGCGCTTCGCCGACGTCGCGACCAGATACCCGCCGCCGATGATCATCGGTACGCACAGCCACTGCCCCATGTGCAGTCCGGTATGCTCGGCAAACGCCCGCAACTGCGAATCCGGCTCACGGAAGAACTCGACCGTGAATCGCGCGATGCCGTAGCCGAGCACGAACAGCCCGACGAGCTTGCCCGGATCGTAGCGCGCCTTGGTCTTCCAGAACGCGAACCACAGCAGCGCGAACAGCAGCACGCCTTCCAGCCCCGCCTCGTACAACTGGCTCGGGTGACGCGCCGGCTCGACCATCCCGAACGGCACGGTGCGCGCGAAGATGATCCCCCAGGCGACGTCGGTCGGCTTGCCCCAGAGCTCGCCGTTGACGAAGTTCGCGAGCCGTCCGAAGAACAGCCCGAACGGCACGCAGCACGCGATATAATCGTGCACGCGCAACCAGTTGAGCTGATGCTTCCGCGCAAACAGGATGAGCCCGATCGACGTGCCGATCACCCCGCCGTGGAACGACATGCCGCCATCCCAGAGCCTAAAGATCCGCAGCGGATGCAGGAACATCTCGGGCGCGTAGAAGATCACATAGCCGAGCCGCCCGCCGAGGATGATGCCGAGCGTCGCGTAGAAGACGAGGTCGTCGGCATGCCGCCGCGCCATCGGCGCGCCGGGCTGTGCCAGCAGCTTCAGCAGATACCACCAGCCGAGCAGGATCCCGCCGATATAGGCGAGGCTGTACCAGCGGAGCGTGAAGAAGCCGATCGAGAAGACATCGGGGTGCAGGCCCAGATCCTCGAAGCGGATGTGACTGCCGACGGCAGTAGAAATGGTCGACAGGATCAAAGGCTTTTCCCCACGCGTTCGCCCCTGCATAAAGACCGATAACGATAAGACCAAGTAGGAGAGCGATATGCGGACCGAGCTCGATGCGGCTATGGATTCGACGATGGCTGCGCTGACCGCGGCCGACGGCATGCTCGCGCTCGGTTCGGCCGAGCGGTTCGGGGTCACGCTGCCGACGATCGCCGCCGCCCCGCCCGCGCTCAGCTATTATTTCGCACATTACGCCAACGAGCACCGCGACACCGTCTTCCTCGTGTCGGGCGACGAACGACTGACGTTCGGCGCAGTCTACGCCGCCGCCGAACGCACCGCCCGCGCGCTGGTCGGCGAGTACGGCGTGACGAAGGGCGAGCGCGTCGGCATCGCGATGCGCAATTCGCCGTCGTGGATCGTGCTCTACATGGCGATCGTCATGGCCGGCGGGGTGGCGACCCTGCTCAACGGCTGGTGGCAGTCGGAAGAGCTGGAAGCCGCAATTGGCGAGGTCGATTGCGCGCTGGTATTCGCCGATTCGCCGCGGGTGAAGCGGCTCGCGCAGATCGCCGGCCTGACCGCGCCGGTGGTCGAGATAGACGACGCGCAACCGCTCGATACCGCGCTCGCCGTGCTGTTCGCGAAGGACGATCATACCGCCGACCTGCCGATGCTCGGCCCCGACGATCACGCGACGATCCTGTTCACGAGCGGATCGACCGGCCAGTCGAAGGGCGCCTTGTCCGAACACCGCGCGATCGTGCAGGGCATCTTCAACTATCTCGGCCAGGCGATGATGATGGTCGGGATCGCGACCGCGCAAGGCAATGCGCCGGTCGGCCAGCCGGTCACGCTGCTGACGATCCCGCTGTTCCACGTCACCGCCGAAGTGCCTGTGTTCCTCCAGAGCTTCGCGATGGGGCGGAAACTCGTGCTGATGCCGAAATGGGATGCAGGCGAGGCGATGCGGCTGATCGCGGCGGAGGGCGTCACCTATTTCGTGGGCGTGCCGCTGATGAGCTTCGAGATCCTCAACCATCCGGACCGCGCGAACTACGACCTGTCGACCGTCACCGATTTCGCCGCGGGAGGGGCCCCGCGCCCGGTCGATCACGTCCGCCGCATCGACGAAGAAATGGGTGGGAGCGCGCCACTGATCGGCTACGGCCTGACCGAGACCAACGCGGTCGGCACTGGCAACTGGCGGAGCAACTACCTTGCCAAGCCCAATTCGGCCGGGCGACCCAGTGCGCCCTTGGTCGACCTCGCGATCCTCGACGATGCCGGCCACCCGGTCGACCAGGGGCAGCGCGGAGAGGTGTGCATCCGCACGATCTGCAACTTCAAGGAATATTGGAACCGCCCCGACGCGACCGCCGCAGCGTTCACCAGCGACGGCTATTTCCGCACCGGCGACATCGGCTATCTCGACGAAGAGGGCTATCTCTTCATCGTCGACCGGAAGAAGGACATCATCATCCGCGGCGGCGAGAACATCTCGTGCCTGGAGGTCGAGGCGGCGCTGTACGAGCATCCGGCGGTGGCAGAGGCCGCCGTATTCGGGCTGGCGGACGAGAAGTTCGGCGAGGTGCCCGGCGCGGTGGTGGTCCCGCAGGACGGCGAGACGCTGACCCAGGACGATTTGAGCGCATTCCTCCACCAGCACATCGCCGCGTTCAAGGTGCCGCAGCGGATCTGGATTTCGGAGGAGCCGTTGCCGAGACTCGGGACGGAGAAAATCGACAAAGTCTCGCTCAAGGCAACGTACCGAGCGCTGGCCTGAATTCCCTCGCCCCTCCGGGGAGAGGGAGGGAGGAGCCGCTTGGCGACGGAATGGTGAGGGGCGTGAGTTTCACCGCGCCGTCCCGGAGACTCACTCCCCCTCATCCGACGCTTCGCGCCACCTTCTCCCCGTGGGGGAGAAGGATTAGAGCCACCTCATGATCAACAGGCGCAGCATACTCGTCGGCGGCGGCGCGGGGATCGGGCTCGTCGTCGCCTGGGGCCTGTGGCCGCGCAGCTACGCCCCCAACCTCGTCGCCAACCCTGGCGAAACTCCGTTCGGTGCGTGGCTCAAGATCGGCACCGACGGCCACGTCACCGTGGCGGTTCCGCAGGTCGAGCACGGCCAGGGAGTCTACACCAGCCTCCCCCAGATCGTCGCGGACGAGCTCGGCGCGGACTGGCGCACCGTCGGCGTCGAGCCGGCGCCTGCTAACCCGCTCTACGCCAACCCCCTCGGCATGCACGACCTGTTCGAAGGTCTTTTTGACCGCCTTCCCACCAGTGCGCAGCAACCACCGATGCTGACAGGGGGATCAAGCTCGATCCGCATGTTCGAGCAAGCCTGCCGCCAGGCTGGCGCTGGCGCCCGCGCGCTGCTCTGCATGGCGGCAGCCAAACGCTGGGATGCCGACTGGACTCAGGTCGACGTCGATGCCGGCTTCTGCATGCATGCCGGCAAGCGCATCCGCTTTGCCGAACTGGCCGAAGAAGCCGCCAAGTTCACGCTCCCCGACCCCCTACCACTCGGTATCCAGGGCGCAGGCAAGCTGGCCGGCACGTCGGTTCCACGCCTCGACACGCCGTCGAAGGTCGATGGATCGGCGAACTTCGCCGGCGACGTCCGCCTTGCCGACATGGTTCACGCCGCGATCCGCCAGGGGCCGATCGGTGGTCGCCTGACAAAGGTCGACCGCGCCGCCGCAGACCGGATCCGCGGCGTGCTGTCGGTGGTCGAGAACCCGCGCTGGGTAGCGGCAGTCGCGACGACTTGGTGGGCCGCACAAGAGGCGCTCGATGCGCTGGCACCGCGGTTCGAGAACGACGCCCCGCTCCCCGATACCAGGTCGATCGACGCGGTACTCGACGCCGCGCTCGCGCGTCCCGGCATGCAGATGGCATCGACAGGAGACGTCGCCAAGACCTTCCAGGGTGCCAAGCTCGTCACTGCGACTTACCGCGTGGGTCCCGGCCTGCACGCATCGATCGAGACCCGCAGCGCGACCGCGTCCTTCTCGAACGGGCGGCTGGAACTATGGCTGGCGACACAGGCGCCGGGGCTGGCGCGGACGGCAGCAGCGCGCGCGGCGGACCTCCGCGAGGATGCCGTCGTCGTTCATCCGATGCTGATCGGCGGGTCGTTCGGTGCCGCGCTCGAACACGACATCGCCGAACAGGCGGCGGTGCTCGCGATCAAGCTGAAGCGCCCGGTCAGCCTGGTCTGGTCGCGCGGCGAAGATTCGCTCCACGATCACTACCGCCCGCCCGCAGTCGCGAAGATGGCCGCACGGCTCGCCCCCAACGGCGCGATCATGGGCTGGTCGGCGAACATCGCCGCGCCCTTCACCGGCGCCGAGATGGCGCGCCGGATGATGCCGGGGCTCGCGACGGAAGCCGCGCTGATCGGTGTCAAAGGCGATCGCTACGCGGTCGCGGGCGCCGCACCGGTCTATCGCATTCCGGCCTACGCGATCGAGCATCACCCGGCCGAGATCGGCATCCCGACCGGCCACCTTCGCAGCGGTGCGCATGGCTACACCGCGTTCTTCACGGAATGCTTTCTCGACGAACTGGCGCGCACCGCCCAGTCCGAGCCGATGTCGTTCCGCATCGCCATGCTCGGCGGCGAACCACGGCTTGCGCGCTGTCTCTCGACCGCAGCGGCGCTCGGCGGCTGGGACGGCGGCGTCGCCGGCAGCGGCCAAGGCATCGCAGCCCATGCTTTCCGGGGCAGTTACATCGCCGTCATGGCCGAAGTGCATATGGGCGCAGACCAGCGTCCGGTCGTCGACCGACTCGTCGCAGCGGTCGATTGCGGCGTGCAAATCAATCCCGACATCGTCCGCCAGCAGATCGAGGGCGGGCTGATCTTCGGCATGGCCGCTGCGCTGGGCGCCTCGACCGGCTTCACCCGCGGCCTCGCCGACGCGCGCGGCTTCGACACGATCGCCCTGCCTCGCCTCGCCGACACGCCCGACATCACCGTCGAGGTGATCCGCAGCGAGGAGGCCCCCGGCGGCGTCGGCGAACTGGGCGTCCCCGCGGTGGCGCCGGCGATCGCGAACGCGCTCTATGCGTCAACGGCCTTCCGCAACCGCAATTTGCCTTTAAGACCAGCGCCATGACCCTGCCCCCCGATCATCCCCCGATTCCGAAACCAAAGATCGGCGTGCTGCTGATGAACCTCGGCACGCCCGACGGCCCCGATGCGAAATCGGTGAAACGCTATCTCGGCGAGTTCCTGTCCGATTCGCGCGTCGTCGAGATCCCGCAGATCGCTTGGCAGCCGATCCTGCGCGGCATTATCCTCAACACGCGCCCGAAAAAGTCCGCGCACGCCTATTCGCAGGTCTGGCGCGAGGATGGCTCGCCGCTCGCCGCGATCACCCGGTTGCAGGCTGCGGCGTTGAAGGATGCGTTTGGGCCGGAGGTGCTGGTCGACTGGGCGATGCGCTATGGCAATCCGTCGATCTCGGACCGTCTCACGGCGATGAAGGCGGCCGGGTGCGAGCGGATCCTGCTCGCGCCGCTCTACCCGCAATATTGCGCGGCGACGACCGCCACCGCGAACGACAAGGCCTTCAAGCATCTGGCCGGGCTGCGCTGGCAGCCGGCGATCCGCACGTTGCCGCCTTATTATGACGACATGCTATATATCGATGCGCTGAGGGATTCGCTCGAAGAGGCACTGTCTGCGCTCGATTTCGCCCCCGATGCGATCGTCGCGAGTTTCCACGGGATGCCGAAGCGGACGCTGCAGCAGGGCGATCCGTATCATTGCCACTGCCAGAAGACGGCGCGTTTGCTCGGCGAACGGATGGGGCGCGATCTGACGATCGCGTTCCAGTCACGATTCGGGCCGCAGAAGTGGCTGGGGCCGGCGACCGACGAGACGCTCGTCGCGCTTGCTAAGGCCGGCAAGACCAAGGTTGCGATCTTCGCGCCTGGCTTCTCGGCCGATTGCCTGGAGACGCTGGAGGAACTCTCGATCCGCGGCCGCGAGAGTTTCGAGGAAGCGGGCGGGACGCATTTCGCCTACCTGCCGTGCCTGAACGATAGCCCCGATGGTATAAAAATGCTGCGCAGCATTTTGTCACGCGAGCTTGAAGGATGGGTGCGCTCTAGCTAGCCTGCCGCAAAAGGCTGATCCGAGGAGAGAAACTGATGGCACGCGTCGCAATTGTAACCGGTGGTACGCGCGGTATCGGAGAAGCGATCAGTCTCGCGCTCCAGGAGATGGGACTGACCGTCGCGGCGACCTATGCCGGCAACGATGAGCGCGCACGTGAGTTCACCGAGCGCACCGGGATCAAGGCCTACAAGTGGGATGTCGCCGACTACGACGCTTGCCAGGCGGGTTGCGCGCAGGTCGCCGCCGATCTGGGCGATGTCGATATCGTCGTGAACAATGCCGGCATCACCCGCGACGGCACGATCCTGAAGATGACGTACCAGGATTGGAAAGAGGTGATGGACACCAATCTCGGCGGCTGTTTCAACATGGCCAAGGCGGTATTCCCCGGCATGCGGACGCGCAAATGGGGGCGGATCGTCAACATCGGCTCGATCAACGGGCAGGCGGGGCAGTACGGGCAGGTGAACTATGCTGCGGCGAAGTCGGGCATCCACGGGTTCACCAAGGCGTTGGCGCAAGAGGGCGCTCGCGCTGGCGTGACCGTCAACGCGATCGCGCCGGGCTATATCGATACGGATATGGTGGCGGCGGTGCCGGCCGACGTGCTGGAGAAGATCGTCGCCAAGATCCCGGTCGGGCGTCTGGGTCAGGCTACCGAGATCGCGCGTGGGGTGGCGTTTCTCTGCTCGGAGGAGGGCGGGTTCGTTACCGGGTCGACGCTGAGCATCAATGGTGGGCAGCACATGTACTGACGGGCGCAGGCGCGGCAACGTCCGCGCCAATGACCGCGAGCAAAGCGAGCGGGCAGCGCCCGGCACGGACGGCGGGTCGGCTCCAGCCGTACCCGTCCGACGACGGCTTTGCCGGCGGCGCTGAGTAGATGTCTACCGGGTTACCAAGCACGGTCTTGCTTGGTCCTAAGGCCCCCTTCGCGGGGGAACTAGAAAGAACCAACTAGAGCGTGTTGCGACAGGTCGAACTCCCCTCCCCTTCAGGGGAGGGGCCGGGGCTGGGGCCTTCCGACAAGCCGCACCGCCGGGGGATACGCCCTACCCCAACCCTCCCCTGACGGGGAGGGAGCAGCTAGCCACCATACTACAAGTCACCCTCGCCCTTCCCAGGCTGAGAAGCCGCGTTCCTTCGCCCTCCATTGACCGAGCGAGAAACGCCGAACGCGGCGATGGGGGAGGACAGTCCTCACCCCCGAGGCTTCACCCGTCGCTGGCGCGCTCGATATCCGCACCCACCGCCGACAATTTCTCCTCCAACCGCTCATACCCTCGGTCGAGGTGATACACGCGGCCCACGGACGTCTCGCCGTCAGCCGCCAGCCCCGCCAGGATCAGGCTCATCGACGCGCGCAGGTCGGTCGCCATCACCGGCGCGCCGACCAGTCTGTCGACGCCGCGCAAGACCGCTGTTCGACCGCGCACCTGGATGTCCGCGCCCATCCTCGCCAGCTCCGGCACGTGCATGTAGCGGTTCTCGAAGATCGTCTCGGTCAGCACACTGGCGCCGTCCGCCTTGCACAGCATCGCCATGAACTGCGCCTGCATGTCCGTCGCGAAACCGGGATACGGCGCGGTCGACAGCGTCAGCGGCTTCAGCACGCCGTCAGAGGCAACGCGCACGCCGTCCTTGGTCGGCGTTACCGAAACGCCGGCCTCGACCAGCGCATCGATCGTCGCGCCCATGTCGGGAATCGCCACGCCGACCAGCTCCAGGTCGCCGCCGGTGATCGCCGCCGCACACGCATAGCTGCCTGCCTCGATCCGGTCGGGCATCACCGCATAGGTCGCGCCGTGGAGCCGGTCGCGGCCCTCGATCGTCAGCGTCTCGGTGCCGATCCCGTCGATCGACGCGCCCATCGCGACGAGGCAATTGCAGAGATCGACGATCTCGGGCTCGCGTGCCGCGTTCTCGATGACGCTCGTGCCCTTGGCGAGCACCGCCGCCATCACGACGTTCTCGGTCGCGCCGACCGATACGATGGGGAAGCGGTAGCGCCCGCCGGACAGCCGTCCGCCCGGCGCGATCGCCTTCACATAGCCCGCCGCCATCTCCAGCTCGGCGCCGATCGCCTCCAGCGCACGCAGGTGCAGGTCGATCGGGCGATTGCCGATTGCGCAGCCGCCCGGCAGCGACACCGTCGCCTCGCCACCACGTCCCAGCAGCGGCCCGAGCACCAGGATCGACGCACGCATCTTGCGTACGATGTCATAGGGCGCCTCGGTCGAGGTGAGCTTGCCCGCGCGGATCGTCATGACCCGGCCGAAATCCTCGGGCCGCGTGCCTTCGATCGCGGTCGATGCTCCGAGTTGGTTCAAAAGGTGCCCGAACCCATCGACATCGGCGAGCCGCGGCAAGTTGCGCAGCGTCAGCGGTTCGTCGGTCAGCAGCGCGCACGGCATCAGCGTGAGCGCGGCGTTCTTCGCGCCGGAGATGGGCAGGCGCCCGGAAAGGCGGTTGCCGCCACGGATGAGAATACGGTCCATGCCGGGTGTGTATCGTCACTGACGCAGTGCGCAAGGGGACACGCCAGACCAGCCCGAATCGGCCGTACTTGATCGACTTTAATGCGCGCCGATCAGGCGTTTGCTTTGACGGAAGCCATGTGTGAAAAAATTTACAAACGTGCGGGATAGCTGCTTCGCCGACCGCATAGGCGCCCTGATCGATCTTACCGTAACCGAAAAGAATGCCCTCGCACGGTTGGAGGAACGCCCCCGCGAATTGCGCCGCGGGGCGACATTGCTGCGCGAGAACGATCCGCTTTCCGAACTTTACATTCTGCAACGCGGCATGGCGATGAGCTATGTCCTGCTCGACGACGGCAGCCGGCAGATCCTGCGCTTCCTGTTCCCCGGCGACATGCTGGCGATCGCCGCACTGATCTACCGCGATTCTCCCGAGACGATCGTCACGCTGACCGACTGCACCGTTTGTGCGTTCGATCGGTCGATCATCGGTGCGCTGGTCACCGATCATCCGCGCCTGTCGGCACTCGTCATGGTGCTGAACCAGATCGAGAAGGTCGCGCTGACCGATCGGCTGGCGGCGCTGGGGCGGACGCCGGCCAAGGCGCGGGTCGCCGCATTACTGCTGGAGATCCGCAACCGGATGCGGATGACCGACACCACGATCGGCAACGCGTTTGCGCTCAAGCTGACGCAGGAGGAGGTGGGCGATGCGACCGGCCTGACCGCGGTGCACGTCAACCGGATGCTGCGGCAGTTGGAGGACGAAGGCCTGATCGCGCGCGAGAATGGTCGGGTAACGCTGCTCAACGAGGCGCAGCTCGCGCGGTCCGCCAATTACATCAACCGATTCGACGGGCTCGACCTCCGCTGGTTGCCGGCCTCCAGATAAGCTTCACGCCGGGCGCCAAAGCGCCGCGCGAAGTCAGAGTCCTGCCTCTTAGCGGATCATGCCTTTTCGAGCGTGCATTGCAGCGGGTGCTGGTTCTGTTGCGCGAAATCCATGACCTGGCTCACCTTGGTCTCGGCGACTTCGTAGCTGAACGTTCCGCACACGCCCACGCCCTTCTGGTGGACGTGGAGCATCACGCGAGTCGCGGCCTCCATGTCCATGCGGAAGAAGCGCTGGAGGCACAGCACGACAAACTCCATCGGCGTGTAATCGTCGTTGAGCATCAGCACGCGGTACGGCGTCGGCTGCTTGGTCTTGGCACGCGTCTTGGTCGCGATACCCGCACCGGTCCCGCCGCTACCGTCCTCGCCGCCGTCGTCGCGTCGTTCCGCCATGGTTTCGCCAGCAGTCAGGTCAGAAGCCGCCAGTTCTGAAGCCATCGGCTCGGGCGCCATGGTTTCGAAGGTCATCGCTTGATGGGTCATCGTTTCGGGGATCACAGACATGCTGTCAAAATATGGCACGCCGCCCGGCAAGAGCAAGGGCCTGCGCGTAAAAGCACCGGCAACGCATCGGCCAACGCGCTGCGGCGCAAACGAAAAAGGGGCGGCCGTCCACCGACGCCCGCCCCTTCCCGAATCGACCGTCCGAAGACGACGACGTCGAATTATGCCGAAATCTTCATCGTGTCCTTGGCGACCGCGACGCGGTTCGAGATCGGCTGCGCGAACTCGCCGAACATCTTCATCAACCGCTCGGTCGACCGCGAGCCCTCGGCGATAATCGTGTCGAACGCGGTACGCGCGTAATCGCCCTGCAGCTTCATGAACTCGGTCGGCGACTTGGCGGCGGCGAGCGTCTTGGCGGCTTCGGTCGCGCTCTCGAACGACGTCTTGGCATAGGCTGCAGCCTCCTGGCCGAGCGCCTCGACGTTCTTGGCGGCGATCTTCGACGACTCGACGAGCGCCTCGACGTTGCCCTTGCCGAATGCGGTCATGTCCTCGACCATCTTCGCGCTCTTTTCCATCGCGCCCTTGGCCTGCTCGGTGAACTCGGCGGTGTTGGTGCCGCTGAAGCCGTTCGTGAACAGGGCCTTGGTCTTCTCGGTGATGCTCTGAATCGTGTCCATCGTGGCGTCCTTGATTTCGCGTACAGGAATCCCCGAAGGCACGGCGGCCAAGTGCGGGGCGGATAATTTAGGGGCAGGTAAGTCGGGCTGCGGCGGTGACGATGCAGCCATGTCGGTTTTCACACGCGCCGGCTTCTTTTTGACCGGCTTGACGACAGCCCGGGCCGAAGCCTTCGCAATGGCGACAGGCTTCACGGCTTGCGCCATCCGCTTTTCAATATCCGCCATCCACGCACCTCTCTCCGGAGTTATGTCGCGGGGATCTATACAGGTTTCATGGCGACGCACAATTAAATTGTGCAGTGCACCATGACGTACGCGGAAGGTAGCGCTATCGTGCCTTCACATACTCGCCCGGCGCCTCGCCGAGCGCCGTCAGCGCACCGGCACCCGGCTGCCTCGCCCCATCGGCCGGCACGGTGGCGGCATCGATCGCTCGCAGCCATTCGACCCAGTCCGGCCACCAGCTCCCCTTCGTCTCGGTCGCGCCAGCAACGAAATCCTCGAGCGTCGTGTGCGCAGCCGGGTTGGTCCAATATTGATACTTGCCCGCGGCCGGCGGGTTCACGACGCCGGCGATGTGCCCCGACCCGGCCAGCACGAACTTCAGCGGCCCGGCGAACAGCTGAGTCATCTTCCACACGCTTTCGGCCGGCGCGATATGATCCTCGCGTCCCGCCTGGACATAGCTCGGCGTCGCGACGCTGGTCAGGTCGATCGGTGTGCCGGCCACGGTCATCGCTCCCGGAGTCGCCAGAACATTGTCGCGGTACAGGTCGGTCAGATAGCTCAGATGCCATTTCGCCGGCAGGTTGGTGGTGTCGCCGTTCCAGTGGAGCAGGTCGAACGGCACGTAATCCTGTCCGAGCAGGTAATTCTGCGTGACGTAGTTCCAGATCAGGTCGCGCCCGCGCAACAGGTTGAACGTCGTCGCCATGTAGCGCCCGTCGAGGAACCCCTCGGGCGAAAGCGTCGCGACCATCTTCAACTGCTCGTCGTCGATGAAATGCTGCAGCTCGCCCGCCTGCGCGAAATCGACCTGGGCTGTAAAGAACGTCGCGCTCGCCACCTTCGCCGCCTCGCCCCGCGCCGTCAGCAACGCGAGCGTCGCGGCGAGCGTCGTGCCCGCCACGCAATAGCCGATACTGTGCACGGCCGGTACGTCGAGCACGTCGCGCACCGTGTCGATCGCCTCGACCTGCGCCATGACGTAATCGTCCCAGACCACGTCCTTCATGCTGGCATCGGCGGATTTCCACGACACCATGAACACCGTGATCCCGTGCTCGACGGCCCAGCGGATGAAGCTCTTCTCCGGCGTCAGATCCAGAATGTAGAACCGGTTGATCCACGGCGGGAAGATCACGAGCGGCGTCGCCAGCACGTTCGGCGTGGTCGGCGCGTACTGGATCAGCTCGTACAGCGGCGTGCGATTGACGACCTTGCCCGGCGTCATCGCCAGGTTGCGCCCCAACTCGAACGCGCCCTTCGGCGTATGCGTCAGCTGCCCGCGGCCGAGATCGGCCATCATGTTCTTGAGGCCTTTCAGCAAATTCTCGCCGCGCGTCTCGATCGTCTTCTCGATCACTTGCGGGTTGGTCAGCGCGAAGTTGGTCGGGCTCATCGCATCGACGAACCCCTTGGTCGCGAACCGCATCTGCTCCTTCTGCCTGGGGTCGAGCCCGTCCACCGCCTCGACGCCGCGCAGCATGTGATCGCCGATCAGCTCGTAGCTCTGGCGGATCAGGTCGAACACGGGTTCGCGCCACTGCGGCGCCTTGAATCGCTTGTCGGTGACGGGAGCGGGCTCGGGCGCCTTGGCCGGATCGAGGAAGCGCTGCCACAGCGTCAGGCTCTCGGTCCAAAAATCGCGCGCGCGCTCCAGCGTGGCGGGATCGGTGAAGCCGGGAATGCCGGGCAACTGCTTGGGCTGGTCCTGCATCGCCGCCAGGCCCTGCTCCATCATCAGCTGCTGCGCACGACCCATCACCCAGGTCCAGTGCTGGAGATCGGGCAGGCTCGGAGCGGGAGGAGTTTCGGCCATGGCATCCTCTGATTTTTCTGGAGCTTAGCCGAGTCGCGGGTCCAGTGAAACCCAATCCCGCGTTCGTCACCCGCCCCCACTCGTCACACGCCGTCGATCCGACAGTCGCCCGCACTGGTCGCCCGCCCCCGCTCGTCACTTGCCTCCCCCCATCACTTGCCTCCCCCGTCACCATCACCAGCCAGCCCCCGCCGTCACCCCAGCGAAAGCTGGGGTATCCCGGTTCGGGCCACCCGTCTGCCAACAGGGATACCCCAGCTTTCGCTGGGGTGACGGCGGGGGCTGGCGTGACGGCGGGGGGGCTGGCGTGACTGCAGCAGGAGGCGGCAGTGACGGATGCGCTGCCGTACCGACGGCCGGGAATTACCCGAAGCATTCCCTGACCCGTCTACCAACCGGAATACCCCAGCTTTCGCCGACCCGACGAATGAGGCGGATGACGACCAACCTCGCGTGCGGTACAGCACCCGTTCCTCCAGCATGAGGCCTTCCATGTCCGACGATTTCTACCGCATCAAACGCCTGCCCCCCTATGTCATCGCCGAAGTGAACGCGATGCGAGCGGCGGCGCGTGCGGGCGGCGAGGACATCATCGATCTCGGCATGGGCAATCCCGATCTGCCGCCCCCCGACCACGTCATCGAGAAGCTGGTCGAGGTCGTCCGCAAGCCCGGCGCACACGGCTATTCGCAGTCGAAGGGCATTCCCGGCCTGCGCAAGGCCCAGGCGAATTACTATGGTCGCCGCTTCGGCGTCGATGTCGACCCGGAGACCGAAGTCGTCGTTACGATGGGCTCCAAGGAAGGCCTTGCGAGTCTGGCCACCGCGATCACCGCGCCCGGCGACGTCGTGCTCGCGCCCAACCCGTCCTATCCGATCCACACCTTCGGCTTCATCATCGCCGGCGCAACGATCCGCGCGGTGCCGACCACCCCCGACGAGGCGTATTTCGAAAGCCTCGAGCGCGCGATGGCGTTCACGGTGCCGCGCCCGTCGATCCTGGTCGTCAACTATCCGTCGAACCCGACGGCGGAAGCGGTCGATCTCGCCTTCTACGAGCGCCTCGTCGCGTGGGCGAAGGAGAACCAGGTCTGGATCATCTCCGACCTCGCCTATTCGGAGCTCTATTACGACGGCAACCCGACTCCCTCTATCCTGCAGGTCAAGGGCGCCAAGGACATCGCGATCGAGTTCACCTCGCTCAGCAAGACCTATTCGATGGCGGGTTGGCGGATCGGCTTCGCGGTCGGCAACAAGACGCTGATCGCGGCGATGACGCGGGTGAAATCATACCTCGATTACGGCGCGTTCACGCCGATCCAGGCCGCCGCCTGCGCCGCGCTCAACGGCCCGCAGGACATCGTCGCGCGCAACCGCGAACTCTATCACAAGCGCCGCGACGTGATGGTCGACAGCTTCGGCCGGGCCGGCTGGGACATCCCCAGCCCCCGCGCGTCGATGTTCGCCTGGGCGCCGCTGCCGCCGGCACTCGCGCATTTAGGTAGCCTTGAGTTCACCAAACAATTGCTCACTCACGCTCACGTCGCGGTGGCCCCAGGAGTGGGCTATGGCGAAAACGGCGAGGGCTATGTGAGGATCGCGATGGTCGAGAACGAACAGAGGCTCCGCCAGGCGGCGCGCAACATCCGCAAATACCTCACCAGCATGGGCGTCAACACGCCCGCGCAGGGCGCCGGCTGAAGCTTTAGTGGACATCAACCCGCTATATTCGGTGGCCGGCGTGCTCGTCGGCCTGATCGTCGGGCTGACGGGCGTCGGCGGCGGATCGCTGATGACGCCGCTGCTGGTGCTCGTCTTCGGCTTTCATCCCGCCACCGCGGTCGGCACCGACCTGCTCTATGCCTCGGCGACCAAGACGGTCGGGACGACCGTGCACGGCTGGCGCGGCACGGTCGACTGGCGCGTCGTCCGGCGACTCGCGACCGGCAGCGTGCCCGCCGCGATCGCCACGTTGCTCGTGCTCAACCATCTCGGCGAGAAATCGTCCGACACGGGCCACGCGATCACCGTCGTGCTCGGCGTGACGCTGATCCTGTCGGCGGTCGCGACCTTCTTCCGCGCGAAACTCGTCGATTGGCTCACGCCGCGGATCGGCACCGTCGGTGGCGAGCGACAGGCGATGCTGACGATCCTGCTGGGCGCCGTGCTCGGCGTGCTCGTCTCGCTGACTTCGGTAGGGGCTGGCGCGCTGGGCATGACCGCCCTGCTGATCCTGTACCCGAAATTACCGATCAACCGGCTGGTCGGCTCGGACATCGCGCACGCGGTGCCGTTGACGCTGCTCGGCGGGATCGGCCACTGGATTTTAGGCTCGGTCGACGTAGACCTGCTCGTATCGCTGTTGATCGGATCGATTCCGGGCATAATCGTCGGCAGCCTGATCGCTACGCGCGTGTCGGACCGCGTGCTCGTTCCCGTTCTCGCGACCGTATTGGCGATCGTCGGCGTCCGCCTGGTCTTCTGAGATGCGGCCTGGTTTCGCCTTCTCCACGCGGTTTCGCGTCCGCTATGCCGAGATCGACGGGCAGAAGATCGTCTTCAACTCGCGCTATCTCGAATATGCCGACGTCGCGGTGACCGAGTTCTGGGATTGGACCGGGATTGCCGAAGCGCTGCCGGATGTGTGGCCGACCACCGAGTTCAATGTCCGCCGTGCCGAGATCGATTACCTGAAGCCCTTCCGTCTCGGCGACACGGTCGAGGCGTTCGTGCGAATCGAGAAACTCGGCACGTCCAGCCTGACGAAACGCTTCGAACTCGCGCATGCGGAGACGGGCGCGCTGCATACCATAATCACGATGGTCAGCGTGCATGTCGACCTCGAAACCGGCCGGCCAATGCCATTGCCCGCTGCGATCCGCACGGTGTTGGAGGGATTGCCCGGTCGGTAACCCCTGTTTCCCCGCGCAGGCGCGGACCCAGACTGGCCTGCCGCCCTTGCGGGAGAACAAGAATGCGGATGCCGACCGGTTACACGACACCATTACCACCCCGGCGAAAGCCGGGGCCCAATTGGGAAGGTCGCAGTAACGAAGCGCAGTTCCCGGTCAGCACCGTCCACCAATTGGGCCCCGGCCTCCGCCGGGGTGGTGCCTTTGGCGCTCACCTACGTGCCATCGCAAACCGCAGACGCCCCGCCGCCGCATGGAAAGCACTAACCCCCTGTTTCCCCGCGAAGGCGGGGACCCAGACTGGGCTCCCGCCTTCGCGGGAGAACAAGGGGGCAAGGGCTATCCTCCGAATGCGTCCACGACATGGGTGGCAACGCCCCCTATTCCGCCGCTTCCGCCCGCTCGCCATCCTCGGCAACGTCCCCGGGCAGCGCCCAGATCAGGTCGCCCTTGCCGAGCACCCGGCCGTCATGCGCCAGCACCGACACCGGCTGCAAAGGACGCCGGTCGCGCGCGTCGACCAGGATCGGGAAGGCCGGCACGCACGTCTCCCATCGCTCGCCCCATTGGCGCAGCGCGATCATCGTCGGCAACAGCGCGAAGCCCTTGTCGGTCAGGCCATAGGCGATCTTGCGACGATCCTCCGGGATCGGCTGCCGCGCGAGGATACCGTGCTCGACCAGCCGCGCCAGCCGGTTCGCCAGGATGTTGCGCGCGATGCCGAGCTCGGACTGGAACTCCTCGAAATGGTGCAGCCCGTTGAACGATGCGCGCAGGATCAGGAACGACCAGCGCTCGCCCATCGCCTCCAGCGCGGCGGGGAGGCTGCATTCGAGCAGGGGTTCGCGCAATTTTCCCAAGGCGTCTTCCTTATTGGACTGCCGGTTTACCGCATAAATCGACAGAGCGAAACGCCCATCGGTTTTCAGTTGCAACTCAAAACGCATTTCGATAGGTAGCGATTAGAAACCTTTCAGGAGTCTACCGATGTCCGTCATCACTCGCGCCATTCTGACCGCCTTGCCCGCTCTCGCCACCGGGATCGCCGCGTTGGTCGCGACACCGGCATCGGCCCAGTTCCCGATCAATTATTATGTCGCCGTTCCCGCCGCGGCACCGGCAAGCACGCGGCTGATCACCAACGGCACGGCGTGGCGCTGGGAGAATGCCGCGTTCGTCGCCAGCAAGGCACCACAACGCGACGTGATCCTGTGCGCGGCGGTCGCCAAGCGCGCCGGGCCGCTCGCCAGTTTCACGGTCGCGGGCAAGGCGTATGACGCCGAAGCGCTGGCTGCATGCAACAACCACGCGAAATAACGAGGATTTTGTTGCAAAGCGGCGCACCCCGGCCCCATCAAGGGTCCGTGTTGCGCCAATATGAACTGGTCGATCGCGTCCTCGACTACGATCCCGACGCCGACGAGGCGCTGCTGAACCGCGCCTATGTCTTCTCGATGCAGGCGCATGGGTCACAGAAGCGGGCGTCGGGCGATCCGTATTTCAGCCATCCGATCGAGGTGGCGGGCATCCTCACCGATCTGCACCTCGACGCCGAGACGATCGCCACCGCTATCCTGCACGACACGATCGAGGATACCGTCGCGACGCCCGAGGAGATCGAGCGGCTGTTCGGTCCCTCGGTCGCGCGCTTGGTCGATGGCGTCACCAAGCTCAGCAAGATCGAGGCGCAGAGCGAGAACGAGCGCGCCGCGGAGAATTTGCGCAAGTTCCTGCTGGCGATGTCCGACGACATCCGCGTGTTGCTGGTGAAGCTCGCCGACCGGCTGCACAACATGCGCACGCTTCACCACGTGGTGAAGCCAGAAAAACGCCAGCGCATCGCGCTCGAGACGCTGGAAATTTA
>JAYVRZ010000089.1:0-15102 GCA_043775965.1 Sphingomonas sp.
CCAGACCAGTAGGTCGTTCGCTGCGGTGACACCCCTCTAAGACCACCCCACCACACCGTCAAACACTTTCTTGCATATTTATGGCAAATTTTCCCCGGGTCACGACGCAGCGCTCCACGAGCCCCCGACACGCCCTCAAATGCCCCCCTAACGAGGGTGACCCCGCGATAGCGCTATACCCGCGAGGTTTTGGGACCGTCGGATATAGCGGATGCGGACGGAATCGAATGCCAGGGCCAGCTCGACGAACCTTTGCCGGTGCGCTTCCAGTTCGATGGAGCGGCAACGCGCGGTGCCGTTCGCCTGGGTGACGACGAGTGTGGAGTCCCCGAGCAGGACGATATCGCGTTCGCCGTACTCGGCTGCGATTTCGAGCGCGTGGATGGCGGCGAGCCACTCCGCATCGCTGTTGGTACCCTGGCCGCAATTCTCGCGGTGATGAGCAACACCCTTCAATACGACCGCGCATTCGATCGTACCTGGGTTCGGCCTGCATCCACCGTCAAAGAAGAGTTTGGTTCGGACGGTCCGGGGCATCAGGCATTTGCCGTATCGTTGGCGGGCGTATCATTGGCAGCCGGGCGTTTGCGCCACGCGAGCGCCGCACCGATACCGAGCATCACGATACCGGCCTTAGCGGAACCGCGCCGCAGCGATCGCAGGCCACCGATCGCGAGCAGGGACGCCGGCAGTCCGCCATGCATTCCGGATAGGCGCGTCGCCGCTATCAACGGTGCACTACGCGAGCCCAAGGACGAGCCCGGACCCGGGCTCGTCCTTGCCGACATCGGCGCTACTGGCCTTGTCGCCTCATCCTTCGCGACCGTATCGGCGACGGCTGCACCGCGGCTGCCTATCGGACCATCGATACCAACCGTCGTATCCCGCTCGGTCTGGTGTTCGAGCTCCGAATTGAGTTCTGCGCCGAGCAGGAACACGTAGGCGGACAGCCACAGCCATGTCAGCAGCACGATGACGGCGCTGAGCGACCCGTATGTCGCGCCGTAATTGCCGAACCGCGAGACATAAACGCCGAAGCCTATCGTGGCTGCGAGCCAGACCAACGTGGCAGCCAGCGACCCCGGAGTCAGCCAAGCCCACTTCGCTTTTTTTCGGTTGGGGCCGAACCGGTACAGGCACGCCGCCGCACTGACGCCGAGCGCCGCAAGCACCGCATAGCTTACCAGTCGGATCGCGGTGAGCAGGATGTCGGGGGCGTTGGGGATCAACCCGTCGAGCAGCGCGAACGCGGCCATCGACAATGCGGCGAGCAACGCTAACACCACCGCGCCGCCGGTAATCGCGAAGGCGAGCAGGTTGAGCGCGATGAAACCGCGGGTCTCGCGTTCCTCGTACGCGATGTTCAGGGCCGTCACGATCGACGATGCGCCCTTGGTGCCCCCATACAACGCGATCCCCAACGCAATGACCAGGCCGAAGCCCTTCTTGCCCTCCGATGTACCGACCACCGTCGCAAGCTGGTCGCCGATTACCCGTGCGGCATCGTCGGGCAGCACGTTGAACAGTCCGCGGATGTTGGCGACGACGGTCGCGGTGTCGGCGACCAGCCCGTAGATCAACACGACCGAGGCGAGCAGCGGGACGATCGCGGCGAACCCGTAGAACGCGGTCCCGGCGGCGATAAGGCTGATATTGTCGTCGCTCGCCTCGGTCCATGTCCGCTTCAGGACCTTCCACCATTCGCTGGCCGACATCGACCATGGGGTGGTCGCGCTATTCGCCGATCGTGCGTCAGTATGCGGCAGTGTCTTGATCCTTGGCCTTGAACGAGGCGTGTTCCTCGTGTCCGCCTAACGCCGCGCGCCGGGAAACGTGCCGGCTTTCGTCCCGGCAATCCTGCCATGTCACAGCTGCCTTAGGGCCTGGGCCGGACGCGCGCCCAGGATCGGCCATGCACCGATCAACCCGATCGCCATCGTCAGGCCCGCCCCGCCCGCCAAGGTCGCGACGACCGTACCGTAATCGGGCCGCCATTCGAACATGAACAGCTGCGTTATGACGTACCACGCGCCGCCGAGCCCGAGCAGCAACGCGAGTGCCGAAAGGACGATGCTGAGAAACGCGTATTCGAGCGCCTGGACCGCCAGCACCTGCAGCCGCGTCGCCCCGAGCGTTCGCAAGATCACGCCGTCATAGGTGCGCGCCTCCCGTGCAGCAGCGATCGCGCCGATCAGCACGGCGATGCCGGCGAGGATCGCGACCGATGCCGCGGCGGTGATCGCGGTGGCCATCTGCGAAACGATGTCGCGGATCTGGCCGAGCACGCCGCGCACTTCGATCACCGATACCGACGGGAAGCGTGGAAGGAGCGCCCGCATGACCATCGCCTCCTGCCCTGGCGCCAGATCGATCGTCGCCGCCAGGTTGTGCGGGGCATCCTCGATCGCATTGGGCGAGAAGACCATCACGAAATTGAAGCCGAGCGTATCCCAGCTGATCCGGCGGAACGAGGCGATGCGCGCGGTCCGCTCGACCCCGAGCAAGCTGTAGCCGAGCGGATCGCCGATCTTCAGATCGAGCGCCTTGGCCAGGCGTTCGTCGAGCGACACAAGCGGCGGTCCCGCATAGTCGCGCGGCCACCAGCGTCCGGCGGTCAGCGTGCTCCCCTCCGGCAAGCTCGCCGAATAGGTCAGACCGCGCTCGCCGCGCAGCGCCCAGGCGCCTTCGGGCAGGGTCTTCAGGTCGGCGACGCGCGTGGTGCCGTAGGACATGATCGTCCCGCGCATCGCCGGCACGGTGCGGATGACCGGGTGGATCGCGACGCGCTCGATCGTACGGCGAAACTCCGCCTCGCGGTCCGGTGGCACGTCGAGCGCGAACAGGGCGGGCGCGCGTTTCGGTACGGTGAGCGCAATGTTCGCGTCGATGCTGGTGCGGATACCGGCGAGTAGCACGAACAAGGTGAGGCCGAGCCCGAGCGCGACGACCAATGTGCCGGTGCGGGCGCCAGGGCGGTGCAGCCCGGCGATGGCGAGCCGCAACAGCGGGCGGCGCGATCGCGGCAACGAGGCGGCAATCCGACGAACGGCCCAGCCGAACCCTGCGAGCAGCAGGAGCACGCCGGCCACGGCCGCGAGGAATCCTGCGCTCAGCCAAGGCTGGTCCGCGGTCGACAGAGCGAGCGCGACGATCGCAGCGCCGGCGCCGATCATCCAGGGAAGCGTACGACGCAGCGGCACGGGGCGATTGCCGAACACGCCGCGCAACAGACCCGCCGCTGGAATGCTGCCGGCCTCGATCAGGGGCGGCGCGGTGAAGGCGAGCGCGATCAACATGCCGTACGCGGCGGCAAGCGCGAGCGGCGCGGGCTGAAGCGCGAAATGCGGCGCGACGGGGAGGACGTCACCTGCCAGCCAGACGATCAGCGGCACCGTCAGGGCGCCCGCTACCAGTCCTGCGACGATGCCCATCGCCGCAACCACCGCGACTTCCAGGAGGTAGATCCGCGCAATAAGGCCGGACGTGGCGCCGAGAACCTTCAGCGCGGCGATGCTGCCGCGACGGGCGGCGAGATACGAGGACACGCCGTTGCCGACGCCGATCCCCGCGATAACGAGCGCCGAGAGGCCGACGAGCAGGAGGAACTGGCCCATCCGTTCGACGAAACGTTCGGCACCGGGGGCGGCGCGGTCGCGGGTCTTGGTTTCCCAGCCGCCGGTCGGGAACGCCGCCTTGAAGCGGTCGAGCGCGGCGGTAGGCGATGCGCCGGCCGGCAGGCGAACGCGGTACTTGCTTTCGTACAGGCTGCCCGGCTGGATCAGGCCGGTGCGTGCGATCCCGGCGAGCGAGACGATCGCGACCGGACCGAGCGTGAAGCCCTCGCCGAGGCGGTCGGGCTCGTTCGCGATCACGCCTGCGACGGTGAACTCGGCGGTGCCGAGCTTCACCGTTCCGCCAGTGCCGATACCGAGCCTTTGCGCCAGGGCCGGGACGATCCAGATCGCGGTTGCGTCCGCTGGCTTTGCGACTGCCCCGCCCTGCAAAGCGAGCGTGCCGTACAACGGGTAGACCGCGTCGACCCCCTTCAGCTCGATCGGGACGCTGTTGGTGCCGCGTACCGCCATCGCCTGCATCCGCACGGTTTCGGACACGGTGCCGAGCCGTGCCATCGCCGCGCGCTCGTCGGGCGTCGCGGGACGCTGGGACGCGGCGAACTCGACGTCGCCGCCCAGGATCGCGCTGCCGCGGGTCGCGAGTTCGCCGTCGATCGACTGAGTCAGGCTGCCGATCGCGGCGAGTGCGCCGACGCCGAGGAACAGGCAGGCGAGCAGCAGCCGGAGGCCGCGGAACCGGAGATCGAGTTCGCGACGGGCGAGCCGCCACGCCAGGCGCCATTCGCTCACCGCAAGCGGTCCGCGACGATCCGGCCGTCGCCGAGCTCGACGATCCGGTCGCAGCGCGCCGCGAGCACCGGATCGTGCGTGATGATGATCAACGTGGCGCCAGTCGCGGCGCGGCGATCGAACAACAGGTCCATGATCGACGCGCCGGTGGCGGCATCGAGATTGCCGGTCGGTTCGTCGCCAAAGACGAGATCGGGACGCGGGCCGAGCGCGCGGGCGATCGCCACGCGCTGCTGATCGCCACCCGAGAGCTGGGTCGGATAATGGCCGATCCGGTGCGACAGCCCGACCGCGGCGAGTTCCGCCTCGGCACGGGCGAACGCATCGGGCATGCCGGCGAGCTCCATCGGCACCGCAACGTTCTCCAGCGCGGTCATCGTCGGCAGCAGGTGGAAGGCCTGGAGGACGATGCCGATCCGGCCGCGCCGCGCACGCGCCAGTGCATCCTCGTCGAGCGTACCGAAATCGAGGCCGGCGACGCGCACCGTCCCGCCGGTCGCGCGCTCGAGTCCGGACAGCACCGCCATCAGCGACGACTTGCCCGACCCGGATGGTCCGAGCAGCGCGACGCTGGTGCCGCGCGCGATATCGAGATCGACGCCCTTGAGGATCGTGGTCGCGGCGGTCGCGGCGCCGAGTGTCAACGTGACATCGCGCGCCGAGATCACCATATCGGCGGAAGCAGGTTCGGACATGGAGACCAGTATCTTGGAGAAACAGACGCGGCGTTGGCCTCGATATGGAGTGGAACTGACACTTCTCCAAGCGATCGTTCTGAGCGGTGCCGCGCTTCTGAGCGGGTGTGGCCGCGGCGAGGAGGCCCCTGCCCTCGCCGCTACAACCAACGCCGTTGCGGCGGTCGCGACGGTTGCCTCGGTTCCGGCGCCGAATGGTCCCGAGCGGCTGATCCTCGCGTTCGGCGACAGTCTATATGCGGGCTATGGGCTCGACCGTGGGCAGAGCCTGCCGGACGCGATCCAGGCGCGGCTGCGGCGCGACGGCATCAACGCCACGATCGTCAACGCCGGCGTGTCGGGTGATACGAGCGCGGCAGGTCGCCAGCGGTTCGCCTTCGCGCTCGACAACATGCGGCGCAAACCCGACCTCGTCCTGATCGGGCTCGGCGGGAACGACGTGTTGCGACAGATTTCGCCGGCGGAAACGCGCACGAACATGACCGCGATGCTCGACGAGGCGAAGACGCGGGGGATACCGGTGATGCTGACCGGGATGATGGCACCGCCCAATCTGGGGCCCGACTTCACATCGCAGTTCAACGCGATATGGCCGACGCTTGCGACCCGCTATCACGCGACTCTGTATCCGTTCATCCTCGACGGCGTGATCGGCAACCCGCAATTGATGCAGGCCGATCACGTCCATCCCAACCGGACCGGCGTCGACCGGATTGCCGCACGCGTCGCGCCCGTGGTCGAAGGGGCGCTCAAGAAAGTCGAGTAATCGAAACGGGTTCGGTTGCGAACTTGCGATAGATCAACGGCGATCGCCGCGATCCGCCCCGTTTCGGTTCCGATTTCCGCATTGGCGTGTCCGCTTTGCCCCTTTCGCCGTGGGCCGCGTTGGTGCAACGCCGATATCAAAGAGACCAAGAGGGGACGTACATGCAATTGAGTGGTCTGATCGCGCGGCTTAGCCGGCATCTCGACCTCACCGAGGCGGAGCGCGACGCGATCCTGCAGGCCAAGCAGAGCGAGCGGCGGTTGAAGGCCGGCGACGTGCTGGTGGCAGAAGGGGGTGAGAGCAATTCGCTGTACGTCATGCGCCAGGGGTGGCTGCATTCGTCGACCCGGCTGAGCAACGGCGGGCGGCAGATCCTGCGGTTTCACTATGCGGGCGACCTGATCGGCACGTCGAGCATGGCCTGGTCCCAAGCCGCGGCGACTCTGACCGCGGTCTCCGACTGCCTGATCATCGAATTGCCCAAGACCGAGCTCGGCCTGCTGTTCCGCGCGCAACCGCGGATCGCGGGGCTGCTCTACGCGATCGCCGCGGCCGAGAGCGTCGCGATGAGCGACCGATTGACGATGATCGGGCGGATGGGCGCAAGCGACCGGCTGGCGCGGCTGCTGCTGGATATCATGGCGCGGCTGCGGGTGACCGCTGGCGGGATCGTCGACTCGTTCGACCTGCCGCTGACCCAGACCGACATCGGCGATGCGCTCGGGCTGACCAAGGTGCACGTCAACCGCACGATCCGCGCGCTCGAGAAAGCCGGCGTGATCGAACGAACCGGCCGACGGGTGAAGATCGTCGACGAGGCCGGACTGATCGCCGCGACCGGGTTCATCGATCGCTACGGCGAAATCGACACGGCATGGTTGCCGGCCGCAGCCTAACCTCGGCAGCCTAGCCTAGCCTAGCCTAGCCTAGCCTCGGTAGCGCTCAGGTACGATCGACGACGAACAGCGTCACGCGGTCATACTTGATGTCACCGGGGTTGAAGATCGCATCGGGAACGAACGAACGATCGGTGACGGTGATGTCCTTGAGCCCGGCGAGCTTGAACGTGCCGAGCTTGATTTCCTTGGGCGGCTGACCGTCGCGCTCCAGGGTCACCGCATCGACGAACACGTCGTCGTGCTTGGTGTACAGGATGTGGGGCGCCAACGTGCAGACCATCCGGTTGTACGTGGCGGTGATGCACTTGCGCAACGCGATCGCCTGCAACAGCAGGGCGTTGACGTTGGCGGGCGCGGACTGGTCGGGGCTCGAGGTCATATTGTGCATCGCAGCATAAGTTAAGGGATCGAAGCCGTTAGGCCCATCGCGCCACCCGCGACAAGACCTAAGTTGACGCTACGGCTGTACTACCCCGCCGCCGTCACCTCGTCGGTGTGGACGTCGAAACCGACCAGCCGCGCCGGGCCGAACGTTGTCGTCAGTGCGGTATCGGTCGCGTCCCTGCCCCGCGCCATCAGGATCCGCCCGATCCGCGGGCGGTTATGGCGCGCGTCGAACGTGTGCCACGTGCCGCCCAGATAGACGTCGAACCACGCGGAAAAGTCCATCGGCGCATCGACCGGCGGAATGCCGATATCGCCGAGATAGCCCGTGCAATAGCGCGCCGGGATGTTCATGCAGCGGCACAGCGTGATCGCAAGATGCGCGAAATCGCGGCAGACGCCCTGGCGCTCCTGGTACACGTCCCACGCGGTCTTGGTCGGACGGGCGAAATGATAACCGAACTCGACATGGTTGTGCGCGAAGTCGACGATAGCCTGGACGCGCTGCCAGCCACCCGCGACATGGCCGAACAGCGACCAGGCGGTCTCCGACAGGCGGTCGGTCTCGCAGTAGCGGCTGCCGAGCAGGTAAACGAGGATGTCGTCGGGCAAATCCTCGACCGCATGCTGAATAGCATCGGGCGTGACGGGATCGGGTTCGCCGCTGTCCTGAATCGTGAAGTCGCACGAGAGGGTAAGCCCCCCCTTGGGTACCGTGATGCGGGTGCAGACATTCCCGAAGGCATCGAGATAATCATAGGCAGGAACGTCGGGGTCGTCGACGATCCGGTGCGGGGTGACCAGGTCCTTGTTGCGCGACGGATGAAGGCTCAACATCGCCATCATCGGGGTCGGCACGTCGGTCTCGAAACGAATATCATAGCCTGCACGGATCAGCATTCATGGTCCCCTTTTCAGGCTGTTAGCGACGTATGGTGGTGTTCGGTGTCAGCATCGTCAACCGCAATATCGACCGAGACACTCATGTCGAGAAAGCTGCCGGGAAAGCCTGCCCAGGTGCCGGAAACGGGTACCGCCTGGTAGATGTCGCGCGCGACCGCGACGCGGACCAACCCCCTGTTGCCGACGATCCCGTTGGTCGGGTCGAACTCGACCCAGCCGGAGCCGGGCAGGTACACGCGGACCCAGGCATGCGTGTTGCCGCCGCCGGTATGGCGCTCTCGACGTGTAGGGTTGTAGACATAGCCCGACACGAACCGCGCCGCGAAACCCAGCGCGCGGACCGCCTCGATCATCAGCATAGCATAGTCCCGGCAGGTGCCCTTGCGCTTGGCGAGCGTCTCGATCGGCGACTGCGTACCCTTTTCGGGGCGCTGGACGTAGGTGAACTCGCGCTTGATCGCCGCGGTCATCTCCGACAACATCGCCAGCGTGTCGTTCTGGCCACCGGTGCCGACGAAGCGCCGTGCCCAAGTGTCGATCTCGCGCAGCGGATCGTGATGCTGGCGCTCGATCGAGCGGAGCAGGTCGGGCATCTCTTCGGACGAATAGGTGAACGGGTAGAAGCGCGCATAACGCTCGATATCGACATGGTTCAGTTCTGCCGGGCTGTGATCCAGGCGAATACGGCTGTCGATCACCAGTTCCTTCGCGCGCTTGTCGAAGGTAGCGATCGCGACCGAGTTGCCGAACACGTCCTGCAGCCAGCGCACGTCCGCAGGTTCCGGGCTGATCGTCAGCTGGGCGTCGATAAGGTGCTGGTCGTAGCTTTCTCGCGGCCGGACCATGATCCGGTGCTCGCCAAACGCCACCGGCTGGCGGTACAGGTATTTCGTTACGTGAGAGAGCGTTAGAGTTGGCATCGAGGATCCGTGTCGCATGAACAGCAATGTCAGCCAATCGCTGCTTACGACCGAAGATGCGCCACCGGTCAGGGTAATCAACCCAAAAGGCGCGTCATCGTTCCTGCTGATCGGCGATCATGCGGGCAATAGGGTGCCCGCGCAGTTAGGATCGCTGGGCCTGAGCGACGCGGAACTGTCGCGACATATCGGCTGGGACATCGGCATCGGCGAACTCGGCGCGTTGCTGGCGGAGCGGCTGGACGCGGTGTTCGTGCGCCAGACCTATTCGCGGCTCGTGATCGACTGCAACCGGAGCGCACAGCAGCCGGATGCGATCGCCAAGGTCAGCGACGGCACCTTCATACCGGGTAATGCGAACCTGAGTGAAGAAGCGCGCGCGCGCCGGTTCGCGGAGATACACGAGCCGTACCAGTCCGCGATCGGTGCCGAACTGGCGCGGCGCGATGCGTCCGGCATGGCGACAATCATCGTGGCGCTGCACAGCTTCACCCCCGCGATGAGCGGCGCGCTGCGCGACCAGCAACGCCCGTGGCAGATCGGCATCCTGCACGACGGCGGCGATCCGGGGTTCGCGCAGGCCTTGATCCAAACCCTGCAGGCCGAGGGCGACCTGACGGTCGGCGACAACGAGCCGTACCGGATGGACCTGATCGACTACACGATCCCGCGCCATGCCTATCCCGGCAGGCGGCCCTATGCCGAGATCGAGGTTCGGCAGGATCTGCTCGGATCGACAGAAGGTTGCGAGGAATGGGCGGACCGCCTGGCACGATTGCTGCCGGCTGGGCTAGGGAGGATGCGCGCCGGATAGCCGGGAACTGGGGGCCAAATCGGGGATCGTCTTCTGCCTTGGCGCGTTTGCTCGCCGGTCTTGTCGACGCAAGACCGCGCCCTCCGACACCTGAGATACGATGCAGCGACCGATGACCCAGACCGTGACGGCGATACCGGTTGCGGAGCGTTACGCGGCATTGTTCGAGGCGATCGACGCGGGATTTTGCCTTATCGACGTCGTCTTCGAAGGCGAGCGCGCGGTCGATTACCGGTTCGTCGAGGTGAACCCGCAGTTCGAAAGCCAGACCGGCCTGAGCAACCCCGTCGGTCACACCGCCAGCGAACTCGTCCCCGGACTCGAGCAGTTCTGGTTCGACACCTATGGCCGGGTCGCAAGGACAGGCGAACCGGCGCGGTTCGACCATGGCTCCGAACCGATGGAGCGGTGGTTCGACGTCCACGCCTTTCCCGTCGGCAGCGCGCAGCCCTATACCGTCGCCGTCCTGTTCACCGACGTATCCGAAAGCCGGCGTGCGGCGATCGCGACACGAGAAAGCGAAGAGCGACTCAATCAGGCGCTCGCCGCGGGCAATGGCATCGGCACCTGGGACTGGGATATTCCCAACGACCGCGTGAAGGCGGACGAGCGGTTCTCGATATTGTACGGCGTCTCGCCCGAACTCGGCCGCAAGGGTGCGCCGCTGGAACGATTCTTTGCCGGCATCCACCCGGACGATCTTCCCGCAACCCGCATGGCGATCGGCAACGTGCTGGAAAACGGAGGGGATTTCGCCGCGGAATACCGGCTCGTCCAACCCGACGGCGGGACGCGCTGGGTCGCGGCGCAAGGTCGCTGCCGGCTCGCGAGCGACGGCACGCCGTTGCGCTTTCCCGGCGTCAGTTTCGACATCACCGAACGCAAGCAGGCCGAACTCCGGCAGAATGCGCTGCTGGAACTGGGCGACGCGATCCGCGATCTCAGCGATCCCGATGAGATCGCCTATGCCGCATCGGCGATCATCGGCAATGCACTTCAGGTCAGCCGGGTCGGCTATGGTGTGATCGACAAGTCGCGCGAGACGATCACGGTCGAGCGCGACTGGAATGCGCCGGGGATCACGACGATCGCTGGCACGCTCCAGTTTCGCGACTATGGGTCCTATATCGAGGACCTGAAGGCGGGACGCACGGTCACCATCGCCAATGTCGAACATGATCCGCGCACCGTCGCAACGGCCGACGCGCTGCGAGCAATTAGTGCTGCGTCGTTCGTCAACATGCCGCTGGTCGAGCAGGACGATCTCGTTGCGCTGATCTATGCCAATCACGCCACGCCGCGAGTGTGGAGCGAGGACGACTTGGTGCTGATGCGCGAAGTCGCCGAACGCGTCCGCGCTGCGAGCGAACGCCTGCGGGCCGAGGGTGCACGCCGCGCAAGCGACGAGCAGTTCCGCGTATTCGCCGAAGCCGTACCCAGCCAGATCTGGGCGGCTCGGCCCGATGGCTACATCTATTGGTTCAACCAGCAGGTGTACGCGTATAGCGGCATCGCCCCCGGAACCTGCGACGGGGCTGAACTGTGGATCGCGCAAGTTCATGCGGACGATCGCGACATGGCGACCGCGCGGTGGCAGGATGCGCTGTCGACCGGCAAGCCCTATTCCGTCGAGTTCCGGATGCGCGCCGCGAACGGCGACTATCGGTGGTTCCTCGTCCGCGCCGAACCGGTTCGCGGCGACGATGGCAGTATTCTGCGCTGGGTCGGGACGAACACCGATATCGACGACAGCCGCCGCCAGACCGCACAACTCGCCCAGTGGAACGAGACGCTCGAGGAGCAGGTCGCCGCGCGGACACGCGAGTTGATGGTTGCAGAGGAAGCGCTGCGGCAAAGCCAGAAGATGGAAGCGGTCGGCCAGCTCACTGGCGGTATCGCGCATGATTTCAACAATTTGCTGACCGGCATTACCGGCAGCTTGGAACTGCTCGGGGTCCGGATAGCACAAGGGCGGCTGAACGATGTCGAGCGTTATTCGCTGGCCGCGCAAGGTGCCGCCAAGCGCGCCGCCGCGCTCACGCACCGACTGCTCGCCTTCTCGCGGCGGCAGACGCTCGATCCCAAACCAACGGACGTCAACCGGCTCGTATCGGGGCTCGAGGACCTGGTGCGACGCACGGTCGGGCCCGAGGTCGAGGTCGAGGTGGTGGAGTCGGTCGGGCTATGGGCGACGCTGGTCGATCCCAACCAGCTCGAGAATGCGCTGCTGAACCTGTGCATCAACGCGCGCGACGCGATGCCTGAGGGCGGGCGGCTGACGATCGAGACCGCCAATCGCTGGATCGACGCGCGGACCGCACGCGAGCGCGAGCTCGACGCCGGACAATATGTCTCGCTGTGCGTGTCGGATACCGGCACGGGCATGACCCCGGAAGTGATCGCCAAGGCGTTCGATCCGTTCTTCACGACCAAGCCGCTGGGGCTCGGCACCGGGCTCGGCCTGTCGATGATCTATGGCTTCGCGCGGCAATCGGGCGGGCACGTGCGGATCTATTCGGAGATCGGCGAAGGCACCAACGTCTGCGTGTACCTGCCCCGCCATTTCGGCATCGCCGAGGAAAGCGGCCCCGATCTCGAACTGTCCGACGCGCCCCGCGCGCGCGCGGGCGAGACCGTGCTGGTGGTCGACGACGAGCCGACCGTGCGAATGCTGGTCGTCGAGGTGCTGGAGGAGCTCGGCTATGCGGCGATCGAGGCGGCGGATGGCGCATCGGGACTGAAGCTGCTCCAGTCGGACCTTCGCGTCGACCTGCTGGTCACCGATGTCGGCCTGCCCGGCGGGATGAACGGGCGCCAGATGGCCGATGCCGCGCGGGTCGGACGGCCCGACCTGAAGATCCTCTTCATCACCGGCTATGCCGAGAATGCGGTGGTCGGGAACGGCCATCTAGATCCTGGCATGCACGTGATGACGAAGCCGTTCGCGATGGAAGCGCTGGCCGGGCGCATCAAGGAACTGATCGTCACGCGGTAAAATGGGCAGGCCCGGTGCCTTGGGCCGTCGGGTGACCCTATCGTGGCAAGCAGGAACGATGTTGCATTGCGGCAACACGTCGCACGCATTGCGGAACATGGCGTCATTGTCACTTGATATGATGTATCATCAAATATACCCGGCATGTCGTACAGGGACGACACAAGGGAATTACATGAAGACGATGCTGTTCGGCGCCACTGCCCTGGCCGCGCTCCTTTCCGCCCACGCGCAGGCGCAGGTCGCCGCCACCGATCCCGCTACCCCCGCCCCGGCACCTGCCCCTGCCCAAGCTCCCGCGGTCGCGACCAACCAGCGCGACATCATCGTCACCGCGCCGCTTCAGACCAGCGAGCGCGACGTCCTTCAGGGAACCACCGTCCTCACTGGCCAGGAACTCACCCGCCAGCTTCGTCCGTCGATCGGCGAAACGCTCGCGCGCCAGCCCGGCGTGTCGGCCAGTTCGTTCGGGCCGAGCGCCTCGCGACCGATCCTGCGCGGCTTCCAGGGTGACCGGATCCGCGTGCTGACCGACGGGATCGGCTCGATCGACGTATCGAACACCTCGGTCGACCATGCCGTCATCATCGACCCGCTGCTCGCCGAGCGCATCGAGATCCTCCGCGGGCCCAGCGCGCTGCTCTACGGTTCATCGGCGGTCGGTGGCGTGGTCAACGTCATCGACACGCGCATCCCGCGCACCGTGCCCGAGAACGGCTACCGTCTGAACGGCATCGCCACCTATGGCTCGGCGGCGAACGAGCGTTCGGGCGGGATGGCCGGCGACGTGGCGGTCGGCAAGCACCTCGTGCTCCATGCAGATGGATCGTATCTGAAGGCGGGCGACCTGCGTACCGGCGGCTATATCCTGTCGCGCGATGCTCGTGCGCAGGCACTGGCGACCGCCGCGCTGCCGGTGGATCCGGCCGCGCAGGACCCGATCGACTATGCCGCGTCCGCCGCGCTGAAGGGCAAGCTTCCCAACACGCAGGCGGAGACCTGGACGGCCGGCGTCGGCGCGGCGATCATCACCGACACCGGCAGCCTGGGCGTCTCGTACAGCCATTACGACAGCCTGTACGGCGTGCCCGTCCGCTACGCGACGCAACCCGGGCAGGAGCAGGAGGCACCGCGCCTCGACATCGTCCAGAACCGCGTCGACCTGCGCGGCGAAATCGATACCGGCGGCGACGTGCTCAGCAAGATCCGCGTCAGAGTCGGCGAGGCGAGCTATCGCCACTTCGAGCTGGAGGAGGACAATTCGGTCGGCACCGCCTTCTACAACAAGGGCCTCGAGGGGCGGCTGGAAGTCGTCCAGGCCAACCGTGGCGGCTGGCAGGGCGCGTCGGGCGTGCAATTCTACAACCGGATCTTCAACGTGGTCGGCGACGAAGCCTTCCTGCCGAAGAACGAGACCAACCAGACCGGCCTCTTCACGCTCCAGCAATATGAGTCCGGCAAGTTCCGGGCGGAAGGCGGGCTCCGCTACGAAACCACCGACGTCGCCGCGCGCACGCCTGCGGACGATCTCCGGTTCTTCAGCGGCAGCAAGAGTTTCGACGCCGTGTCAGGGTCGCTGGGCGGGTCGTACGGCGTCACCGACCGCATCCGCCTCGGCCTGAACCTGTCGCGGACCGAGCGCGCACCGTCGGGTGAGGAACTGTTCGCGAACGGCGCGCATGCTGGCACGCAGGCCTACGAACTGGGCAGTGCGGACTTCAAGCTGGAGAAATCCTGGGGTCTCGAAGGGACGCTGCACGCGCATGGCGACGGCTTCAGCTTCGACGCCTCGGCCTATTACAACTGGTTCTCGAACTACATCTCGGAGAACCAGGTCGCAGCATCGGTGTGCCAGGCCGCCGCGGATCCGTCCGGCCGCGTCGTCGACCTGCCCTGCTTCCAGTACCAGCAGGCGGATGCGCGCTATTACGGGTTCGAGGCCAATGGCTCGGTCCGCCTCGCGCGGGTCGGCGGCTATGTCATCAACGTCGATGCGCTGGGCGACTACGTCCACGCCAACATCGTCGATGAGGGCGCGGTTCCTCGCATCCCGCCGATGCGCGTGCTTGGCGGGATCGAGGCGCAGGGCGACAGCGTGAACGGTCGCGTCGAGGTGGAGCACGTGTTCGACCAGAACCGCATCGCGACGTTCGAGACGCCGACCGACGGCTATACGATGGTCAACGCCTCGATCGGACTGAGCCCGTTCGGCAAGGACAGCAAGACGACGTTGCTGCTGAGTGCGAACAACCTGTTCGACGTAAACGCCCGCCGCGCGACGAGCTTCCTGAAGGATTTTGCCCCGCTCGCCGGCCGCGATTTCCGCGCGACGTTGCGCTTCGGGTTGTGAGGTAGGCGGCGG
>JAYVRZ010000090.1:0-16533 GCA_043775965.1 Sphingomonas sp.
GGCCCAATTGGCAAGGTCGCAGTAACGAGGGACCAACCCAGTTACTACCGTCCCCCAATTGGGCCCCGGCCTCCGCCGGGGTGGTGACCAAGCCGGGCAGGGTCCTGTCATTCAGCCGGAAAGAGCACGAACGCCCCCTCCCCCAAAGCGTCCAAACTTGGTAAGGCCGCCGCATGTCCCCCCCGAAAACCTTCCACGTCAAGTCGTTCGGCTGCCAGATGAACGTCTACGACGGCGAGCGCATGGCCGAGTTGATGGCCGCCCAGGGTCTTACCCAAGCCGAAGCGGTCGACGCCGATATCGTCGTCCTCAACACGTGTCACATCCGCGAACGCGCCACCGAGAAGGTCTATTCGGACATCGGCCGCCTGCGGAAGGACCAGCGCAGAAAGTCCGGCAAGACGCCGATGATCGCAATCGCCGGCTGCGTCGCGCAGGCCGAGGGCGAGGAGATCTTCACCCGCGCCAAGGTCGATATCGTCGTCGGCCCGCAAGCCTATCACAACCTCCCCAAGCTCGTCGCCAAGGCCGCCTCCGGCACGCCCTCGCTGGACACCGACATGCCGCTGCTGTCGAAGTTCGGCGCGCTCCCCGCCCGACGGAAGGTCGCCCCTTCGGCGTTCCTGACCGTGCAGGAAGGGTGCGATAAATTCTGCACCTATTGCGTCGTCCCCTATACGAGGGGCGCGGAAATCAGCCGGCCGTTCGCGGCGATCGTCCACGAGGCCAAGGCGCTGGTCGACGCCGGTGCGCGCGAGATCACGCTGCTCGGCCAGAACGTCAACGCCTGGAGCGAGAATGAGCGCGGTCTCCACGACCTGATCCGCGATCTCGACCGGATCCCCGGCCTTGCGCGCATCCGCTATACCACCAGCCATCCCAACGACATGACCCAAGGTCTGATCGACGCGCACCGCGACATCGAGAGCCTGATGCCGTTCCTCCATTTGCCAGTGCAGAGCGGCAGCGACCGCGTGCTGAAGGCCATGAACCGGAGCCACACCCGCGACTCCTATCTCCGCCTCCTCGACCGGGTCCGCGAAGTCCGCCCCGACATCGCGCTGTCGGGCGACTTCATCGTCGGCTTCCCGGGCGAGACCGACGCCGAGTTCGAGGATACGCTGAGCCTGGTCGACGCGGTCGGCTACGCGCAGGCGTACAGCTTCAAATACAGCCCCCGCCCCGGCACGCCCGCCGCGTCGATCGTCGAACAGGTCCCCGAGGACGTGATGGACGACCGCCTGCAGCGCCTCCAGGCCGCGCTCAACCGCGACCAGCACGCCTTCAACGCCGCCACCGTCGGGCGCACTTGCACCGTGCTGCTCGAGCGTGCGGGGAAACTCCCCGGCCAGCTGATCGGCAAATCCCCCTGGCTGCAATCGGTCCACCTGATCGGCGACCACGCGATCGGCGACCTGGTCGAGGTCACGCTAGCCGCCGCCGGCCCTAACTCGCTAACCGGCATCGAACGCATCGCCGAAGCCGCCTGACCCTCTTACGATCCTCCCCCGCCAGGGGGAGGTGGCAGGCACTTGACTGACGGAGGGGGAGGTAAGCGACAACCGCTGTTTCGTATCCTCCCCCTCCGTCGCCTACGGCGCCACCTCCCCCTTGCGGGGGAGGATCGAAAAAAGCTTCCTTGAGGCTTCAGAGCAACACCCGCAGGCCATCAAGCACCCTCCCGCGATTTCGCTGTCCTCCGCCCCGGTCCCCTGTCACACTCGCCGACGATGCAGTTGCGCCCGCGCGATCCGATCCACTCCCGACCCGCCGTCGCGGCGCAGGTTGAAGGTCGCCGCCCCGCTCCTCATCTTCCTTGCAGAGGTTACGGTTCGGCACTTCTGGCCATAACCTTTGACACCCCTGAAAGGACCGTATGAGCCGTAAACCCGTTCCCGCCCAGTCCGGTGACCGCGCCCGAGTCGAGCTGCTGTTCGACAAGCCCCAGCTCCTCGTCCGGCTCTTCGGCCAGTACGACCAAAATCTGGTGGCGCTCGAAAATCGCCTCGGCGTCTACATCACCGCGCGAGGGAACAAGATCGGCCTCGAAGGCAGCGCCGAACAGGTCGCGATCGCCCGCGACGTACTCCACGATCTCTACGCCCGCATCCAGCGCGGCGAAGACATCGACACCGGCCTGGTCGATGCGTCGATCGCGATGGCGGACGAGCCCGTCCTCGCCGGCATCATCCGCGCCGATGCGGGCGGTGGCGCCGCGCCGCCGATCATGATCCGGACGCGCAAGAAGACGATCGTCCCGCGTACGCCCGCACAGGCGCACTACATGCGCGAGCTCGCCAACAACGACATGATCTTCGCGCTCGGACCGGCAGGAACGGGCAAGACCTACGTCGCCGTCGCGCAGGCCGTGCAACAGCTCATCAACGGCAGCGTCCAGCGCCTGATCCTCTCACGCCCCGCGGTCGAAGCCGGCGAACGCCTCGGCTTCCTCCCCGGCGACATGAAGGAGAAGGTCGATCCGTACCTTCGCCCCTTGTACGATGCGCTGTACGACTGCCTCCCCGCCGAACAGGTCGAACGCCGCATCGCCAGCGGCGAGATCGAGGTCGCACCGATCGCCTTCATGCGCGGCCGGACGCTTGCCGATGCGTTCGTCATCCTCGACGAAGCGCAGAACACCACGCCCGCGCAGATGAAGATGTTCCTCACCCGCTTCGGCCAGAACAGCCGCATGGTGATTTGTGGCGACCCGAAGCAGGTCGATATCCCCGGCGGCGTCGCGGCCTCGGGCCTGGCGGATGCCGTCCGACGGCTGGAAGGCGTCGAGAGCATCTCGATGTGCCGCTTCACCGTCGGCGACGTCGTCCGCCACCCGATCGTCGGTCGTGTGGTCGAAGCCTATGAAGGTACTGATGGTTGATGCTTGGGATATCCTGGAGTATAACCGGGATATCCCAGGAGCATGACCATGGCGTCTCTCTACATCAAGGACAGCGAAACCGCCGAACTCGCCGCTGAGCTTGCCGCGCGTTTAGGCGTCACCAAGACCGAGGTCGTTCGGGATTTGCTGCGTCGGCACAAGGCGGAATTGACGCCTTCAGTCTCGGTGCCGAGCATGCGCGAACGTCTGGATGCATGGCGCAGGGCTCACCCCCTGGGTGAACCGACTGGCGTTAAGGCCGACAAGGCCTTTTTCGACGAATTATGGGGCGAGGAACCGGATTGACCGTGTTCGTCGACGCATCCGCGCTCGTCGCGATGATTACAGGTGAACCGGAACGCGATGCTTTCATCACCCGTGTAGAACGTGACGGAAATGCCTTGTGGTCGGCGATGTCATGCTGGGAGACGGTGTCCGCTCTTCGTAGCTCCTATCGGTTCGATATCGATGTGGCTCGCAGTGAAGTGGAAAACACCGCTCGCGTGTTGGCTCTTCGCCTTATCGCAATTGGCGAGAGCGAATTATCCACGGCTCTCGACGCCTATCAAATTTACGGCAAGGGCCGTCATCCTGCCAAGCTCAACATGGGCGATTGTTTCGCCTATGCCTGCGCGAAGACCAATGGTGCGGAACTTCTCTATAAGGGTAATGATTTCGCCCTGACCGATCTCGCCTGAAGGACCCGCATGCTCGAAATCGCGCTCTCTTCCGACGCCCCCTGGCCGGACCAGGACTGGGACGCGCTCGCCCTGCGCGCGGCGACGGCGGCGATCGAGCGGACGCCGCACGGCGAGCTACTGACCAGCCCGGCGACGGTCGAGATCTCGGTCCGGCTCGCGTCGGACGACGAGGTACACACGCTCAACACGCAATATCGCCAGAAGGACAAGCCGACCAACGTCCTGTCCTTTCCGATGGTCCAGCCGGACCTGCTGGAAACGATCACCCAGAACTCGGACGATGGCGAGGTGCTGCTCGGCGACATCATTCTCGCGCACGGCGTGTGCGTCGCGGAGGCCGCCGAGCGTGGTATCTCGGTCGAGGATCATGCGATGCATCTGATGGTGCACGGCACGCTGCATCTGCTAGGCTATGACCATATCGACGATACCGAGGCCGAGGGCATGGAGCAGATCGAACGCGACGCGCTCGCAGCCCTTGGTCTACACGACCCCTATCTGATCACAGAGGACTGACGACCACGATGGCCGATGGCCCCAATGCCGGAAACGGCGATAGTACCGACAGTATCTGGCGCGGGCTGAAGGGCCTGATCTTCGGTACCCCAGACGAATCGCTGCGCGACCAGCTCGAGGACGCGATCGACCGGCACGAGGGCGATCCCGCGCCCGATGCGGTCGGCGATCTCACTCCGCTCGAACGCCAGATGGTCCGCAACCTGCTCCATTTCGGTGAGCGCGATGCCGGCGACGTCGGCGTGCCGCGCGCGGACATCGTCGCGGTCGAGGAAGGCACCAGCTTCGCCGACCTCGTCCAGCTTTTCGCGGAAGCCGGCCATAGTCGCCTGCCGGTGTACCGCGAAAAGCTCGATACGATCATCGGCATGGTCCACATCAAGGACGTCTTCAACATCCTCGCCACCGGCGCCAAGCACCCCGCCTCGATCGCCGACCTGATCCGCGAGCCGCTCTACGTGCCGATGTCGCGCGGCGCGCTCGATCTGCTGGCCGACATGCGCCAGAAGCGGGTCCACCTCGCGGTGGTGCTCGACGAGTATTTCGGCACCGAGGGGCTCGTCACGATCGAGGACCTGATCGAGGAGATCGTCGGCGATATCGAGGACGAGCATGACGACGCCCCCGAAGCGTTGCTCGTACCGATCGAAGGCGGCGCCTGGGATGCCGACGCGCGCGCCGAGCTCGAGGACGTCGCCCAACTGATCGACGCGCGACTTGCCGAGGCCGATGGCGATGTCGACACGCTCGGCGGCCTCGCCGCTTTGCTCGCCGGGCACGTTCCACAAATCGGCGAATGCGTCGATCACCCGAGCGGCTGGAAGCTCGAAATCACCGAAGCCGACGAACGCCGCATCAACCGCCTCCGCCTACATCCGCCGGTCGTCCCGATCGAAGACGACGGCTGACGGCTGACGGCTGACGGCTGACGGCTGACGGCTGACGGCTGACGGCTGACGGTTCTCAACCCTTTCCGGTCGGTCGCGTCCTTCCCCTCGTTCCAGCTCTTGCCGTCATCCCAGCGAAAGCTGAGACATCATCGTGCAGGCCACGTTGCCCGCCAACCAGGGAGACCCCAGCTTTCGCTGGGGTGACGGGTTCGGCGGGGCACTTGGTCGCAAGGCGGTCACGCGCCCCGCCCCCTGCCCAGCCCGTCATCCCGCCCAGCTCTTCCCGGTCATCCCACTCCGCAGGGACGACGAGGATGGTTTGGGAGGACGAGGAGGGGTTGGGACAACGAAGATAGTTCGGGTGTGCCGACGGTCGTTGCCGCAATCGGCGCCACTCACACGGGATTGCCCCCGCCCCCCCGGCGCTCTAACTTCGCCCTATGCGCAAACACATCCTCATCGTCCTCGGCCTGATCCTGCTCGTGGTCGCCGCGGGCGTCACCTATCTCGCCTGGCCCGACACCGCCGAACTGTCGGTCGACCAGGTCGCCGGCAAGCTGCCCAAGATCACCGATCCCCGGATCCAGACGATCCCGACCGTCAAGGTCGCCAAGGTCGTCGGTTGGCAGAACGGCGCGATGCCGACTCCCGCGGCCGGCCTGAAGGTCCAGCCGTTCGCGACCGGGCTCGATCACCCGCGCTGGATGTACCGCCTGCCCAATGGCGACGTGCTGGTCGCCGAGAGCAACTCCCCCCCGCGCGAGGGTGGCGGGATCACCGGCTGGGTGATGAAGATCCTCATGGGTCGCGCCGGTGCGGGCGTTCCCTCGGCCAACCGCATCACGTTGCTCCGCGACGCGAACGGCGACGGCGTGGCGGAAACCAGGTCGGTATTCATGACCGGGCTGAACTCTCCCTTCGGCATGACCCTGCTCGACGGACAGCTCTACATCGGCAACACCGACGCGCTGGTCCGCGTGCCGTATGTCGACGGCGAGACCAAGATCACCGCCAAGCCCGAACTCGTCATCAAGCTCAACCCAGGCGGCAATCACTGGGCGCGCAACGTCATCACCGCCGCCGACGGCAAGACGCTCTACGTCGGCGTCGGCTCGTCGACCAACATCGCCGAGAACGGCATGGACGCCGAGAAATACCGCGCCAACATCCTCCAGGTCTGGCCGAAGGACAAGAACTGGCGGATCTACGCCGCCGGCCTGCGCAATCCGAACGGCATGGCGATCAACCCCAAAACAGGTGGTCTGTGGACCGTCGTCAACGAGCGCGACCAGCTTGGCTCCGACCTCGCGCCCGACTACCTGACGCAAGTGGAGTTCGGCGACAATTTCGGCTGGCCCTGGTATTATTGGGGCGGCTATCCCGACAGCCGCGTCGAGCCGAAGAACCCCGCGCTCCAGCAATATTCGAAGCGTCCCGACTATGCGCTCGGCCCCCATGTTGCAGCGCTCGGCCTGACCTTCTCCGCCGACGCCAAGCTCGGCGACCGTTTCGCCAATGGTGCGTTCGTCGGCGAGCACGGTTCGTGGAATCGCAAGCCGGTGTCGGGCTACAAGGTCGTCTACGTGCCCTTCGGCGACATCGGCTTTCCTGAGCCGAATGCAAAGCCGGTCGACGTGCTGAGCGGCTTCCTGAACAAGGACGGCGACGCACAGGGTCGCCCGGTCGGCGTTATCACCGACAAAACCGGCGGGTTGCTGGTCGCGGACGACGTCGGCAACGCGATCTGGCGGGTCAGCGCGGGACGCTAACGGGCTCACTAAAGCCCCTCCCCTTCAGGGGAGGGGTCGGGGTGGGGCGTGGCAGCAAAACCGCCGCGTTTGTGGAGATTTCCGTCACGCCCTCACGCAGGCTATGACGAGCTACCCGGAAGAATGTCCCGCGCGGCCACAAGGTCGTCCTCGTGGACCATCACTCGCACCGGGATCAGCAGCCAACTGCCGTCGCCGATCGACATGCCGCCATCGAATGCGACCGCGGGGATGCCCTCGCTCTCCAGTCGTCCGACGATGATGAATGCCTCGTTCCGCGTGTAGCGCCCGAATTCGACGAGGCTCATGCGGGTGTGTCCCGATCCGGCAACACGGTCGCGACGCGCACCGGCAACCCGTCGATACTCTTCGTCCGCCCTGCCCATTTCGCCAGCCGCTCGGTCCCCGCCTGCGCCGCGTGATATTTCGACAGCGTCTGGCGTTCGCGCTCCAGCGTCATGAACGGCACGCCCCAGCCGCAACTGGTCTGCACCTCGTCGACATCGATGACGAAGATTTGTCGAGTGCCGGGCAGCTGCGTGAACCGCGCATACAGCGCCGCCCAGCCGTCATCCTGCGGCAGCACCGCGCGACCCTTGCCATAGATGCGGAAGATCAACGCCGGCTGGTCGAACGCGCAGAACATGATCGTGATGCGCCCATCGGCCGCGAGATGCGCATTCGTCTCGTTCCCGGACCCGCCGACATCGAGATACGCGACCGTCTTCGCATCGAGCACGCGAAAACTGTCCATCCCCTTCGGACTGAGATTGATCCGCGCACCCTCGGCGGCCGTCGCGACGAAGAACACCGGTTGCCGGGCGACGAACGCCTGGTGCTCGTCGGTCAGTGCCGGGAAGAATTCCATTGATCGGCTCCGAATTGACGCGCGACGGGACGGCGCATACCCTCTCGGTATGAAGCAGGATCGCATCCGCTCGGGCAAGCGCGAATCGGTAAATCTGTCGCTCGATACGGGCGTCGTCGCCTATGCGCGCGAGGCAGGCCTCGATCTCTCGCAAATCAGCGAGGAGGCCCTGCGTAACGCTGCGAAGAGCACCAAGGAACTGCGCTGGCGAGAGGAAAACCGCGAATGGATCGCGGCTAGCAATGCCTGGGTTGAGGAGAACGGCTTGCCACTCGACGGGCTTCGACTGTTCTGATGCCAAGGTTCGACATTCACCCTGCCGACGACGGCACGTTCCTGCTTGACTGCCAGTCGGACCTATTGTCGGACCTCAACAGCCGCTTCGTCGTGCCTCTGCAACCGGTGGGTCGTATCCGCGGCGGGGATCGTCGGCTCAATCCCATATTCGCGATCCAAGGGTCGGAATACGTGATGCAAACGCACTTCGCGGCTGCCGTTTCGACGAAGATACTCAATCCACCGATCGCTAGCTTGATCGAACACGAATATACGATCGGCGGCGCGATCGATATGCTTACAGGCAGCTATTGACCGCCATCAGGCCGCCGTCCCACCGACCGTAAGCCCATCGACCAGCAACGTCGGCTGACCAACGCCAGCCGGCACCGACTGCCCGCCCTTGCCGCAGATCCCAATACCCTCGTCGAGCGCGAAGTCGTTGCCGATGCCGCGCACCTTGGTAAGCGAACTCGGGCCGTCGCCGATCAGCGTCGCGCCCTTGATCGGGGCGCCGAGCTTGCCGTCCTCGATCAGATACGCCTCGGTGCAGCTGAACACGAATTTGCCCGAAACGATATCGACCTGGCCGCCGCCGAACGCTTTGGCGAAGATACCCTTCTTCACGCGGCTCAGCAGCTCGGCAGGGTCGTCGTTGCCCGCCTTCATGAAGGTGTTGGTCATCCGCGGCATCGGCGCATGTGCATAGCTTTCGCGGCGGCCATTGCCGGTCGCCTCGACGCCCATCAGCCGCGCGTTGAGCCGGTCCTGCATATACCCCTTGAGGATACCGTCCTCGATCAGCACGGTCTCGCGCGTCGGCGTGCCCTCGTCGTCGATCGTCAGCGACCCGCGGCGATCCTGGAGGGACCCATCGTCGACGACGGTGACGCCCGGCGCGGCGACCCGCTCGCCGATCCGGCCGGAAAACGCCGAGGTCCCCTTACGGTTGAAATCGCCTTCGAGCCCGTGCCCGATCGCCTCGTGCAACAGGATGCCGGGCCAGCCATTGCCGAGCAGCACAGTCATCTCGCCCGCGGGTGCGGCGACCGACTCGAGGTTGACCAGCGCCTGCGACAGCGCCTCGTCGATCGCGCGGTTGTAGGTCTCGGGTTCGAACAGGTCGTTGTAGAGATAACGGCCGCCGATGCCGTAGCTGCCCGTCTCCCGGCGCCCGTTCTGCTCGGCGACGATAGACACGTTCAGGCGGACCAGCGGGCGCACGTCGGTGGCGACGAAGCCGTCGGCGCGGACGATCTCCACCACCGACCATGTCCCCGACAGGCTCACCGAGACCTGCGCGACGCGTGGGTCGCGGGCGCGCGCGGCGGCGTCGATCGTCTGGCACAGGTTCACTTTGTTCGCGAACGGCACGAGGTCGAGCGGATCGGCGGCGGTATAGCGGCGCTGGTTGGTGCCCTGCGGCGGGCCAGCCTTTGCCGCCACGCCCGGCTCGATCAGCGCCATCGTCTCGGCGGCGCGACGGATCGCGGCGGGGGTCATCTCGTTCGAATGCGCGAAAGCGGTCATTTCGCCGGACACCGCGCGCAGGCCGAAGCCCGAGCTCGTATCGTAAGAGGCAGTCTTCAGCCGACCGTCGTCGAACCCGAACGCCTCGGCCTTGCGATATTGGAGGTACAGCTCGCCATCGTCGGCCTTGGACAGCGCCTTGGCTGTCAGCGCCTGCGCCTGCTCGGGGTCCAGAGTATCGCGGTAGAGGAACGAACGGGGGTCTGCTGCTATCGTCATCCGATAGATATAAGGGGCTTAGCGGCCAGCGCCATCCCCGTGATCGCGCAATGCCGACTGGTCCGCGCCATCGGCCGGGCCGCCGACGAGGATGAAGCGCCGGTCGCAATAGCCGCAATCGACATAGCCGGTCTCGTCGATCTGCAACCAGACGCGCGGGTGGCCGAGTGCCGCACCGCCGGGAATGTCGGTGGCGCCATCGCAGGCGACGCGGGCGTGGGTGACGCGGGTGGTTTCGAGCGGCGGATGCATGCGCGGTCGATAGCAAGCGCGCGCGGGCCGGGCAATTGCTTCTTCCTGCTAGGTTTGAAGCGGAAGGAAGAATGGGTTCGCGCAGAGGCGCAGAGGACGCAGAGATTTTGCACTCGTCGCATAGCGACTCTCTCCTCAAAGCGCGGCGGAGGTATGAAACGCCCGTACCGGGCGGGTCACCTCCGCGCTCTCTGCGTCCCTGCGCGAACCAATTCTTCTTTCAGCGTCAGGGGATGACCAGCCCCGCCAGCACCGCTATGCCGCAGCCATGACCGAAGCCGCGATCGCCATCAAAAACCTCTGCAAGACCTACGCGCCCGTCGGCACCGCGCCACCCAAGCGCGCGCTCGACGACGTGACGTTCGACGTGCCCCGCGGCCAGATCTTCGGGCTGCTAGGCCCCAATGGCGCGGGCAAGTCGACGCTGATCAATATCCTCGCCGGCCTCGTCAACAAGACCGACGGCAGCGCCGCGATCTGGGGTTTCGACACCGATCAGCACCCGCGCAACGCCAAGGCGTCGATCGGCATCGTCAACCAGGAGATCCTGTTCGACCCGTTCTTCTCCCCGTTCGAGACGCTGGAAATTCAGGCCGGCCTCTACGGCGTCCCCAAGACGAAGCGCCGCACGATGGAGCTGCTCCGCGCCGTGCATCTCGAGGACAAGGCGCACGCCTATGCCCGCACGCTGTCCGGCGGCATGAAACGCCGCCTCATGGTGGCCAAGGCGATGGTCCACTCGCCCCCCGTCCTCGTCCTGGACGAGCCGACCGCGGGCGTCGACATCGAACTGCGCCAGCAACTCTGGACCTATGTCCGCAGCCTCAACGCCGCCGGCGTCACCGTCGTCCTCACCACCCATTATCTCGAGGAAGCCGAGCAGCTCTGCGACCGGATCGCGATCATCAACAACGGTCGCCTGATCGCCAACGAACCGACGCGGGAACTGGTCGGCAAGGCACAGGAAAAGATCGTCGCCGTCACGGTAGACCGCGACGTCGCCGAGGTCCCCGCCAACGCCTGCTTCCAGAAGATCGCCTTGAAAGGCACGCGCACGCTCGAGATCACCTATTCGAAGGACCGCGTGAACGCCGGCGAAGTCCTCGCCGCGATCCAAAGCGGCGGCTTCGGCATCGTCGACGTCTCCACCAAGGAGCCCGACCTCGAGGACGTCTTCCTGAGCCTCACGCGCGCCGCCAACGCCTGATGCGCGATAGCCCGCCCGCCCCAAAAAACTCGACCGGTAGAACCGCAAATTAATTGCCATTCCATCAAGGCTAGCCGAGTGAAAGAGGCGCGCTACCGGGTTGCGAGCAGATCTTGATCGGCTGGCGTTCACGGTCCCACTCCGAGGAAACGTTCCGCATGTTCACCGTCGCTACAGTTTGCGCAAACATACTGATCTACGGAATTCTGGGATGGACCGTGGTCGGATGGCTGGGGCATCGCAGCCTTGCTCGTATAGCCGGGCTGTTTCTTGCCATCGGTTTTTCGCTTGGTAGTTTCGGAGGACATGCAGCGGCAGAACCCGAGAACATCCTCCTACTCCGTGGCCTTGGCTCGATCGTGGGATTGGCCGTCCTGTCAGTGGCGATGTTTTACCGGCGTCGCAGCATGGCTCGATAACTTCGGCAGAACAATTGCCTGCCACCAAGCGTCGCCCGAAAGCCGACTGCCTGCTGACCACTGAATCCTGCCAATCGTGATGCAGAAATCAACAGTTTTGCATCAAGCCGGCGCGGCGAGCGACCGATAGAAGTGTCCATTGGCGGGCGTTCCTCACGGTAGTAATGCCGCTTCTCTTGGACATAGAGAAAGTGCTTCGAAAATGGCTACGTTCGTTTTGGTCCACGGCGCATGGCACGGCGGTTGGTGCTGGGAACGCTTGGTTCCGCTCCTTACGGCGAAGGGCCATCAGGTGCTGGCGCCAGACCTCCCAGGCATGGGAGAGGATACGCGTGCGCTCGGGAGCGATCCGCTCGACGAGTGGGCAGGCTTCGTAGCGGAACTGGTTGCTGGAGCCGATGCGCCGGTCATCCTGGTAGGCCACAGCCGCGGCGGAATCGTCATCAGCGAAGTAGCTGAGCGGGTACCGGATAGCATCGCTATGCTCGTCTATCTTACCGCTTTCCTTCTGCAACCAGGGCAGACGCTGGTCGACATTACGGAGCGTCATCCCGAGGTCGGACCAGCGGCTGCGATCCGGCCGACCGACGATCCGTTGCGCGTTACGGTAGATCGGGAACAGGCGATGGCGATCTTCTACAACCTGACGGCCGAGGGGGACGCACGAGCGGCCGTAAGCCGGCTCAGTCCCGAGCCGATCGCGGCACTAACCACACCTGTAAGGATCAGTGCAGAGCGCTTCGGTCGCGTGCCTCGTGCCTATCTAGAGGCCAGGAACGATCGCGCGATCAGCCTCGAGATGCAGCGCGAGATGCAGGCCGTTCTACCCTGTAAGCCAGTGATCACCCTGGAGGCCGATCACTCGCCCTTCTACTCGGCCCTGCCAGAACTAGCCGAAGCCTTGCTCAAGCTTGCGGAAGCTGCGGATTAAGCAATCTGCACTGCGCGCCACTCAACTCGGTTATTCGTGATGCAAAATTCACAAGTTTTGCATCACGCTTGATTGCTAGCGCTGACTGCATTTTAGATCGATCGCATGCCGATCGAGGTCGCTGAGGGTTTCTCCGATCATAGCGGATTCATCATCCCGGCAACGCTGCTTAGGCATGCGATCGTCCCTCTGTTGGAGGGGCACCACGTACACCGGATATGGAAATACAGGCGTTTTGCTCTCGGGCACGGCAGGTGCTGCCTGCTGAAACGATGAATTCGCCTTTGCGTATCCTGTGCCTGCAAGGATGCGATCAGGGTTATTCCGAACGTGATTATCGTTGCCATCATTACCGCGTCTTCCCGTTGCCGATCCGCCGGGTATGCACCTGGACTGCTGACAAATACCCCTGCGTAACTGTAGCGGCTCGCAATGATGATCGCCCGGAACTGCAATAAACAGCAGTTTGCGGCTCACATTGCGTGAGACGGATCAGCGCCGCAGACGCACGATCGTCGAGACGCAACGCACGATCGGTGCGACAGACGCAGATTGATGATCCGTTCGCGCACGATGCCGGAAACTGCGAGGAAAGCCGGTTGCCGGGGATCAATCGCACGCCGATTTTCGTAACGACTTTTCTGGCGATGGAATCCGGTGCGGTAAGGTCGCTTGCCGATCGCGAAAAACCGCTCGTTTTCCTTGCGGCCCAGCGTCTCGACCCGATCGGCGAGATCGCGTCGGAGGTTACCTTGAGGTAAGATTTTGATGGTTGCTGAAGGCAGTCGGCTTGCTGTCCTACAGCTCTCCGACGGCCTTTTTACCGTCGTAAGCCTGCTGCGCCTGAAGCACGACGTCCGAGTGTTCGGCTACCCAAGCCGCAAGCGCCATGCAGGGCTCTTGAAGCGACCGACCAATCTGCGTGATCGAGTACTCGACACCTAGTGTGGGCCCGGTGATCACGCGCCGAGAAACAAGGCCACTTCGCTCCAATCGCCTCAGGGCTTCGGTTAGCGCCTTGTGCGTGACACCATTCAGTCGCCGTTTGATCGCGTTGAAACGCGCCGGTTCGATGCATACGACTGTAAGAATCAGGACGGACCATTTGTCCGCGATCTGTCCGAGAACCAGCCGGTTCGCGCTCGCCTGAGCGAGGAGCTTGAAGGTTGGGTGGGCAGTATCCTCGACCATATCTAGGCTCTTTAAAGTGCGTAATTGATCTCAGGTTTAGATTATATATCTGCTTGGGTCGAGAGACCTTTCCGGCCTCCAGGAGCCTGTCATGATAAAGTGCATCTACCTGATAAATCGCGTCGAAGGCATGAGCGTCGACGCGTTTGTCGATCATCACCGCAACAAGCATGCGCCGCTATTTACCTCCATTCCCGAGGCGCAGCAGTATGTCCGTAGGTATGCAGTCTCGCATCCGATTGCCGCACCCAACTATCCCGCGCCTGCCTTTGATGGCCTGACCGAGATTTGGTTCGATAGTTGGGCGGACCACGATGCGTTCTTCAGCTCGACTAACTATCTGGAGACGGTGAAGCCCGATGAGCCGACGTTCATCAATTTTGCCTCCGTCGGTGTGATGGTCACGGAAGAGCGCTTGATTATTGGGTAACCAGAGCGGCGGCTTTCCAAGATGAGGGGGAGGAAAGCTGCCGAACCGCTCGATCACCTCCTTGCTATTTGTGAGCGGGCAAAGCCGCAATTCGCGTCTGTCGCACCGAACGTGATTTGTGCCTCACCGAACGTGCGTTTGCTGACCGCTAGCATCTCCGGCAAAGTGAGCCTGACGATGCCATTCATTGCAGTTCCGGACGATCATCATTGCGAGCCGCTACACGTAACGATTAGCCTTCAGCCGCGACCCGATGCAAACCTCACAAGGTTTGCATCGTCGAAAATCTGGTTTGATCCGCGCGACTTGCGGAGTGCAAAATTCCGATGCTGTTTTTTGAAGGTACCGCGATACGCATTTCTGCAAGTTTGGACCGAAGCTGAATGCGATCAGTCCGAATTCGCTACAACCACCAACGTCTCGGCGATCTCCCGGCCGATCGACGCGGCGATGCTCTGCATCAACGCCGGGGCTCTCCCCCCTGTCCTACACCCCCGTTCTTATGCCACAGCGACAGCATGCACGTTCGTCTCCCCCTTTCGCCCGACTCTCATATCGCGAACGCCACGCCGATCGGCCAGCCCGATCCCGATGAGGCCCGAATCCGATTGCGCCAGCGTCTGTACTTTCTATACTTCACTCGGCGAAATGCCTTGCGCAGCGTGTCCGGTGGCCTGATCCCGAGCGGCGGTACGCCCGCATGACGAGCGATATCCTGATCGTCGGCTCGGGTGCGGCCGGGCTTACCGCGGCGCTCAATCTGGCGGACCGGTTCAAGGTCACGGTGCTCGCCAAGGGTGCGCTCAACGAAGGGTCGACCGCATGGGCGCAGGGCGGAATCGCGGCGGTGCTGGAACCCGGCGACACGTTCGAGAATCATGTCGAGGACACGATGGTCGCAGGCGCCGGCCTCAACGACCGCGCGATCGTCGAGATGGTGGTCGAAGGCGCCCCCGCCGCGATCGAGCGCCTGACGCATCTCGGCGTCCCGTTCGAGACCGAGGGCAACGCGTTGCATCTGACGCGGGAAGGCGGGCATTCGCATCGCCGGATCGTCCATGTCGCCGACGCGACCGGCTGGGCGGTGCAGGAAGCGTTGCAGAAGGCCGCCGAAGCGCATCCCAATATTCGCCTCGTCCCCGACCAGATCGCCATCGACCTCGCGACCTCGCGCCATGAGGAACGCTATTCGGGCGCGGGCAATGTCTGGGGCGTCTACGCGGTCGATCGCCGGAGCCAGCGCGTGGCGCTCTACACCGCGCGGGCGACCATCCTGGCGACCGGGGGCGCGGGCCGTACCTACCTGTTCTCGACCGCCCCGCGCGGCGCGACCGGCGACGGCATCGCGATGGCATGGCGGGCGGGGGCGCGCGTCTCCAACATGGAGATGATGCAGTTCCACCCGACCTGCCTCTACAATCTGGAGGTCAAGAATTTCCTGATCACCGAGGCGGTACGCGGCGAGGGCGGACGGCTGATCAACCCGTCGACCGGCAGGCGCTTCATGAGCGACTATGATCCCGAGCGCATGGAACTGGCGCCTCGCGACGTGGTCGCGCGCGCGATCGACGCGGAGATCAAGCGCGACGGCCTCGACTATGTCCATCTCGACATCAGCCACATGCCCGCCGATTTCGTCCGTCACCATTTCCCCAACATCTACGAAAAGCTGCTCGGGCTGGGCATCGACATGACGACCGATCCGATCCCCGTCGTCCCCGCGCAGCATTATACCTGCGGCGGCATCGTCATCGACGAGACCGGCAAGACCGACCTGCCCGGCCTGTACGCGGCGGGCGAGTGCACCGAATCCGGGCTGCACGGCGCAAACCGCCTCGCGTCCAACTCGCTGCTCGAATGCTTCGTGTTCGGCGAGGCGGCGGCGGACAGCATCGCCGCGGCGTGGGACGATCTGCCCCCGCCCCCGCCGATCCGCCCGTGGGACGAAAGCCGCGTGACGGACTCGGACGAGGAGGTCGTGATCAAGCAGACCTGGACCGAGATCCGGCGGTTCATGTGGAATTACGTCGGCATCGTCCGCACCACCAAGCGGCTCGAGCGCGCGCAGCACCGGATCAAGCTGCTGAACGACGAGGTCGCCGAATATTACGGCCATTTCCGCGTGACGCCCGACCTGATCGAACTGCGTAACCTGCTCCAGACCGCCGAGTTGATCGTCCGGTCGGCGCTGCACCGGCACGAAAGCCGCGGGCTGCACTATACGCTCGATTATCCGCACATGCTGCCCGACGCGGTCGATACGGTTCTCGTTCCCTGACGGTTGCGCGATTGGGCGCGCCCGGGGCGCACTTCGTCGCAGCCGCGTCGCGGCGTGGTTTCGCATGCCGGGTCAACGGATAAGGGTCGTGTCCTCAGTACAGGGCGTTCAAACCATCATGACATCGGCGCGCGCGTTCATACGACTTCTGACCACCGCGCTGTTCGGGACCGCG
>JAYVRZ010000091.1:0-13947 GCA_043775965.1 Sphingomonas sp.
CAGCACAGCGTCGTTATACTGCTTGAGGTCGAACGCCGCGCCCTGGCGCTTCTTTGCCTCCTCGCGCAACGCCATGTGCTCCGAATAGCCGGTGAAGTAGCTCAGCAACTGGGTCGAGCCGAGCGACGCGCGGACCCATTTGCCCGCCGCCTCGCGCTCCTGCTGGAACGCGGTGTGCGTCATCAGCTGCATCGCCTGCTCGCGCGTCATGCCCTCGGTGTGGATGCCGATGTCGAGCAGCGAATTCGAAATCGAGCGCAGCCGCATCTTGAGCACGGTCAGCTTGAACAGCGGATCACCGTTCAGATAGCCTTCGTCCGCCATCATGCCCTCGGCATACACCGCCCAACCCTCGACGAACGGTCCCGAGCCGAGCACTGCGCGCAGCGTCGACTGCGTGGCATTGGCGTGCGCGAGCTGGAGATAATGCCCCGGCATCGCCTCATGCACCGCGAGGTCATGGATCATGTAGTCATTATATTCGCTGAGGAACGACGTCGCCTGCGTCTCGGTCCAGTCGTCGGGGATCGGCGACACCGCGAAGAACGTGCCGAGGTTCTTTTCCAGCGGGCCCGGCGAATCGCAATAGGCGACCGCGACGCCCTGCTGGAACTTGGGCATCGTGATGATCTTCACCGGACCGTCGGGCATGCCGACCAGCCCCTTGTCGCGCACGAACGCGGTGGCGGTGGCGAGCGCCTTTGCCGACGCGTCGATCATGCCGTCGCGCGCCGGGCGCTTGGCATAGGTGAGATCCAGTGCCGCCTGGATCGCCGCCTGCTGCTGCGCCTCGGTCGGCCGATCCGGCAGCGCGGGCGCGCCGGGCTTGCCGCCGAGCACGCCGCGCGCGATCGCGTACATCTGAGTCCGCGTGTCGAGGATCGCGGCTTGCGCGCGGCGCTTGATCTCGGTCCGCGTGAGGTCCGATTGCAGCGCGAAGCCGAGCTTCCTGTCGTAAAGCGCAGCCCCCAGACGGAAATCCCCCTTCGCGCCGGGGACCAGGGTCTTGTCGAGCCAGACCTGGTGCTCGGCCACCGCGGCCTTGAGCTTGGTCAGCGCCGCGTCGAACCGCTTGGCGTCCGCTGCGGACAACTCGCTCTTGTGCGGCGCCAGCATGCTCTCGGCGATATCGACGATGCCGCTGTTCTGCTTGGCCACGGTCGTCGCGTAGATCGAGGGCACCCGCGCTACCACGATGTTGGCCCGCGCCTGTGCCAGCAACGCCGGCAACGCCTCCATTCGTGCAGTCGCCGCGTTCAGCCGCTGCGGCCACGGTGCGAAATCGCGCGCGGCGAGCGAATAGAGCGAGCTGCCGGCGATGTCGTTATAGACCTGCGGATCCCACGCCCACCCGCCGAGCGTCTCGGCATCCCAGATGTCGTAGCGCAGCGCATTGTCAAGCAACGCCGCATCGACCTGCTCCTCGCGCGACAGGCGCTTGCGATCGATCCGCTGTAGGTCGGCCAGCATCGCCTTCGAGAACGCCTCGCGCTTGGCACGACCGGCCGCCGACATGTCGGTGACCTGCGCATCGAACCGGTGATCGCCGAGCGACGTCGCCGACGACGGGTTGAGCCGCGCGATCCCGTCGACATAGCGCTTCGACAGCGATGAGAATGCCGGAGTCTCGCTGGCCTGCGCGGCCAGTACGGCAGTGGGAATCGAAGAGACGGGCAGCGCCAGAATCGCGGCGCCGAGCAGAAGACGAAAATTACGCATCATGAAGTCCTGACGATCAGCGGGCGGTGGCGGTGCCCAGTTGCGAGTTGAGATAGACGGTGACGAGTGCGGCGCGCTTGGCATCCTCGATCCGGTCGGCGCCCGCCGCGTGGCCGCCCTCGGGGTTCTCGTAATAGAAGAACGGGTCGCCATACGCTTCCAGCCGCGCCGCGAATTTGCGCGCGTGGCCGGGGTGGACGCGGTCGTCCTCGGTCGAGGTGTAGATGAACGGCACCGGGTATTGCACACCGCGCTTCAAATTCTGATACGGCGAATATTGCGAGATGAATGCCCAGTCCGCCGGCTTGTCGGGGTCGCCATATTCGCCGATCCACGACGCGCCCGCCGACAGATGCGAATAACGCTGCATGTCGAGCAACGGCGATCCCATCACGATCGCGCCGTACAGGTCGGGTCGCTGCTCCATCGCGACGCCGACCAGCAGCCCGCCGTTCGAGCGCCCCGATACCGCGATCCTCCGCTTGGCGCTGACCCCGGTCCGCACCAGATCGTCGCCGACCGCGTGAAGATCGTCATACGCCTTTTGCCGGTTCTCGCGCAGCGTCGCCTGGTGCCAGCGCGGGCCGTATTCACCGCCCCCGCGGATGTTGGCGAGGACGAAGGCGTTGCCCTCCTCGACCCAGAACAGCCCGGCAGGCCCCGAACGATACGGCTGGTCGACCAGGTAGGTCGGCGTCTGCGCATTGCGGAAACCGCCATAGGCGTGGACCAGCGCCGGCACCGGGCCCGCCCCCGATCGCGCCGTGTCCTTCCTACGCACCAGGAAATAGGGGATCTTCGTGCCGTCCTTCGACGTCGCGAACCGCTGTTCGACCTGCATCCCGGTCGCGTCGAACCGTGCCGGCAGCGCGTCCACGGTTACCGGCTTGGCGTTCGGGCGCACCGCATACAGCGCGGGCGGGCTGAGGAACCCCTCGACCACCGCGAACGCGATGTCGTCCTTCGCCGCGCTGGCATCGAGGTGGATCGTCGACGCCGCGGGGAGTGCCGCGACGGACTGCGTCCAGCGGCCATCGGCGCCGCGCGTCAGCGATACGAGCCGACCCGAGACGTCGTCGAGCATCTTGACCCACAGCACCGACCGGCTCGATTCGACCTGCTCGACGGCCTGAGTCGCGGTCGGGACGAGCACGCGCTCGATAACCGGCGCCCGCCCCGCGAGTACGTCGGCGATGCTATAGGCGACCACCGATCCGCTCGGGATCCCGCGCCACTCGGAGGCAAGCGTCGCGATCAGGCGCCCGTCGAGCACCGTGCTGATCTCCGCGTCGTCGGGCAGCGGCGACGGCACCAGCCGGCCATCCTCCGCGATATGGCTGCGCTTCGCATGGAAGAAATCGACGTTGCGCGACACCAGCGCATAGCGGCGATCACCCTCGGTAAAGACGTTGGTCTCGATCCCGACATTATCCTGCGTCGCGCTGGTCACGATCGTCGCCGAGGCCAGCGGCGTGCCGCGCCGCCAGCGCTTCACGGTGCGCGGATAGCCCGACTTGGTGAGGCTGTCGGGCCCGAAATCGGTCGCCACGTACAGCGCGTTCGGCCCAGCCCAGTTCAGCCCGGTCTTGAAGCTCGGCACGACGAAGCCGTCCGCGACGAACTTGCTCGAAGGAATGTCGAACTCGCGCTCGACCACCGCATCGCCGCCGCCGTCCGACAGCGCCACCATGCAGCGGTCATAGGACGGCGAGCGACACGTCGCGCCCTTCCATACCCAGCTCTTGCCCTCCGCCTTGCCCAGCGCGTCGACGTCGATCAGCGTCCGCCATGCCGGCTTGCCACTGGTGAAGGAGGCCAGCGAGGCGACCCGCCACAGGCCGCGCGCGTTCGCCTTGTCCTGCCACAGGTTCAGCACCTGATCGCCGAGGATCTGGTCGGGCGTCGCGATCTGGCGATCGGCCTGCAACAGGTCGAGCGCGCGCTGGCGGTACGCGGCATAGCCCGGTTTCGCCTCCAGGTCGGCGAGCGACCGGGTGTTCCAGCGCTTGACCGTGTCGAGCGCGCGGGCGCCGTGGATGTCTTCGAGATAGGCGTTCGGGTCGGCGGCGGTGGTCTGGGCGGATGCGCTCGCGGAGAGCGCCAGGAGAACGAGGAGAGGCGAGCGAAGGGACATCGTCGGACTTTCTGTAATCGTTCGCATATCCTTAGGGACAAGGAATGACTCCGTCACCGGTCAGCCCGTATAAGCGCGGCAAAACACAGGAGAGCATGATGGCAGCGGCCCCGAAGAGCGCGTCCCATTTCGGCGATTACCAGAACGCGATCTACTTCGCCGGGCTGAACGGGGTGGTGCCGAGCGTGCCGGTAGACTTCGCGACGCTCGAGGCACGGGCCGCCGCCGCGCTGCCGCCGGCGACGCTCGCCTATCTGCAGGGCGGGTGCGGCGACGAGCATACCCAGCGCCACAACGCCGACGCCTTTGCGCATTGGGGCATGATGCCGCGGATGATGGTCGACTGCACGCGCCGCGACCTGTCGATCGAGCTGTTCGGCATGACCCTGCCCACGCCGCTGTTCATGGCGCCGGTCGGGATCAACGGGATCTGTACGCAGGACGGGCATGGCGACCTTGCGGCGGCGCAGGCGGCGGCGATCACCGGCGTGCCGCTGTGCCAGTCGACGCTGTCGAACGATCCGCTGGAGGACGTCGCCGCGGCGCTCGGCGACACGCCAGGCTTTTTCCAGCTCTATACGCCCAAAAACGACGCGCTGACGGAGAGCCTCGTTCGCCGCGCCGAGGCCGCAGGGTACAAGGCGATCGTCGTGACGCTCGACACCTGGGTGACCGGCTGGCGACCGCGCGACCTGAACGGCGCGAACTTCCCCCAGTTGCGCGGCCACGTGCTTGCCAATTACTTCAGCGACCCGGTGTTCCGCACGATGCTCGAGCGACCGCCGGAAGAGGTCGGCGCGGCGGCGGTGCGGCAATGGGCGGGCGTGTTCGGCAAGGTGCTGACCTGGGCGGACATGCCGTGGCTGCGCTCGCTGACGAAACTCCCGCTCGTGCTGAAGGGGATATGTCACCCCGACGATGCACGGCGCGCGATCGACGCGGGTGCCGACGGCATCTATTGCTCGAACCACGGCGGCCGGCAGGCAAATGGTGGGATCGCGGCGATCGACATGCTGTCGGACGTGGTCGCCGCGTCGGGCTCGACGCCGGTGCTGTTCGATTCGGGCATCCGATCGGGCACCGACATGGTGAAGGCGCTCGCGCTGGGCGCCACCGCGGTCGGCGTTGGTCGCCCCTATGCATACGGCCTCGCGCTCGGCGGCGCGGCGGGCGCGGCGCACGTTCTGAGATGCCTGCTCGCGGAGGCGGACCTGCTGATGGCGGTCAACGGCTATCCAACGATCGCCGACGTCCGCGCCGCAGGCGCGGTCCGCCAGCGCTGATTTGCCCGGTATAGTGCAGCGTGAGGCTCGAAGGCCCCTAGCTGCTATGGTCGGCGATTATCTTCCACGCGGTGCCGCGTCGTTCGAAGATCAACGTGGTCATACCGCTCTCGCTGGTCGAGGCGCCGGTCAACGTCCAGCGTGCGAACAGCATCGCGTGCCCCGGATCGATCGCGCGCATCTCCAGCAACGCGAACGACAGCGTTCCGCGCGCGTTGCCGGAATCGCGAAAACTCGGGCGGTATTTGTCCGAGATGGCCGGCTTGCCGCGGAGCAGCCCCTTGGGCGTCACGAACACCGCGTCGTCGGCATAGACCTGCATGAACCGGGCAAGGTCGCCCGCGTTCCAGCCGGCGGCACTCGCCTCCATGGCGTGACGGATCCCGGTCTCGGCCGGCGTCTGTGCCGGCGCCGCGGCGATCGCCACCAGCGCGAACGGGAGCAACAGGCTGCGCATCGTCCTGTGTCCCGTCATGTCGCCTGTCATGTCCGGGCCATCAGCGCGAGCAGCGCCGCCTCGTCCACCGGCTCGGACATGAGGAACCCCTGGTACAGCGCACATCCGCCCGCGGCGAGCAGTTCGAGTTGCGACGACGTCTCGACCCCTTCGGCGATCACCGCAAGGCCCAGCGAGCGCGCCATCGTGATCGCGCCCGCCACCACCACGCGGTCTCGTGCGCTGCCGTCGATGTCGCGCACCAGCGACTTGTCGATCTTGACGTAATCCAGCGGCAACGACTTCAGATAGGCGAGGCTCGAATAGCCCGTCCCGAAATCGTCGATCGCGACGCGGCACCCTGCCCCGCGCAGTTCGGCCAGCAAAGCCGACGCCGCCGCCAGGTCCTCGATCAGGCCGGTTTCGGTGATCTCGACGGTCAGCCGCCCCCGCGGGAAGCCGCTCTCGTCGATCCGCGCGAGGAACAGCGCCGCGAACCCCGGCCGGGTGATGTCCGCTGCGGTGAGGTTGAGGGACACGCGCAACGTGCCCAACGCGTCCGGCCAGGCGACCGCGCGCGCGAGCACCAGCCGCTGGATATGGTCCGACAGCGCGATGCCCAGGTCGGCCCGGTCGGCGGCGTCGAACAGCGTGTCCGCGCCGAGCGGCCCCAGCGTCCGGTGACTCCACCGGGCCAGCGCCTCGACACCGGTGATCTTGCCGCTCGCGATCTCGACCTGGGGTTGCCAGCGCAGGTCGATCTCGTCGCGTTCGATCGCGTGGTGCAGGTCGATCGCGAGCGCGTCGATCGGCGCGACGCCGTCGGGCAGCGCGACGTGCAGCACCGATCCGTCGCTGGCCTTGGCCTCCGCCAGCGCCTCGCTCGCCCGCCGCAGCAACGCCGCGGCATCGTCGCCCGGCTGGCGCTGCGCCACCCCGAACCGGCAGCCGAGCACCGCACGCGTATCCGCCACCGCGAACGGCCGCGCGAGCGCCGCGTCGAGCGCGGTGATCGCCGCGGTCACCGCCGCGCCCGACGCCTCGACCACCAGCACGAATTCCGACCCGCCGAGCCGCGCGACCATCGCCTCTACGCCAATCGCCTCGCGCGCAACCGTCTCGGCGCGACGGACCGCCGCCTCGATCAGCCCGTCGACCGCGGGTCGACCATGTGCCGCGTTGACGATGTCGAGCCGCGAGAAGGCGACCAGCACCACTGCGACCGGCCGATCGTCGGCGATCCGGCCGACGATCCAGCGCCGCGCGTCGCCGGTTTCCCGGTCGTACAGCGATGCGCCCGGGATCCCGCGGCGATCGACCGCGCCGCCCGATGCCCGTGCGGCGTGCCGCCCGGCGAAGCGGAGTGCCTGGACCAGTTCGCTTTCGCTTGCCGGACTGGCGAGGAACTGCGTCGCGCCGGCATCGAAGAACTCGCCGATCGCCTCGACGTCGCCGCGTGAGACCAGCACCAGCAGCGCCGCGCCGTTGGTGGCGATGATGCCGCCCAGCACGCGCGTCGCGGCCAACCCCTCGTCGAGCGCACCACGGGCATCGATCATCGCCACCGCGGCACCGCTCGCCAGGAAACGGCTTTCGATCGCATCGGCATCCTTTACGACCGCCGCGTGCCATCCGGCGCCAGCGCCCACGCTCGCCAATATCTCTGCGATTTCACCGTGTTGACGGAACGATACCGCGAACAGCGTCGTTGCCGTCTGCATGTCATTACTATCAGTCGCGCCAAGTCCCATCGGTGCGAGCCTAGCCGCGGTATCGCTGCGCGCCAATCCACTACCAGCCGATCCGGCTCCCGATTTGACACCCGATCCGGCCTTGTTACCGACGCAGGCAACGCTTAGCTCTGACAGGATGACGCTCGCGCCCGCCCTCATGCAGAAGCCGTTGCAGGATACGCACGGGCGGACGATCAAGTATCTGCGTATTTCGGTGACCGATCGCTGCGACCTGCGCTGTCGCTATTGCATGGCCGAACAGATGACGTTCCTGCCACGCTCGAAGCTGCTCAGTCTCGAGGAAATCGCGATCATCGCGGAAAGGTTCATCGCGCGCGGCGTCACCAAGATCCGGCTGTCGGGTGGCGAGCCGCTCGTCCGACGCGACGTCGCCGAACTGATGCAGCGCCTCGGCGGCAATATCGGATCGGGTCTGGAAGAGTTGACGATGACCACCAACGGCACGCGCCTCGCGCAGCATGCCGAGGCTATGGTCGATGCGGGCATCCGCCGCGTCAACGTCAGCATGGACAGCCGCGATCCGGAGCGGTTCCGCTACATCACCCGCCACGGCGACGTGGCGCAGGTGATCGGCGGCATCATGGCGGCGCGCGACGCCGGCCTGGCGATCAAGATCAACATGGTCGCGCTCAAGGGTTTCAACGAGGACGAGATCGCGCCGATGCTGGCATGGTGCCGCGACGAGGGGTTCGACCTGTCGCTGATCGAGACGATGCCGCTGGGCGCGATCGACGAGGACCGGACCGACCGGTTCCTGCCGCTGACCACGGTCTTCCAGGACCTCAGCGAGCAGTTCGCCCTCGCACGCGACGCGCACAAGACCGGCGGCCCGGCGCGCTATTGGAACGTCGATGGCACGCGGACCCGGCTCGGCCTGATCTCGCCGTTGACCGCCAATTTTTGCGACGGGTGCAACCGCGTGCGCCTGACCACCGAAGGCAAACTCTACATGTGCCTCGGCCATGACGACCAGGTCGATCTCAAGGCTGCCTTGCGCGATGGTGGCACCGCTGGGCTCGACGCGGCGATCGACGCTGGCCTCTTCGCCAAGCCCAAGGCGCACGATTTCCGTATCGGCGTCGGCGAGGGCCCCGCCGTCGCGCGTCACATGAGCGTCACTGGCGGATGAGTCGGTACGAGCGGCGGGCGCTGGTCGCGTCCAATACCCCGCCTGCTCGTGCTGCCGAGGTCGAACTCGCCGACATGGGCGAATGGGTGCCGGTCGAGGATGCCGACGTGATCATCGCGCTCGGCGGCGACGGGTTCATGCTCCAGACGCTTCATTCCATGCTCGAGCGCCGCAAGCCGCCGGTGCCGGTGTTCGGCATGAATCTCGGCACGGTCGGCTTCCTGATGAACGAATGGCGGCACCACGGCCTGACCGACCGACTGGACCGCGCGAAACCCTTCAAGGTCACGCCGCTGAGCATGACCGCGATCGGCGTCGACGGCCGCACGCATACCCTGCCCGCGATCAACGAAGTGTCGTTCCTGCGCGAGACCCGGCAGACCGCCAACCTCGAAGTGACCGTAAACGACCGTATCGTCCTGCCCGAACTCGCCTGCGACGGCATCCTGGTCGCTACCCCTGCAGGCTCGACCGCGTACAATTTGTCCGCACACGGCCCGATCCTGCCGCTGGGCTCGGGGATGATCGCGCTTACCCCGATCAGCCCTTTCCGCCCCAGGCGTTGGCGCGGTGCGATCCTGCCCGACAAGGCACGGATCGGCATCCGCGTGCTGGACGCTGCCAAGCGCCCCGTGTCGGCAGTGGCAGACCAGCGCGAGATCCGCGACGTCGCGCGCGTCGACATCTGCATGGACCGCGCGCGCGAACTGACGTTGCTGTTCGATCCGGAGCACGCGCTCGACGACCGGATCACGATGGAACAGTTCGTCGCCTGACCACGGATTTCCGCGGATTTCCGTTTTTGCGGCGAAACCCGCTTGCATCGCCCGACCGGCCGTTTATAGAGCCGCCTCCGGCAACGTTCCCTGATAGCTCAGCGGTAGAGCTCTCGACTGTTAATCGAGTGGCCGTAGGTTCGAATCCTACTCAGGGAGCCATTTTCGCGATCATGCCTCGGCAGAGTATCGCTGCGTTCCGGCACCCCCCACTCAGTTCGTTCATCCAAGACTTCGCTCGTCGGGCGTGGATCACTATGCTGCGAGATTTCGACGCCGCGCCTAGTCGGTGTCTAGCGTCCGCACGATCCGGCGGTCGGGGACCAGCCACAGCCCGATCACCGCGACATACAGCGCGATCGCGATCCAGCGGCTGACGAACGCCAGCGGCACCGCAGCCGCGTAGAACGCGATGCTGCTCCAGCCCTTCCAGTCCGATCCGATCGCGCGGGCGACCGCCGAGGTCTTGCCGTTGCAGGCGATGATCGCGCGCTCGGTCAGCGAATAGCCGATCGCGGCAAGCCCCAGGACGATCCCGTAAGCCGCGGTCGCGCCCGCCGCGAACTGGCTCTCGTCCAGCCAGCGGATCACGAACGGCACCAGGCTGAGCCAGAATAGCAGGAACAGGTTTGCCCACAGCACTCGCCCATCGATCCGGTCGACCGCGTGGAACATGTGGTGATGATTGTTCCAGTACAGCCCGACGTTCACGAAGCTCAGCAGATAGGCGAGCAGGACCGGTGCGCTGCCGGCAAGGCCGCGCAGATCGCCGGTCTCCGGCACCTTCAGCTCCAGCACCATGATCGTGATGATGATCGCCACGACCCCGTCGGTGAAGGCCTCCAGCCTTCCCGGTCCCATTTTCCGTCCGCTCATGCCTGCTCCGTCGATCGTGTGTGCGGATGCTAGCAGGTCGGCCAGCACCGTCCCACCAGACACGGGGCGGCGACGGCGGAATATATCAGTCCTGCGCAAATTTCGTTTCGCTTCGCCAATAATCGGGCATCATCGGCGCGCATTGAGACACGGACGCCTGCCCCTGGGAGCCCACGCATATGAAGACCTGGATCGCCTGCCTCACGGCCGTGACGTGATGACGTCCAATCCCGACGCCCTCGCGGCGTTGATCGAACAGGCCGCAACCGCGCCATAGCGTCGTCGCCCCCGCCAACCAGCAGGATCCAGATATGCCAGATACCCCTCGTCACCTGTCACGGCGCGCCGTCTTCATCGCCTCGGCCAGCGCCGCTGCGACGATGGTGCTGCCCGCCGTGACGTTCGCGCGCGTACCCATCACCCCCCGACCAGCCGGAGTTACCAGAATGAGCAGCGGATACGTCAAGACCAAGGACGGCATCGACATCTTCTACAAGGACTGGGGTCCGAAAGACGCGCAGCCGATCGTCTTCCATCACGGCTGGCCGCTGTCGTCCGACGACTGGGACGCGCAGATGCTGTTCTTCCTCGCCGAGGGCTACCGCGTCGTCGCGCATGACCGTCGCGGACATGGTCGCTCGTCGCAGGCCGATACCGGCAACGACATGGACCATTACGCCGCCGACGCATCGGCCGTGGCCGAGTATCTCGACCTGAGGAATGCGGTCCATATCGGTCACTCGACCGGCGGCGGCGAAGTTGCGCGCTATGTCGCCAAGTTCGGCCAACCCCAGGGTCGCGTCGCCAAGGCGGTACTGGTCAGCGCGGTGCCACCGATGATGCTCAAGACCGCGAGCAACCCGGGTGGCCTGCCGATGTCGGTGTTCGACGGGTTCCGCAAGGCGCTGGCCGAGAACCGCGCGCAGTTCTTCCTCGATGTCGCATCGGGGCCGTTCTACGGCTTCAACCGGCCGGGCGCGACGATTTCGCAGGGGGTCGTCCAGAATTGGTGGCGCCAGGGCATGATGGGCGGTGCGATCGCGCATTACGACGGGATCAAGGCGTTCTCCGAGACCGACCAGACCGCCGACCTCAAGGCGATCACCGTGCCGACGCTGGTGTTGCAGGGCGACGACGACCAGATCGTGCCGTTCGCCAACGCGGCAGTGCTTCAGGCCAAGCTGCTGAAGCATGCCACGCTGAAGATCTACAAGGGCTTCCCGCACGGCATGCTGACGACGCATGCCGCGGTGATCAATCCCGACCTGCTTGCCTTCGTGAAGGCCTGACCGGCTCGACCGGCGGGCGCTCCCGCCGGTCGGTCACCGATACGCGACTCGCGCCGGGATGGTGATCTTGATCTGCGTACCACTCGCCACGTCCGAATGGATCGCGAACGTACCGCCGAACCGAGCGGCGCGTTCGCGCATGCCGACCAATCCGTAATGCCCCGGCTTGTGGCCCGCCTTCTCCACCTGCGACGGTAGCCCGATTCCGTCGTCGGAGACGGTGATCACCAGCGTGTCGGGCGCGGATCGGATATGGATCGTGAGATGACGCGCGCTGGCGTGCCGCACCGCGTTGGCCAGCGCCTCGCCGACGATCTGCGCGATCTCGTCCGCGACCGGCGCACAGATCGCCCGCACCGGACCTTCCAACGCGATGTCCCAGGTCAACGGCGCCTGGACCACGCGTTCGGCGACCGACGCCAGCAACGCACGCACCGCGACCGGCTCGACATCCTCGCGCAGGGTCCGCACGCGTTCGCGACCGTCGAGCAGGATGTCGTCGGCTCGCTCCAGCGCGCTTTCCAGGCTGGCGCGCGTGTCGTCGCCGCGCGGCAGTCGCTCGACCACCGCCTGGAACCGCAGCATCAGCCCCTGGAACCCCTGAAGCAACGTGTCGTGGAGCTCGCGCGCGATCCGCTCACGCTCGGCGAGTTGCACTTCGAACCGATCACGGGTGCTTTGCGCGACGATCCGCAAGCGGCGACGATAGAGCAGCCACAACAGGGTAACCACGAGGACGATACAGGCCGCCGCGAATATTCGCGTCTGGTAGAAGCGCGGCGCGATCGTGAACGACAGCGCGGCGCCCCGCCGGTTCCAGACTCCGTCGTTGTTCGCGGCAATGACGTGGAATCGGTACGTACCCGGACCGAGATTGGTATAGAGCGCCTCGCGCGCATCGCCTGCGTCGATCCAGCCGGCATCGACTCCTTCCATCCGGTAGCGATAGCGGTTGGCTGCCGCATCGGTCAGGCTGAGCGCGGTGTAGCGGATCTGCACGTGGTTGGTGCCGACCGGGAGCGCGATCGTCGCGCCGGTGGCGGGACGATCGACGCCGCCGGCGACCAGCGCGCGGATGTGGACGGTCGGCGGCAACGGATTGCGCGACAATCGCCGCGGATCGATCCGTGCGAGACCGCGATTGGTCGCAAACCAGATCCGACCGCCGGCATCCTGCGCGATGTCGTTCGCCTCGACCAGGTTGGACCGTGCGCGGAAATCGTCTCGATACCCGAACCGTTCGTGCGGGATGACACTGCCCGGATGCGCGAACGCCGCGTCGAGCGCCGCCGACGGCATCCGGAAGATGCCGGTCGCGCCGATTACCCAGGTCACGCCGTCCGGTGTCCGGAGCAACCCCGTCAGCCCGGCGAAGAACGGATAGGTTCGATCCGTCAGCGCCACGAGCCGCCGACCGTCATACCGTCCCAGTCCCTGGTCGCCGACGACGAGCAGTCCGTGGCGGTTCGGCACCAGCGTCTGCGTCCGGCCAGTGACCGAATCCTTGGTTTGCCACAGCTGCGTTTCCACGCCGTCGCGCAGTCGGGCGACGCCCTGCCCCACGCGCGTGACCACGATACCGCCGGCATCGTCGGCGCGGATCCGGGTCACGGTAGCGCCGGCGATACCCGCTGGGCCGTCGGCTGGGCGCAACCGGTTCCCGACGAGACGGTAGACGCGGTCCATCCCGGTCCAGAAATTGCCGCCCGTATCTACCGCGCACGTAACCGAAAGCGGCCCGACTATCGGTGTCACCCTGGCAAGATTTCCCGCCTCGTCGAGATCGAGCAGGGATATGCCCTGCATGCCGATCGCCAGCATGCGGCGTGCATTGCCGCACAGGACGCCGATGTCGGGCTTGGGGAAGATCAGCACAGGGTCGCCGGTCCGGGCGATCCGATAGACCCCCGACAGCCCCGCCACGAAGATAGCGTTCACCCGCGCGTCTCCGACGAAGCCCGACACGATCGCCTCGGTCCGGCGCGGCTGGACGATGTTGCTGGCCGAGAACCGATCTAGGCCGGACTCGGTCCCCACCCAGACATTACCCTCCCGGTCCTCCAGCATCGCCAGCGTCAACGACGCCGTCAGCCCCTGTTTCTCGGTGAACAGCTCGACGCTGTCGGGGCGCTCGGGTCGTTGCAAGGCCGCTGCGGAGATCCGCCCGAGCCCGGCATCCTGACCGGTGAGCCATAGATTGCCGTCGCGATCGAACGTGGATTTTCCCAGCACATACGGCGTCGTCGTGCTGCCCGTTCGATAGGATCGCCCACCCTTGCCGAGCATTTCGATCCGGCCGTCATGCCACCGCCACAGGTTGCCGCCGTGGTCGCGGGCGAGAGACGAGTAGGTTGCGACCGGCACGCCGGTATCTTCGAACCGGGCACCGCCCGGCTTCAGGCGCAGCATCCGCGGCGCGACGCTGAGGTAGATGCCCATAGGCGTACTGAGAATGTCGCCCATCGCGCCGTCGGGCAGGCCCTGCCGCGCGCCGATCCGGGTCCAGCGGCCATTGGCGCGGCGGATCAGGACCAGATGCCCCTTCGAATCG
>JAYVRZ010000092.1:0-16818 GCA_043775965.1 Sphingomonas sp.
GTTGGTTCGCGAGCAACTGGTCCATCGGCACCGCGCTGCCGGCCGACGAGAAGGTCACTCCTGCGCCCGGCGCCGTCCCGAACCCCGATCGCTCGGTGCCGGCGAAATCGTACTTCTCGTCGAGATCGCCATACGCCTTCAGGAACGGCATGAGCTTCTGCTTGTCCGCGGCGGTCATCGCCTGGTCGAGCGCACCCTGGTTGATCGCCTTGGCCAGCAGTTCGGCGATATGCCCGCGCATGTCGTTGATCGCGGTCCGCATCCGGATCTTGCTGCCATCATCGGCCATCACATAGGCCGAACGGCTCGAATTGACCTCTACCTCCAGCGGCACGCCGAACTTCTTGGCATAGCCGATAAGGCCCTGGTGAAAGCTCGGGATCCGCGCTGGCCCCGCATTGAAATAGATGCCGTCGGAGAATTTGGCGGTCTGCGTCGCCTCGCCGATCATCTCGATCTTGTCGCCGTCGCGGACCGTCCAGGCGCGCCCGCCGACCCGGTCGCGAGCCTCGAGCAACGTCACCTGGAAGCCGGCCTGCTCGAGTTCATAGGCGGAGGTGAGCCCCGCGATCCCGGCGCCGAGCACGACGACGTGGACGCCCTTGCCCAGCGTCGGTGTCAGCGTCGCGATTTCCTGCCCGTGCGCTTCGCCGATCAGGCCGCCGGTCAGTCCCAAGGCCTGCATCGCGCCGAGCGTGGCACCGAGACCGCCGATCAGGCCGAGCCGTTCGAGCGCCGCCCGACGGGTCAGCGCAACCCCGTTCCCGCCGTTGGTTGTGCCGGACTTGTCCGTAACAGATGCCGAGCGTGTAGAATTCTTCCCGCGAATGATCATCAAGGCCCCCGAAGACGGCACTCCTCCCCAGAGTGCCGAGTGTCAGAAACACCGGCGGGTAAAACCCGGCGGCGGCCTTTCGCGGTCATCATCCCCCTGCTCAGTAACGATGGACGGCAAGCTATGGGTGGAGAAGAACGCATCCGTTCCTCCCCACGCGGCGCCTCGGCCCGTTGCATCGTCTTACTGAACGAGTCGGATTGAACAGTGGAACGAACTGTAACGCAATAGAAATCTTTGCGTGCTCTCAAGCGGTTGTTGGCAGGGTTGTAACGCCGCAGCCGGCTTTCGTGTTATAATGTTGCAGATTTGCGTTCGGTGCAGTCGTCGTTTTGTTGCCACGGCACCCGGGTCCCGAGCGATAACGAATGGCCGCGCGCCTCTTGAATTCGTTTCGATGCCCGGCCAACTCTCGCCCGAAGAATTCCAGCGAAAGATCCGGCGAGCATCATGACGATCGAGACCAGCACCACCGATACCGACGCGCCCGAAACCGCCGCGTCCCCGACTTCTGCGCCCGCTACCCCTGCGCCTGCTACCCACGCCTTCGAGGCGGACGTCTCCCGCCTGCTGCACATGATGGTGCATTCGGTCTATTCGGATAAGACCGTGTTCCTGCGCGAGCTGATATCGAACGCGGCCGACGCCTGCGAGAAGCTGCGCTACGAGGCGCTGAGCGCGCCGGAACTGCTCGGCGACGAGACGCGGACGCAGATTGCGATCACGCTCGACCCCGACGCGAAGACGATGACGATCGAGGACAACGGCATCGGCATGACCGCCGAGGACATGGGCGACGCACTCGGTACGATCGCGCGGTCGGGGACCAAGGCGTTCATGGAGCGGATCGCCGCGTCGGCCGGCACCGACGGCGCGCAGTTGATCGGCCAGTTCGGCGTCGGCTTCTATTCCGCGTTCATGGTCGCGGGGAAGGTCGATGTGGTCTCGCGCCGCGCCGGGGCGGACACCGCGTCGGTGTGGTCGTCGGACGGGCTCGGCACCTACACGATTGCGCCGGTCGACACCGCCGAAGCGCCGACGCGCGGCACCCGCGTCGTGCTGCACCTGCTCGAAGACGCTACCAGCTTTACCGACCGCTTCACCGTCGAACGGCTGATCAAGGACCAGTCGGGTCATGTCCCGGTGCCGATCACCCTGCGCGAGACGCCAGATGCCGAGCCGGTCGACATCGCCGATGGTGCCGCGTTGTGGACCAAGCCCAAGTCCGACATTTCGACCGAGGACTATGCCGATTTCTACCGCGGCGTGTCGGGCCAGTTCGACGAACCCGCGCTGACGCTCCACTACCGCGCCGAAGGGCTGCACGAATATTCGGTTCTCGCCTTCGTACCCGGCGCCAAGCCGTTCGACCTGTTCGATCCGGACCGCAACGGCCGCATGAAGCTGTATGTGAAGCGCGTCTTCATCACCGACGATGCCGAGGTGCTGCCGCGCTATCTGCGCTTCATGCGCGGGCTGGTGGACTCGTCGGACCTGCCGCTGAACGTCTCCCGCGAGATGATCCAGGAAAGCCCGATGCTCGCCGCGATCCGCAAGGGCGTGACCGGGCGCGTGCTGTCCGAACTCGACAAGCTCGCGACGCGTGACCCGGAGGCATATGCCAGGATCTGGGAGAATTTCGGCGCGGTCCTGAAGGAGGGGCTGTACGAGGATTTCGAGCGGCGCGAACCGTTGCTCAAGCTCGCCCGCTTCAAGACCACGACGTCGGCAGGCGCGTGGCGATCGGTCGCGGACTATGTCGGCGCGATGAAGGAGAACCAGACCGCGATCTATTACGCGGTCGGCACCGATCTCGACCGGCTCGAGGCGTCGCCGCAGCTCGAAGGATTCCGTGCGCGGGGAATCGAGGTGCTGCTGCTGCCGGATTCGGTCGACGGGTTCTGGGTTACCGCGGGTGTGGATTCGGACGGCAAGCCGTTCAAGTCGGTCACGCAAGGGGCGGCCGATCTCGGCCTGATCCCGCTGGTCGATGGCGGCGAGCAGCCGACCGCCGACGCGACGCCTGAAATCGCGGACTTCATCGCCTTCGTGAAGACCACGCTGGCCGACGCCGTGTCCGAGGTCCGCGCGTCCGAGCGGCTGACCGACAGCGCGGTCTGCCTGGTCGCGGCGGACAGCGGCATGGACCGGCAGCTGGAACGCATCCTGGCGGCGAGCGGCCAGGCGATGCCCGCGGCCAAGCCGGTGCTCGAGATCAATCCGCGCAGTACGTTGATCGCCAGGCTGGCAGCGCTCGACGAGGACGAGACCGCGCTGCGCGAGGACGCCGCGCATCTATTGTTCGACGAGGCGCAGATCGCCGATGGCGAGCGTCCGATCGACGCGCGGGCTTTCTCGGCCCGACTGGGGCGGCTGTTCGCGCGCGCGCTCGGCTGAGACGCCACGGACCACGGTTGCGCGTGATTTGCGGAACCGTGGTCTAGCGACTAATCCGCTCGCAAAGCAAAAGGAGCAGGATATGTCGCTAACCCTAGACCGTCGGCAGGTGCTGACCGGTGGTGCCGCGATCGCCGGCCTGTCGCTCGGTTCGACCGCGGCGTTTGCGCAGAGCGACCGGATCGAGAGCCTGATCGCCAAGATGACACCGGCCGAGAAGGCGGGCCAGCTCAGCTGCTTCTCGGACCAGATCCGGCCGATCGGCGTGCCGTTCAATCCCGGACTCGCGACCGGCGGCGCGGTCGAGCAGATCGCGCGGATCAAGACCGGGCAGATCGGCATGCTGTTCAACGGCGTTGGCTATGCGGGCGCCAAGGGAGCCCAGGACGCGGCGATGGCGACCCGCCTGAAGATCCCGCTGATCTTCGCGGGCGATGTCATCCACGGGTTGCGCACCGCCTACCCGCTGCCGATCGCAGAGGCGTGCGCGTTCGATCCGGATCTCGCGGAACGCACCGCTCGGGCGGCGGCGCTGGAAACTACGGCGCTCGGGATCCACTGGACTTTTGCGCCGATGGTCGATGTCGCGCGCGACCAGCGCTGGGGTCGCGTCGCCGAAGGATCGGGCGAAGATCCCTATCTTGGGATCCAGCTCGCCCGTGCGCGCGTGCGCGGTTTCCAGGGTAGCGACCTGCGCGATCCGACCCGCGTCGCAGCCTGCGCCAAGCATTTCGCGGCATATGGCGCGGTGTCCGGTGGGCAGGACTATAACTTTACCGAGATTTCGCCGGCCACGTTGCACGAAGTCCACCTCGCGCCGTTCAAGGCCGCGGTCGACGCGGGCGTCGCGACATTGATGAGCGCGTTCAACGACATCGACGGTGTTCCTTCCAGCGGCAATCACTGGCTGATGACCGATCTGCTGCGCGGGGAGTGGCGGTTCCGCGGCATGGTCGTCGGAGACTACACCGCCGACGAGGAACTGGTCGCGCACGGCTATGCCAGCGACGGTCGCGATGCCGCCAGGAAGGCGTTCATGGCCGGAATGGACATGGCCATGCAGTCGAACCTGTTCAATCTGTGGCTGCCCGACCTGGTCGAGAAGGGCGAGGTCCCGCTCGCGCGCCTCGATGAGGGCGTCCGCCGCGTGCTGCACCTGAAGGACACGATCGGGCTGTTCGACAACCCCTATCGCTCGGTCAGCCGGAAGGCCGAGCGGAGCAGCGTCTCGACGCCTGCGATGCTGAAGCTGAGCCGCGAGGCGGGCGCGCGTTCGATCGTTTTGCTGAAGAACGACGGCAACCTGTTGCCACTGAAGAAGAACCCTGGCCGGATCGCGTTGATCGGACCGTTCGCCGAGGACCGCAAGAACGTGGTCGGGACATGGGCGTTCATGGCCGACGAAACGCTCAACGTGTCGATCGCGCAGGGGCTGCGTGCGCGAGGGCTGACCGTGGCCACGGCGCAGGGGTCCGAGATCGAAGCCCCCCTGCCCGGCGGGATCGCCGCTGCGGTTGCCGCTGCGCAGGCCGCGGACGTCGTCCTGCTCGCGATCGGTGAATCGCAGCTGATGTCGGGCGAGGCGCAGTCGCGGACCGAGATCACCATTCCCGCACCGCAGATGGCGCTTGCCGAAGCGGTCGCGGCGACCGGCAAACCCGTCATCGTCCTCCTCCGCCACGGCCGCGCGCTTGCGCTGCACGGCGCGGTGAAGGACGCGCCCGCGATCCTGGCGACGTGGTTCCTGGGCTCCGAAAGCGGCAACGCGATCGCCGACGTTCTGTTCGGCGACGTGAACCCGTCGGCCAAACTGTCCGCGAGTTTTCCCATCGAAAGCGGCCAGGAACCCTATTTCTACAACCACAAGACCAGCGGCCGCCCGGCCCCCGATACCGGTAGCCAGGAATACAAGTCGCGCTACCGCGAGACGAAGAACGAGGCGCTGTATCCGTTCGGGCACGGCTTGAGCTATACCAGCTTTGCGGTCTCGAACGTCGTCGTGCCGGCGCGAATGACCGACACGATCGCGGTGACCGCGACGGTGACCAACACCGGTTCGCGGGCGGGGGACGAGGTGGTGCAGCTCTATATCCACGACCGCGTCGCCAGCCGGACGCGGCCGGTGCGCGAACTGAAGGGCTTCGCCCGCGTCTCGTTGGCACCGGGTGCGAGCACGCGGGTTACGCTGACCCTGAAGCGGGAAGACCTCAGATTCTGGGGCGACGGGGCCTGGGTCGTCGAGCCGGGGATGTTCGACCTGTGGGTTGCTACCAGTTCCATCGACGGCGAGAGACGGAGCTTCGAACTCGTCTGATCGTATTCTCCCTCGCGAGAAAGCGGATCTACATCTGTATGACCCGGGTGCCGATCCGTTCGGCCTCGGCCGGGTCGTGCGTCACCATCAGGATCGGCAGCTTAAGCACGTCGCGGACGTGTTCGATCGCGCGCAGGATCTCCTCGCGCCGGGCGCGGTCCAGCGACGACAGCGGCTCGTCGAGCAGCAGGAATCGCGGGCGACTGAGCAGCGCCCGACCAATCGCGACACGTTGCGCCTCGCCGCCCGACAGGGTGCGCGGCCAGCGGTCCAGCAGATGACCGATACCAAGGAACCCGATCCGATCCTCGAACGCCCCCTTCTCGTGACCCGCGCCGTACAGCAGGTTCGCGCGGACCCGCATGTGGGGGAACAACCGCGCCTCCTGAAAGACATAGCCGGCCTTCCTGCGCTCGGGTGGGATGTCGATGCCGTTTCCGAACAGCGTATCGCCGTCGACCGCGATGCGACCGCGATCGGGGCGAAGCAGCCCGGCGACCATGTTCAGTACGCTCGACTTGCCGACGCCCGATGACCCGAACAAGACCGTGGCGCCTTCGCCGGCTTCGAGCGTCAGCGCGATCCGGGCATCGCCGAGCTGCTTCTCGACGTCGATCTCAAAGGACATGCAGCCCCCGCCCCGCGCGGCGCGTCAGCATCTCGGACGCAATCAGAGCGATCAACGACAACCCCACGGAAACAGACGACAATCGCCAGACGATCGCATCCGCGCCCGGCTGTTGCAGCGCGGAGTAGATGGCGAGCGGCAGGGTCTGCGTCTCGCCGGGGACGTTCGATACGAAGGTGATGGTCGCGCCGAATTCGCCGATCGAGCGGGCGAAACCCAACACCGCACCCGCGAGCACGCCGGGCACGCTGAGCGGCACCGTCAGCGTCCAGAACACGCGCCACGGCCCTGCCCCGAGCGTCCGCGCCGCATTCTCCAGCCGGCGGTCGACCGCCTCGATCGAGATCCGCATCGCCCGCACCATCAGGGGCAGCGCCATCACGCCGGCCGCGATCGCCGCGCCGGTCCAGCGGAACATGACGGTCACGCCGAACCAGTCCTGCAGCGATCGCCCGACCGGCCCGTTCGGCCCGAACGCCAGCAGCAGCAGCCACCCGGTCACGACGGGGGGCACGACCAGCGGCAGATGGATCGCCGCGTCGACCACCACCTTGCCCGGAAACCGGACGCGCGCGAGCAGCCATGCCAGCGCGAACGCGATCGGCAGCGTCACGGCCATCGCCACGCCGCCGACCTTCAACGAAAGCCCGACGATCGCCCATTCCGCCGCATCGAGCATCTAGCGCGCGGAGAATCCGTAGCGGACGAAAATCGCCTTACCCTCGCGCGAGACGAGGAACCGTCGAAACGCCTCCGCCTCGGGGTTGGTCGACGTCTTCAGCCGCGCGACCGGGTAGGTGATCGGTGGATGCGAATTATCGGGAAAAACACCTGCGATCTGTACCTTGGCGGACGCCTTTGCATCGGTGGCATAGACGATCCCGAGCGGCGCGGCGCCACGTTCGACCAGCGCAAGGGTCGCGCGGACGTTCTCGGCGCGCACGACTTTCGGCGCGACCTGCGCCCATACGCCCAGTTTCTCCAGCGACGCCTGGCCGTATTTGCCCGCGGGCACCGCCGTGTCCGCCATCGCCAGCGGTCCGGCGGTCAGCACGCGGACGAGTGCGGCAGGCGGCCGGACGGGGATGCGGACCTTGCTGCCGACGGGTGCCGCGACGACGAGGCGGTTGCCGAGAAAGGTCACGCGCGTCGATGCGACGATCAGGTTCCTGGCGGCGAGCGCATCCATCCAATCCTCGTCCGCCGAGACGAACAGATCGGCGGGCGCTCCGGCCTCGACCTGCCGCGCGAGCGCGGACGATGCCGCAAACGAGATGGTCGGCTTGGCATGGCCCTTCGCCGCCCATGCATCGGCCGCGGCGGTCAGCGATTCCTGCAACGAGGCGGCCGCCAGCACGAGCGGCGGTCGCTGTTGCGCAACGGCCGGGGCCGATCCGCCCAGCACTGAAATCGCCACGACCAGTCGTGCAACCCGCACCGAATATTTCACTTTTGTGACTCCTCGAACCCGCATGCCCCGCTATAGGGCGCGACGATTGCCGCGCGCTACCGCGAAACGGAGGTACGATCCTGTTCCCCACCGCGTTCCGTCGTGCTGCCCTGGCGATCGGGGTACTCGCCTCGCCGGCCGTCGCGCAGGAGCAGGGCCTGGACGTCGGCGGCAGCGTCCGCGTTCGCGGCGAAGCGCTCGACGGACAGCCGAGAACCGGGATCGCGACCGACGACCACGCGGTCTTCATCCGCGTCCGGCTCGCGGCGAGCTATGCCAGCGGGCCGTTCGCGATCGGCGGCGAGGTCATCGATTCCCGCGCCTATTTCGAACCACGCGGATCGACCGTCAGCGCCAGCGAGGTCGATGCGTTCGAACCCGTCCAGGCCTGGGTCCAGTATGCGCCGATCGACAACGCCAAGCTCCGGCTGGGTCGGTTCACGATGAACCTCGGCTCCGGCCGACTGGTGGTCGACGAGAATTTCCGCAACACGACCAACGGCTTCACGGGTGCGAAGTTCGACTGGGGCAACAGGTCCGGCGATGCGCTGACCGCGTTCTGGACGATGCCGCAACAGCGCCTGCCCGACGACGATGCGGGGATCCGTTCGGACCGGCTGGTGCGCGACCGGGAGCGTAGCGCGCTGCAATTCTACGGCGCGATCGGGACCAAGGCAGGCGTGCTCGGCGGCAAGCTCGAGGGCTATGCCTTTAGGCTGCAGGAGCGCGACGCGCCCGACTTCCTGACGCGGAACCGGCGGCTCTGGACGATCGGGGGACGGTTGGCGAACGGCGCGGCGCCGCTGCGTACCGACTATGAACTCGAAGCGGCCTGGCAGTCCGGGTCGGCGCGGCTCTCGTCCGCGGTGACCGACCTGACCGATCGCTCCGTGTCCGCGGTTTTCGTGCATGGCGGGGTCGGCTACACCCTGCCGGGCGTCTGGAAGCCTCGCCTGCGGTTCGCCGCCGACTATGCGAGCGGCGACGGGCGCGGGGATGGCATCGGTCGGTTCGACACGCTGTACGGCGCGCGCAGCTTCGAGTTCGCGCCGAGTGGGCTCTACGGCGAAGTCGCGCGGGCCAATCTCATCAGTGTCGAGACGCGGCTGGAGGTCGTGCCGACGCCGCGGACCGACGCGTATGTGGCGGTGCGGCCGTTATGGCTGGCGAACGCGACCGACAGCTTCGGGCAGACCGGGGTACGCGATGCGAGCGGTGCGTCGGGTCGCGAGGTCGGGACCCAGGTCGAATGGCGCGCCCGGTGGTGGGCGGTGCCCGAACGCGTTCGGGTGGCGGCCGGCGGCGTGTACCTCGCCAAGGGCCGGTTCCTTAGAGACGCACCGAACGCGCCGGCCACGGGCGACACGCGCTACGCGTATGGCGAGGTCAGCTATACGTTTTAAGTGCCCGCCCCTCCCGGGAAAGGAGGGGCGTCATGCACCTAGCTCGCCGTGACGCGACCCGTGCGCGCAAGTTTGCCCCAGCCGACCAGCGGCCCGCGCAGGGCCTGGGCGATCGCCTTCAGCACGACGTAATACATCACCTGCCGGTAACCGATGCGCTGGGGAATGAGCAGCCAGAGCAACCGCCACCGCTCCTTGCGCTCGAGTGCGAACGCGATCGTCGCCGCCAGCAGATCGATCGCGGTAAAGATCAGCCAATAGGCCAGCATCGTATAGACATCGTGGCTGGTCTGTTCCCAGCCATGCGCCTGCACCGCGACGTAGGTCGAGAAGAAGCTGACCAGCAGCGCAAGGTCGATGATCGGGGAGATCGACGCGAGCAAGATCTGGAACACGATCGCCTGCGGCAACCCGACCCAGCCAAGCCCGCGCGGCTTGCTGCTGCCGATCGCCGAGCGGTGTTTGTAGAGGCATTGCAGCGTCCCGAACGCCCAGCGGAACCGCTGTTTGGCGAGCGCGCGGATCGTCTCGGGCGCCTCCGTCCAGGCGATCGCGAACTGGTCGTATTGCACCTTCCAACCGTGACGCTGGATCGCGATCGTCAGGTCCTGGTCCTCGGCGAGCGTATCGTCGGGATAACCGCCGACGCTGCGGATCGCCTCGAGCCGCCACGCACCGACCGCACCCGGCACGACGGTCATCGCGTTCAGCCGTGCCAGCGCGCGCCGTTCGAGATTCTGCGCGGTGATGTATTCCAGCGCCTGCCACTTGGTGACCAGGTTCACGCGGTTGCCGACCTTCGCGTTGCCGGCCACCGCACCCAGTTTCGGATCGTCGAACCAGCGAGCAAGGCGCGCGATCGTCATCGGCTCGAACTGCGTATCGGCATCGAGCGCGATCACGATCTCGCCGCGGGCGAGTTCCAGCCCGCGGTTGAGCGCGCGCGCCTTGCCGCCATTCTCCAGCGTCAGCAGGCGGACGCGGTCGTCGTCGGCGAACGCTTCGGACACGACGCGACTGGTGCCGTCGCTGGAGCCGTCGTCGATCACGACCACCTCGATCGCCACCTCGGCGGAGGCGAGCACGCCGTGGATCGCGCGGACGATCACGCGCTCCTCGTTGAAGGCGGGGATCATCACCGTCACGAACCGCGCGGGATCGATCGCGGGAAACACCGTGTGCAGTTCGCGCCGGGCCTGAATCAGCGCCAGCGCCGACAGGGCCAGCGCGCGCAGGATACCGATCGTGATCGCGATGCCGAAGATCCAGCGCAGCGCGACGACCAGGCCACCGAGCGTGCTGAACAGCGCGAGATCGGCCATCGCGGCGACGCGGTCGCTCGACGAGATCACCGGCATCGCCGCGTCGCGCGACAGGCCGGCAAGCGTGGAAACGGGAACGAAGCTATACCCCATGGCGCGCAGGCGTTCGATGATCACGGGCAGCGCGGCGACGGTCTGCGCGCGGTTGCCGCCGGCGTCGTGGAGCAGGATGACGTTGCCGCTGCGGTCCGGATTCCCCGCCTCGACACCGGCGATCGTACGATCGATGATCGCCTGCACGCCCGGCCGCTTCCAGTCGTCCGGATCGACGTGTAGGCCAACCGAGATGTAGCCGCGCTTCTGCGCCGCCAGCACCGGGACGATCTCGTCCGCGGTGCTAGGCTCGGCGTCACCGAAATAGGGTGCGCGGAACAGCCGGAGCGAGCGCCCGGTGAACGCCTGGAACAGGCGCTGCGTCGTGTTCAGCTCATACTTTACCTGCCGCGACGAGACGGTCGCGAGGTTGGGATGCGTGTAGGTGTGGCTCCCGATCTCATGCCCTTCGGCGACCATTCGTTCGAGCAGCGGGCGCTGCGTCAGCGCGTTTTCGCCGATGACGAAGAAGGTGGCGGACGTATGCTCGCGCTTGAGGATGTCGAGGATCTGCGGCGTCCATTCCGCGTCGGGGCCGTCGTCGAAGGTCAGCGCGAGCTGTTTCGGGCGGTAGCCGGTCCGGTCGACGACATAGGGCGACGGCATCCGCCGGAAGACGACGTCGGCTATCGTGCCGTCCCTGGCGGAGACGGCGTTGCGGATACCGGTGACCGGCTCTGCGCCGATCTTCAGGATCTCGCCGCTGCCCTCGATATCGACGTTGGTGCCGGCGGGCATCGCGTCGATCGCGGCGGGCGGCGGCAGGGTGCGATGGTTGCGCCCCCAGATCGACCAGAGCCCCGGATCTTCCGAACCGAGCCGCCACAGGGCGACGCTGCCGAGGCCCGCCTTCTGCAGGAACGCGATCTGGTTGTAGGCGGATGCCGCGTCGAGCAACCAGACCTGGTGCTGCCTGCCGCCCTCGGAATAGGCGAAGCTGCTGTTGCCGCTGGTCTTGTCGAAGGTGGGTACGGTGCCCGAATCCGCGGCGTTCTGCCACGCTTCTTCGACGTCGAGCGCATCGCCGCCCTTATCGTGCCAGTCATAGGCATAGGAGCCGATCGCGACGACCAGCTTGGCGGGCGGGATACCGCGGGCGGCATCGGCGACCATCCGCGCGAACCAGCGCTGCGACGCGATCGGCCCCGCCGCGCCGCTGGTCTCGTGCTCGTCATAGGCCATCAGGAAGACCTTGTCGGTCACCTTGGCATAGGCCGGAAGGTCCCAGTCCGGGTTGCCGACCGGCGCGGCGATCGCGATCACCCAGCCGCGCGGCGCGAACCGGGCATGAGTTTCGGCCAGGAACGCGCGATAGTTCGGCTGCGCACTGGCGGGGAGATCCTCGAAATCGAAGAACGCGCCCCCCGCATGGGTCGCGGCCAGGAACGGCACGAGCTTGTCGAGGAACGCACCCCTTGCCTTGGCATCGGCGAACAGAGCGGCGCTGCCCGCCCCGTCCCAGTCGCCGTTCACCGCGTTCTGCACCATCGGCAGGATCACGGGGCGGTGCACGGCCTTGTTGAGGATGTCGCGGCCCGCCTGATCGCGGAACACGGTGATGCGATGATCCGCGCCGGTCACCGACACCCAGCCCGGGATCAGCCAGTCGAGCTGTTCGACATGGCGGCCGAGGCTGGCGACGCTGGATTCGTCCCACGGCGCGTGGAAGGCGATCGCGAGCTGTGGATTGCCGCCGCGAATGGCCTGCCCCGCGACAGGCTTCGACGCGCTCGTCCCGAACAGCCGGTTGGCGTAGTAATTGATGTCGCGCTTGGTCTGGCGAATGATCCCGCCACGCGGCGCAGGCAGCGCGCGCAACGCCGGATGCTCGGGCTCGATCGGCAGCAACGGCGCGGACGGCACCATGCCTATCGATGCCGCGAACACCACGATCGACAGCAGCAGCAACGCCACGAACGCCAGCACGCCGAGCGTGAACCGTCGGCGGCGACGACCGCTGGCATCATAGAAAACGGGATTGAGCGACATGAAGGGAGTATCAACCGGCGAAAGGGAAACGGCAAATTACCATTTCACGTCGCTACAGTCCGTTACAGGCGCACGCTGCTGAAAAATGCGTCACGCAAGCGTCAGGACGGGCCTGAAAATGACTGCATCCCCTCCCGCATGCGAGAGGGGACCGAGGGGTGGGCTCTCGGCCCGAACGAGCGTTGCGTCCGGCGACAGCGCGAGCCCACCCCCGGCCCCCCGCTTGCGGGATGGGATCAGTTCATCCGATCAGCGGAACTTGCCGCTGAGCGACACGCCGATGATCCGCGGCTCGTTGAACACGGCGGCCATGTAGTTCTCGATCACGCCCTTCAGGTTCTTCTCGCCGGTGATGTTGCGCGCGAAGACCGCGAATTCATACGCATCGTCGGGCGCGGCATAGCCGATCTTCAGGCCGCCCTCGAAGTTGCCGTTCGCGGTGAACTCCTTGGTCTTGTAGAGCACGAACTGCGTATACCCCTGGATGTTGAAGTCGCCCGCGATGAACGCGCGACCGCCATTGCCCAGCGGCTGGTCGTAGCGCGCGGTGAGGTCGACATTATACTCGGGCGCGTTCGGCAGCGGCTCGCCGTCGATCTGCGCGAACACGTTGGTGCCGACCTTGATCGTCGGATCCTCGACCGTGCAGACCACCACGCCGTTCAGCGCGCAGACCTGCGCATAGACGCGCTTGTCGCGGATCTCGCTGTGGAGGAGGCTGAGGCCCGCACCGAGCGTGAGGTTCGGCACCGGCTTCCAGTTCGCCTCGGCCTCCATGCCGTACGCCTCCGCCTTGTCGGCATTGAACAGCACGCCGTTGCCGTTCACGTCGTTGCCGTTCAGCTGGATGTCCTTCACGCGGTAGCCGAAGACCGTCGCGTTCAGGGTCAGCGTGTTGTCGAGCAGGCGGGTCTTGATCCCCGTCTCCCACGACAGGATCGTCTCCGGATTCGCGGTCGTGAAGTCGGAGTTGAACACCGCCGAACGACCCTGGATCGTCGGTCCGCGGAAGCCCTGCGCGACGCGCGAATACAGGCTGATGTCGGGGTTCACCTGGTACAGGACGCTCGCATCCCAGCTTGGCTTGGTGGCTTTGAGCGTGACGTCGGTACGACCACGATAGGTGACCACGCCCGCGGCGGTGTCCGCGGTCTTGACGAGCTGCGTGCGCTTCTTGTCCTCGGTGATGCGGCCACCGGCGGTGATCGTCAGCTTGGGCGCGATCTCGTAGCTGACCTGGCCGAAGCCCGCCCAGGACGTGTTGACGTCATGCAGGCGCACCCAATTGTTGGGGTTACGGGCCGGCGTCGTCAGGAAATAGGCGCGCTGGTAGAAATCGGTGACGTCGCGCGTGTCGAAATACAGCCCGCCGATCTGCCAGTTAAACTTGCCGCCCGGCGTGCCGGCGACGCGCAGTTCCTGCGACCATTGATCGAGATCGCGGATCTGGCCCTGCGATTCGCCGAAGCCGTTCGCCACGCCGTTCACCGGGAAGTTCGCCGCGGCACCGCCGTCGGTATCGCCGCGGCTGAAGCCCGATGTCGTCTCGTACGCGGTGATCGAGGTCAGCGCGGCGGGACCGAAGTCGTAGGTCGCGCGGACCGAGCCACCATAGGTGTTGTAGCTCTGCGGGTTGTCGTTCCCCTCGTCCAGCGACACGCTGTTGCGCGGCTCGGCCGAAACATCGTTCGAGCCCTTGATGAGCGCGGCACGGTGGAACAGCGTCGAAGTGCCGTCATACCAGCGGGCATGACCCGACACGTCGACGGTGAAGTCCTGGCTCGGCGTCAGCATCAGCTGGACGCGGACGTTGCGATCGTCGAAGCCACCCATCGCGTCCTTGCGCGGCGTCGCGGTGCCGTCCTGACTGACGCCGGCAAAGCGGTTGTCGACATAGTTCTCGCGGTGCTGGATCAGCGTCGACAGGCGGATCGACAACAGGTCCCTGATCAGCGGGCCGCCGACACCGGCGTCGAGGCTGACGCTGTTGTACGACCCGACCGATGCCGATGCGCGGCTCTCGAAATCGTTGGTCGGCTTGTTCGTGTCGAACTTGATGATGCCCGCCGTCGTGTTGCGACCGAACAGCGAACCCTGTGGGCCACGGAGCACTTCGACCTGGCGGACGTCGTAGACCGGGTTCGACTTCAGCACGACATGCTCTAGGATCACGTCGTCCTGGATGATCGTGACCGGCTGCGACGCGCCGAGGTAGAAATCGATGTTGCCGAGACCGCGGATATAGAAGCGCGGGAAGATGCGACCGGTGGTCGTCTCGACATACAGGCCGGGGATGCGGCCCGACAGCGACAGCAGCGTGTCGTCGCCACCAGCCTGGAACGCGCGCAACGCATCGCCCGACGCGACGCCGACCGACAGCGGCACTTTCTGCAGATTTTCCGAACGACGCTCGGCGGTGACGACGATCTCGCCGAGACCGTCTTCGGGCGCCGTTTGCGTAGCCACGTCCTGCACCGGGGCCGCTTGCGCGAATGCCGCCGAACCGACCAGCATCGAACCACATGGGACGCCGAGCATCAGCGCCGACCTAACGACTGTAATCTTCACGATACTATTCCCCAATCGCGCGGCCGTCCCTGACGGCGATCCGCACATCCCATTGTTCAACGCCGCGTTCGCCAGAGACCGCCCTGTTCGGACGGTTCGCCGGCGCGCCGCGACGCTCACTCCCCGATCCGGCGGTTAGGCGCGGATTGTGTTGCTATGATGACAGTTTGTGTCGGGTGATTGGGCGCTGCGGGCTGGGGACTGGAAACTGCGGGCTGAGGGCTGCGGGCTGCGGACTGCGGACTGCGGACTGCGGCTGCGACCTAAGGCCATGACTGCCCTCACTCCCGTCATCCCAGCGAAAGCTGGGATATCCCCGTGTGGCGGGCGTCATCTGACACGAGGGATACCCCAGCTTTCGCTGGGGTGACGGCGTGGAGGGGGGGGTGTGGCGGCGTGAGGATAGTGACGGCGCGGAGGGTCGTGACGGCGTCAGAATAGTGAACGTGACGGCGTCGGTGCCAGTGGCGAGTTTGGTGACCGTGGCAGGGTTACTGGCGGCGGCAAGGGTGATGAACGTGGCCACGTTGACGACGGTGGCGGGGTTGGTGCCGGTTTTGGAATGATAACGGCCGACAGCGTGGACAGTGTCGCTACCTCGCCCCCGCCTTGGCGACGTTATTGCTGCGGTCCCGGTCGGGCAGCTTGTGATCCGGGTCGAGTTCGGCGCTCGTCACCGTCCCGCGTGGCACGGGGATGGCGGTCGTCGACTGGCGAATCCATGTTTCCGCGGGCAGGCGCAGGTCCGTCTTGTGTCTGTCGGCGTAGGTGACCCGCAAGGTCGCCGGCATCACCAAGCGGTCGCGGGACTCCACCTCGACCAGCGGGGTGCCGTCCTTCGCCGTGTCGATGCCCGCCACCGCGAGGTCCATTTGCCAGGTGTTGGCATACCAGCCGCGCCACCACCAGGACAGATCCTCGCCGGCATCGCTCTCCATCGCGCGGAAGAAGTCGGCGGGCTTGGGATGCTTGAAGGCCCATGCCGCGATGAACTTGCGGAAGGCGGGATCGAAGCGCTCCGGCCCGAGGATCTGCTCGCGCAACAGGACAAGCCCGAGCGCGGATTTGAAATAGGTCACCGGGTGGCGCCATTTCTCCACCACGGTATCCGAGCGCGACAGGATCGGCGGCGCGTCGGGATCGGCCAGCACCGGCAGAATCTCGTCGACCGGGTTGCCGCCCCCCGGCGCATACTCGCTGTCGCGCTTGGGGGCGTATTCGCCGCGGTTGAAAGCGTCGGACTGGTAGGTGTCGATAAAGGTGTTGAAGCCCTCATCCATCCACGCGTGGCGGCGTTCGTCGAAACCGATGATCATCGGGAACCAGCTATGCCCGATCTCGTGCGCGGTGATCCAGAACAGCTCCTTGCCCTTGTCGTCGATGCCATCGAACACGATGCCGGGATATTCCATGCCGCTGGTCGGCCCGGCGACATTGATCGCGGCGGGATACGGATACGGAAACCACCTGGCCGAAAACCGCTCGACTGTATCCTTGACGTATTCGTTGGATCGTCCCCATCGCCCCGGCCCATCGCTTTCGGCCGGATAATACGACATGGCGAGCGCGGATTTGCCGCCAGGCAAGCCGATCCGCGCCGCATCCCAGGCAAACACGCTGGACGCAGCAAAGGCGACATCGCGGGTGTTGGCCATGTGATAATGCCAGGTCAGCGTGCCGCCGCGCTTGGGGCGCGAAGCGGGATCGGCGATTTCGGCAACCGTGCGGATCGCCACGGTGGCATCGCTGACTTTCGCTTTTGCCAGGCGCGCGATCTGCGGGCGGGTCAGCACCTCGCCCGGGTTCATCAGTTCGCCCG
>JAYVRZ010000093.1:0-12521 GCA_043775965.1 Sphingomonas sp.
CCGCATTGCCGCGATCGACTTCGGCATCATGGGCCGGATCGACCGCCGCGCGCGCGTCTGGCTCGCGGAGATCCTCTACGGCCTGATCACCGGCAATTATAAGCGCGTCGCCGAGATCCATTTCGAGGCGGGCTACGTGCCCGCGCACCACGACGTCGCCGAGTTCGCCACCGCGCTTCGTGCCGTCGGCGAGCCGATGCGGGGGCTGCCGGTCAAGGACATGTCGATCGGCATGATGCTCGACAGCCTGTTCTCGATCACGCGCGATTTCGACATGGTGACGCAGCCGCATCTGCTGCTGCTCCAGAAGACGATGGTGATGGTCGAGGGCGTCGCGACCAGCCTGAACCCCGACATCAACCTTTGGGAAGCCGCGGAGCCGTTCGTCCGCGACTGGATCCGCGGCGAGCTCGGCCCCGAGGCGATGATCGCCGACCGGCTGATCGCGGATTTCCAGACGCTGACCCGCCTGCCGGAACTCGTCCGTCGGATCGAGGCGCATTACCCCGCCCCCGGTGGCGCTCCGCCGACGATGCCGCTGCGCGAGATCGAAGTGATCCGGATCGGCGGCGGCTGGCGTTACGCGGCGGTGGCGATCCTCGCGGCGGTGATCGGGATCGCGGGAACGTGGTTCACGCTGACGTGATCGGCCCAGATGCGGCCGACCTGCAGGCCACCGCGCGGGGAGTGAGGCGATGCGACGCCCGCTGACGCCGTTATGGCTGGCAGCGCCGTCGCGGCTCGCGACGGTGTCGCAACCAGCGGCGCGCGGCATTCTCGCGGTCCTGGCGCTGATACTGCTCGCGACCTTCGCGGCGCTGTCGGTCCCGGCGCTACAGACCGACTACGGGCTTTACGCGGCCATCGTCGAAGGGGTCCGCCACGGCGGCAATTACTATGCCGTCGCCGCCGATGCGCTGCGGGCGAGCGGCTATCCGCTGGCGCCGTTCGTGGCATTCCGCCTGCCGACGCTCGCGGTGATCGAGGCGGCGCTGCCGAGCATCGCGGTGATGGCGATCTTCTACCTGCTGGCAGCGGCGGTCGCGGTCGCGCTGTACGATCGCGTGCGGCCCGCACTCCGGACACGCGCCGCGCGGACGGTTGCCGCGGTGCTATTGGTTGCCAGTCTCGCCCCCATCCTGACACCGTCGATCGCGACGCTGCCGGAAAGCTGGGCGGGGCTCCTGGTCGCGATGTCGCTCGCCGTCCGTAAGCCCGGCCGATACGTCGAGGCGATCGCATTGGGGTTGGCCGCCGTGACGATTCGCGAGACCGCAGCGCTCTATCTCGTCGTGATGGCGGTGTTCGCAGGGGTGGAACGGCAGCGGCGGGAGGCGCTTGGATGGGTGTCGGCACTGGGCGTGCTCGGTGTCCTGATGCTGGCCCACGCGCATGCCGTGGCGGAGGTCGTGAAGCCGCTGGACGGCGCCGCGAGCGACTGGGCTGGGCTGCTCGGGTTCGGAGCGTTCGTCTCGGCAGGTGCGTCCGTGACGGGCTTGGCATGGCTTCCCCTCTGGATCGGCGCGCCGGTCGTCGGGCTGGCACTGTTCGGCTGGGCGACGTGGCGTGACCCGGTCGCGGCACGCGTGCTGGCGACGATCGTGCTGACGGCGTCGATGATCGCCGTCTTCGGCCAGCCCGACACACCGCACTGGGCGCTGCTGGTCAGTCCGTTCCTGCTGCTCGGCCTGGCATTCGCGCCCGACGGTCTTCGCGACCTGGGCGGCGCCGCGCTCGACACCAGGCGCATTACCGTGACCCGCGTAATCCGCTAAAGCACATCGGATGAAGCGCATTCTCCTCATCGTCGGTGGCGGCATCGCCGCGTACAAGGCCGCCGAACTCATCCGCTTGCTGAAGAAGCGCGGCCATGCCGTGCGATGCGTGCTGACCGAGGCCGGGCATCATTTCGTGACGCCGATGACGCTCGCAGCGCTTAGCGAGGACAAGGTCTACACGACGCTCTGGGACCTGAAGGACGAGGCGGAGATGGGCCATATCCAACTCAGCCGTCAGGCCGACCTGATCGTCGTCGCGCCCGCTACGGCGGACCTGCTCGCGCGCATGGCCGGCGGTCTTGCGAACGACCTGGCCACGACGCTGCTGCTCGCCACCGACAAGCCCGTGCTCGTAGCGCCGGCGATGAACGTCCGCATGTGGCGCCACGCCGCCACGGTTCGCAACGTCGCGCAGCTCCGCGACGACGGCATCACCGTCATGCAGCCCGACGCGGGACCGATGGCGTGCGGGGAATACGGCCCCGGCCGCCTGCCCGAGCCGGATGCGATCCTGGCCGCAATCGAGGCGATGCTGGCCCCCGCCCCGACCCGGCGGCTGGCGGGGCGCCATATCCTGGTCACGGCCGGCCCTACGCACGAGCCGATCGACCCGGTCCGGTACATCGCCAACCGGTCGTCCGGCATCCAGGGCTTCGCGATCGCCGCCGCGCTGGCGAAGCTCGGCGCACGGGTGACGCTGGTGGCGGGTCCGGTCACGGTGCCGACGCCTCCCGCGGTCGACCGTGTCGATGTCGAGACGGCGCGCGAGATGGCCGAGGCTGTCGCGCAGGCGCTGCCCGCCGATGCGGCGGTGATGGTCGCGGCGGTAGCGGACTGGCATGTCGATGCCGCCCCGCAGAAGATCAAGAAGGGCGATGCCGCGCCGGTGCTGACGCTGTCGGAGAACCCCGACATCCTCGCGACGCTCGCGCGCAGCCCGCATCGGCCTGCCCTGCTCATCGGCTTCGCAGCGGAAACCGAGCGGGTCGTCGAGCACGCGACCGCCAAGCGTCTGCGCAAACAGGTCGACTGGATCGTCGCGAACGACGTCTCCGGCGACGTTATGGGCGGCGAAAACAACACGGTTCACCTCGTTACCGATGCCGGTGTCGAGAGCTGGGAGCGGCTGCCCAAAGCCGAGGTCGCGGCGCGACTGGCGGAACGTATCGCGGATGCGCTAGAACCGGACGCATGATCCGTATCGAACTCAAACGCTTGCCGCACGGCGAGGGTCTGCCCTTGCCCGCCTATGCATCCGAAGGCGCGGCCGGTCTCGACATCGTCGCCGCCGAAGCGCTGACGCTCGCGCCCGGCGACCGCGCCGCGGTCGCGACCGGTTTCGCCATCGCCATTCCCGCCGGCCACGAGGTCCAGGTTCGCCCACGTTCCGGCCTCGCGTTCAAATACGGCGTCACCTGCCTCAACACGCCGGGCACGATCGACAGCGACTATCGCGGCGAAGTGAAGGTGATCCTCGCCAATCTGGGTCGCGAACCCTTCGAGATCGCGCGCGGCGACCGCATCGCGCAACTGGTGCCCGCCGCCGTCCTGCGGGCGGCGCTCGACGAAGTCGAAACGCTGGACGACACGGTTCGCGGTGCTGGCGGCTTCGGATCGACCGGCCGATGATCGCCGAGTTGCTGCTAGCGCTACAGGCCGTGGTCGCGCCGCCGATCGTGATGGTGCCGACCCCGCCCCGCGCATCGCTACCGCCACAGGACTGGAGCACGCTGCCGCTGCTGCCGATCCGCAAGCCTGCGCCCATGTCGGACTATGTCCGTAGCGAGGTCCTGGCGGCGCGGTGCGACAAGGCGGTCAAGACGACGACCGGGTGGAGCTTGACCGTCGATCTTGCGGTACTGGCCACGCCCGACGGACGCCTGCGCCGTGTCACGCCCCGCGCGATCGATTGCCCGACCGTCGAGCAATATGCGGCCGGCGTGATCCTGGGATCGGCGCGCGACCCGATCGTCGTCCCGGCTACCGGAACCGATACCTGGTACCGGACCAGCCTGACGTTCGCGTGGGCCGGATGACGCTGTCCGACGACGAACTGGAGCGATACGCGCGGCATATCGTCCTGAAGGAAATCGGCGGTACTGGACAGGTCCGGTTCAAGGCCGCGACCGTCGCGATCGTCGGTGCCGGCGGGATCGGTTCGCCCGCGATCCAGTATCTGGGTGCTGCGGGAATCGGCCGGTTGATCCTGATCGACGACGACAGCGTCGAACCGTCCAACCTCCAGCGCCAGACGATCTTCACGACCGCGGACACGGGCGTTGCCAAGGTTGACGCCGCCGCCGCCGCGGTAGGGCGCATCAATCCGCATGTCATGGTGACGGTCCACCGCACGCGGATCGACGCGAGCAACGTGACCGAACTACTCGCCGGCGCGGACGTCGTGCTGGACGGGTGCGACAATTTCGCGACCCGGTTTTGCGTCGCGGACGCTGCGCACGGCTTGAAGATCCCGCTCGTGTCCGCGGCCGTGGGCCAGTTCGAAGGACAGTTGGCGACCTATCGCGGCTGGGAAGACGACAAGCCGTGCTACCGGTGTTTCGTCGGCGAAGATCCGGAACGGGCGGAAACCAGCTGCGCCGAGGACGGTGTATTGGGCCCCGTCACCGGCGTCCTCGGGAGCCTCGCGGCCTTGGAGGTGTTGCGGACGATCGCGCCGTTCGGCGAGGACCAGGCAGGAAAACTGATGCTCATAGACCTGCTCGCCATGCGGTTTCGCACGATCCGATTGCCCAAGGATCCGGGATGCCGTGCCTGCGGCAGAGCCTGACCTTTCCTACTATACGGGCACGCTAGTACAGACTTTCTCTTTCGACTTGAACTGAATCACGATAGGGTCCGTTGCAAGGGGGACTCTACGTGCGTCCAAAACATCGATGAACATGCAATTCGGTCGAAGTAGCATGGTGTCGGCACCGCCGGCGGCAGTGAAGAAACCGTCGCGATCATGGCGTCCGTCGGCGACAGCTCTACGAACGCGCTTGTTCGTCGCGCTTTCATTGCTGGACGCTAGTTGTATTTTTGTCAGCTATTTAGCCGCAGCCGGACTCCGGGGTACGTTCTTTACGGACCAGGACTGGATCGTGATTCTGGTGGTGCTCATCCCCATCTTCCTGATCACGGCGCTGAATAACGGCAGCTATGCCCCGGCGAACCTTCAGGATCCGTTTCGCTCGGTTGCGCGGGGTATGCACGCCTATACGTTAGCGATTCTCGGCGTCATCTTCATCGCCTTCTGCCTGAAGGCGAGCAACACCTTCCCGCGAATGATAGTGGCGATGGGCTCCGGCTTGGCACTGATCCTTCTCGCAGCCGGCCGCTATCTTCTGGTCCGCCACATGCACGCGATCATCGGCGGCAACCCGTTCAGCATCGTCCTGCTCCACGATCCGGGTCAGCCGATCCCGAGCGGCGAGTTTTCGGTCATCATCGCATCGGATACATATTTCAATCCCGATCGCCACGATCCTGTGATGTACGACCGACTGGCCCAGTCGCTGTCGAGCGCGGATCGCGTCATCGTCTCGTGCTCTCCGGAACGCCGCCTGGCCTGGGCGCAGGCGTTGAAGGGCGCGAATATCCAGAGCGAGATCTTCATGCCTGAGCTGGACCCGCTCGCGCCGCTCGGCATCAGTTCGCATGCCCGGACGCCGACCGTGATCATCGCCAACGGGCCGTTGATGCTGTTCGATCGTTTCGTGAAGCGGTCGTTCGACCTGGCATTGGCTGGCGGGGCGATCGTCATGCTCGCGCCGATGTTCCTCCTGGTCGCAGTGTGCGTAAAGCTCGATACGCAGGGGCCGATCTTTTTCCGCCAAGTTCGGATCGGTCGCGGCAACAAGATGTTCCGGATGATGAAATTCCGCAGCATGCGCGTCGAAGGCTGCGACGGCGCGGGCGAGCGATCCACGTCGCGCGACGACGACCGCATCACCCGCGTCGGCAAGATCATCCGCAGCACCAGCATCGACGAACTACCGCAGCTGCTGAACGTCATCCGCGGCGACATGAGCATCGTCGGCCCGCGGCCGCATGCGCTGGGTTCGCGCGCGGCGGACAAGCTGTTCTGGGAAGTCGACGAGCGCTATTGGCATCGTCATGCGGCAAAGCCCGGCCTTACCGGTCTGGCGCAGATCCGCGGGTACCGCGGCGCGACGATCTTCGAGCACGACCTGCGCAACCGTCTCCAGGCCGATCTCGAATATCTCGAAAACTGGTCGATCTGGCGCGACATCAAGATCATCGTGCTGACGTTCCGCGTCCTGCTGCACCGGAACGCCTTCTGACGTTCCGGTGCGCCGGGCCCTACAGTATCAGCGCGCCAGCAACCCCGTAGCGAACGCCCGAACGACCGGCCCGATATCGTCGCGGGCCAACGAGATCGCCAGATTGGCCTGGATGTAGCCGGCCTTGTCGCCGCAATCGTAACGCTCCCCGTCGAACGTGAAGCCGTGGAACGGCTGGTTGCCGATCAACTGCGCCATCGCGTCGGTAAGCTGGATCTCCCCGCCCGCGCCCTTCTCCTGCGTCTCCAGGATCCGCATCACCTCGGGCTGAAGGATATAGCGGCCGGGAATCATCAAGTTCGACGGCGCGGTGCCCTGCTTCGGCTTCTCGACGAGCGCCGTCACTTCGGTGAGCCGGCCGTCGCGCGCGCCGGGCGAGATGATGCCGTATTTGTCGGTCTCGGCATCCGGCACTTCGAGCGCGCCGATGACGTTGCCGCCGACCTCATTATACGCCTCGACCATCTGCTTCATGAAGCCGGGTGCACCAACCATCAGCTCGTCGGGCAGCAATACCGCGAACGGCTCGTCACCGACGATCTCCCGTGCGCACCAGACAGCGTGGCCGAGACCCAGCGGTTCCTGCTGGCGGACATAGACCGGCGAACCCGGCTTCATGCGGATATGGCTGATCGCGTCGAGCGACTTGCCCCGCGCGCGCATCGTGTCCTCGAGCTCGTACGAGATGTCGAAATGATCCTCGAGCGCGCCCTTGTTGCGGCCGGTCACGAAGATGATCTGCTCGATCCCGGCTTCGAGCGCCTCTTCGACGGCGTATTGGATAAGCGGCTTGTCGACGACGGTCAGCATCTCCTTCGGCATCGCCTTGGTGGCCGGCAGGAAGCGCGTTCCCAGCCCTGCCACGGGAAACACGGCTTTGCGCAGCGGCTTTATCGTCATTCGTAGCTCCCTGTAGTCTTGTCGCGGCGTTTATCGGTCGGACCGTGCGCGTGCAATTCGATCGCATTGGTTTAGCGCGTCGTTAAGTGCCGTGCGCTAGAGAAGTTTCATGCAAAAAGTCCTCGTCATCTTCGGTACGCGTCCAGAAGCGATCAAACTCTTTCCGGTCATCCGTGCGCTGGGCGCGGTGCCCGGGCTGGTGGTGCGAACCTGCGTGACGGCGCAGCACCGGGGATTGCTCGACCAAGTCCTCGCGATCGCAGGCCTTTCGCCGGATATCGACCTCGATCTGATGGAGCCCGGCCAGACTCTCGACCGCCTGACGGCACGGCTGCTCACCAGTCTGGGCGAGGTGATGGACGCGGAGAAGCCCGATCTCGTCATGGTGCAAGGCGACACCGCCACCGCGATGACCGGAGCGCTCGCCGCCTATTACCGCAAGGTGCCTGTGGCGCATGTCGAGGCGGGACTCCGATCGGGCGACATCTACCAGCCCTGGCCCGAAGAGATTAACCGGCGAATCGTCGCGCCGATCGCGGCCTATCACTTCGCGCCGACCGAGACGGCGGCAGATGCACTGCGCCGCGAGACGATCGCACCGGATTCGATTCACGTGACGGGCAACACGGTGATCGACGCGCTGCACTGGACAGTCGACCGGGTCGCGGCGGATCCCTCGCTGGCAGCTGGCCTCGACGCCATTGCAACACGGTTCGAGGGCCGCAAGATCGTCCTGGTCACGACGCACCGGCGCGAGAATTTCGGCGACGGCATGGCTTCGATCGCGCGGGCGATCGGCCGGATCGCCGAGCGCGACGACGTCGCGGTGCTGTTCCCGGTCCACCCCAACCCGAACGTGGTCGCGGTGATGGACGAGATCCTCGGCGCACGGGAGAATGTCGCGCGGATCGAGCCGCTCGACTATCCGCATTTTGTCCGCGCGCTCGGCCTTGCCGAGATCGTCCTCACCGATTCGGGCGGCGTGCAGGAGGAGGCTCCCGCGCTCGGCAAACCGGTACTGGTGATGCGCGAGACGACCGAGCGCCCCGAGGGCGTCGCGGCGGGCACGGCCAAGCTGATCGGCACCGGCGAGGACCGCATCGTTTCCGAAATATTCACGCTGCTCGACGACAAGGCAGCCTATTCGGCGATGGCTCGCGCGCACAACCCGTTCGGGGATGGCCACGCCGCGGGCCGAATCGCCGAAATCATCGCCAAGGGACTCGTCGCGCATGCTGTCTGATACCGAACTCAATGTCGTCGTCATGGGCCTCGGCTATATCGGCCTGCCGACAGCCGCGGTGATCGCGCGGACCGGCGCGCGCGTGCTGGGCGTCGACGTGACCGAATCGGTCGTCGAGACGGTCAATTCGGGTCGCGTCCATATCGAGGAGGTCGATCTCGATGGTCTCGTATCGGGCGTCGTCGCGCGCGGCACGTTGCGGGCGTCGACCACGATCGAGCCGGCCGACGTGTTCGTCATCGCCGTACCGACGCCGTTCGACGACGATCATGCGCCCGATATCGGCTATGTCCTGAGCGCAGCCAAGACGATCGCCACCGTTCTGAAGGTCGGGGATACGATCATCCTCGAATCGACTTCGCCGGTCGGCACTACCGAGCAGGTCCGCGACCTGCTGGCGACGTTGCGCCCCGACCTGCGCGTGCCAGGACGGGCTGGCGAACAGGCCGACATCGCGATCGCCTATTGCCCGGAACGCGTCCTGCCCGGCCGTATCCTGGTCGAACTGATCGACAATGATCGCGTGATCGGGGGCATCACGCCGCGGTGCGCGCGCAAGGCGCTGACCTTCTACCGCCGCTTCGTCCGCGGCGCCTGCGTCACCACGACCGCGCGCGCGGCGGAGATGACCAAGCTGACCGAGAACGCGTTCCGCGACGTCAACATCGCCTTCGCCAACGAGCTTTCGCTGATCGCCGATACGATGGGCGTCGACGTGTGGGAGGTGATCCGCCTCGCCAACCGCCATCCCCGCGTGAACATCCTGCAGCCGGGGCCGGGCGTCGGCGGACATTGCATCGCGGTCGATCCGTGGTTCCTGGTCCATGCAGCACCCGACCAGACCCCGCTGATCCGCACCGCGCGCGAGGTGAACGACGGCAAGACCGACCATGTCATCGCGCAGGTTGCGGCACTGGTCGACTCGATGCCGGGCGCGCCGGTCGCGTGCCTCGGCCTCGCGTTCAAGGCCAATATCGACGATTTCCGCGAAAGCCCGGCGCTTAAAGTCGCAGAAGCAGTCGCGCGGCGGTTCGGCGACCGGGTCCGGATCGTCGAGCCCTATGCCAGCACGCTTCCCGCGGTGCTGGCCGATACCGGCGCGGTGCTGGTCGATGTCGATACCGCGATCGAGACGTGTCCGATCATGGTCGTGCTGGTCGATCACGACGTGTTCAAATCGATCCCCCTCGAGGAGCGGATCGGGAAGGCCGTGCTCGACACGCGCGGAATCTGGGCCGACCAGCCGCGCGCCGGGGCGACGGGCGCGGCTCGCCTTACGGGCTAACGAAGCGGAACGTCTCGGGTGGCGAGGACAGGCGGAATGATCGGCCGGGCGGGCGTGGCCGCGATCGCGCGCGCCGCCACCTCCAGGACATCCGCGCGCGCCTTGGACGACGCGTGCGTACGACTGCGGAACAGGCCACCATCGACCTCCCCGCCCTTTTCGCGCCAGAAGGCGGGCGCCGACATCGGATCGTAGCCGGCGTTGGCGAGCAGGTAGATGCCGAGCATGTCCGCATCATTCTCGGTCTCGCGGATCAGCCGGCCGTTGCGCCCCAGTTCCGCCAGCATCCCGCGACTGATCTTGGCGGCGTCCAACCGGGCGCGATGGCGCAGGATATTGTGCGAAAGCTCGTGCGCGACGACGACGGCGATCTCGGCGTCGGTAAAGTCCTCGAAGAACGTCTCGCCGACCTGCACGACCGATCCGTCGGCGCTGGCATCGAGCCCGCTGCCGAGCAGGATTTCGAACCGCGACCGGCAGCCGGCAACCGGCTGCACCGTAACCGCGATACGCCGTCCACCGCGCAGGACCGCCAGCCGCATGGGTCGGTCTGGAGCGGATCCGGCGATGGTCGCCTCCGCCGCATCGCGATCGGCTGCCGCCTCCGCCGCATCGGCCTTTGGGAGCCCCGGCTGCGCGGCATCGTCGATCGCGACCAGCGAATCGTTCGGCCGGATGCCGGCGCGATCTGCCGGCGCGCCGGGAACGACGGCTTCCACGCCGATCATCGCTTCGAAACCGAAAGCCTTCGATGCCGCCCCCCGCGCGGACGGGCCGTATTGCGTCAGCGCGTGGATCGGCATCCCGATCTGCGGTTGGCGCCGATCGCAGAGCGCCGCGTTCCCGGTCGTCAACCGATACGCGATCGTCGCAAGCCGAAGATCGGCGGCGCGTAACGCCTCGAAGAACGCGGGCGGCGGGGGCGCGTCGCGAACGGGCGATGCCGCCGTCAGCAGGAGCAGTGGCAACAGGCGTCGGATCAATGTCATCCCCGGACGATAGCCGTTGCCGGCGTTCGCGTCATGCCGCCAGGCGACCGGCTGCGAACGTGTGGACTTACGCGCGTTGCGACCTGCCGCGTTAGGCCGTATGCGACCGGCTTTCCCGTCATGGCCGGTTCATACCGCCCCCTCCACATCGATGGCATCATGATTTCCAAGCTTTTCAAGTCGCGTAGCAATGCCAAGCCCAGCATTGCCTCAATTCCCCAGGGCGAACGCGTCTATGCGGTCGGCGACATCCATGGCTGCGCCGACCTGCTCGACGCCCTCGTCGCGTTGATCGATGCCGACGATGCCGCGCGTGGCCCCGCCCGGACGACGCTGATCTTTCTCGGCGACATCGTCGATCGGGGCCCCGCTTCCGCAGCCGTGGTGGAGCGCCTGCGCGGGCTGGCGGCGACCCGCCCATCGGTTCGGTTCCTGCTCGGCAACCACGAGGAGATCTTCCTCGGGGCACTGGACGGCGAACCAAAGGCGCTGCGCCTGTTCTGCCGGATCGGTGGCCGCGAGACGATCCTGAGCTACGGCATGGAAGCCAGCGAATATGAGCGGCTCGATTACGAGGAGCTCGTCCACCGCCTGGCCGACCTCGTTCCCGCCGAACATCGCAGCTTCATCGACGCGTTCGAGGACATGGTCGTGATCGGCGACTATGCCTTCGTCCATGCCGGCGTACGCCCCGACATGCCGCTCGATCGGCAGCGGACCGCCGACCTGCGCTGGATCCGCGATCCGTTTCTCGACCACCGTACGAAGCTGGAGAAGACGATCGTCCACGGTCACACGATGAGCGAGGAGATCGAGCAGCGTGGGCATCGGATCGGCATCGACACCGGCGCGTACAATTCGGGGCGGCTGACGGCCCTGGGGCTCGAGGGCAGCGAAGTCTGGCATCTGCAGACGAACGGCGCGCCGACCCAGCCGGAATAGCGCGTTGGCGAGAATTCATCGCGGTCGGCAAATCAGCCACTTCTCGCGGCGGCGCGCGTCGCTATAACGATCATGCGGTAGCTGTGTGTTGCACTGCCGCAACAGTGTGGAATGCTTCTGCACTGGCTTAGACACCTCGGTTGCCTTGATGCTGGTTTCATGCCAGTGATAAGGCGACGAGCACAAAGGGAGTTCATCATGCGTCTTGGGAAGTATCTCCTGACCGCAGCAGCAGCCACGATGGCAGTTGCTCCGGCCATGGCAGCACCGGCAAATCCGGCTGCAAACCTGTCGGTTTCGAAGTCGGTTCGCGCCGGTTCGGTTTCGGCAAAGAAGGACAAGCTTGCTGGCGGCGGCATCATCGTTGCGGTTCTCGCAGCGGCTGCAGTTGTCGCAGGCATCGTCATCGTTGCTGACAACGACGACGATTCGGACAGCAACTAAGTCTTACGACTTAGGTGAAGAAATAGCGGCCTTCGGGTCGCTATTTTTTTGCCTGGCGGAGATCGAGAATGCTGTATCGGAGGCCACCGCTGGTACGCGCTTGGCGCGCTGCGAGGGCCCCGACCGAGGGCAGAGAACTCGGCGATCCCGCGTCTTCAGGCTTGGCGCAATGCATCAATGGACGCGATGGGCTATTATCTCCACGTCGGTCGTATGTCCGCCATCCCAGGAACGCCGAAGTCGATACGCGTTCGTGGCGGCGTGGACCAAGCACCTATAGGACGGGGGCACCGCTCACTTACGCGCCCTGCGCGATCTTCGACCGACGCATCCTCCGACCTATGGCGCGGAGCCAGGCACGCGGCTCTCCGCCCAGCTTTCGATCCCGATCAAGTCGCTATTGCCGAGTCGTCGAAACGGACCAACCACGCTTTCCATTCAACGCAGACCGTGGCCGAGCGCGCGTGCCGATCTCTCAAGCAGTGCGGATACTCCCCCGCCGGGGGGAGGTGGCGGCGAAGCTGACGGAGGGGGCGGGAAGCGGCCAAGTAGCGTTCCGTATCTTCCCGCTCAGAGCTGCCTGAGCGCCCCCCTTGGCGGGGAGGTATTCGAGCACTGGCTTAAATGTCTGCCGGC
>JAYVRZ010000094.1:0-6653 GCA_043775965.1 Sphingomonas sp.
GCTGGCGCGGCGATCGGCGTCGAAACGATCTTCGAATTCCACGGCACCTGCGAGAGCGCCATGAACTTCGCGTCGGCGAGCGGCAGGTCGGCCGCGAAATCGGCTGGGAATTTCGCCGGGTCGACGAGCAGGTAGCCGTCCGCAGTCGGTGCGATGCTGTCTGCGGCGGGCGGGTCGGACTTGATCTGCGAAATCACCGTCTCGCCTTCGTCGGGTACGAAGGCCGCGACATAGACCAGGCTGGCGACGTGGGTGTTATTGCCCGCCTCGGTGATGACTGCTCCGCCATAGCTATGGCCTACCAAAACGGCTGGGCCGTTTTGACGGTCCAGGATGCGGTTGGTCGCGGTCACGTCGTTTTCGAGCGACGTCAGTGGCTCCTGAACGACACTGACGGTGTAGCCGTCCTTTATCAGGATGTCGGCGACCGGCTTCCACCCCGACCCATCGGCGAAGGCGCCGTGGACGAGGACGATGTTGCGCACCGGGCCAGTAGCAGGTGCGGCAGCAGCCAAGCCCGGCAAGAATGCGATCGACACGGTGGCTAGAAGGGTACGGATTATGTTCATGGAAAATCTCCGATGGGTAAGCGGTGTTCGGGATATTAAACCGGTCGTCTTGCGTGGGCTGGGCCGTTCAAGGTGACCTGAAGTGTCCTGATAACCTCCAGCTAAACCTAAATAGACCGGTCGTCTACAACTAAGATCGGGGTGACAGATTTTTTAAGTTTTTGCCATCGGCGCGCTGAGCAAATGACTTTGCGCGCATGATCCGGATGGCCAGCGCTGGTTTCAGGCCAAGTCGGATTGGTCCTCCGGCCCCGCCTCGACAGCGACATACAGCACGCTCAAGGCAACTCTGATCTCGAGAATGAAGCTGATCAGTGCCGCCATCAGCAGCAGCATCGAGACGATGAAGGTCAGCGCAACCGCACTACCGATGTGCAGGTCGATCAGGCTTGAGACGAAGAGGAGGACAATGACGAGGCACACCGCCAGAGCGGACAGGGCGGCAAAAAGGATCGAGCCGTTGATAAGTTTGATGCGCTTTGGGATGAGACTCAGCTCAGCTCGCTCGATCGTCAGTTGATCGTGTGTCGCCTTGCCTCCCAGGACGCGCGCTCGGTCGATGACGCGCGCAAGCCGCCCCGTCGTTACGCCGAGCAGTGCCCCGAGCCCGGTCAGAAGGAAGACGGGAGCGACCGCGATGCGGATCGTCTCCACCACGTTCACAAGCGATGCCGGGCTTGCCATGACAATTCTCCTCAATGATCGGGTGCGCTCGGGGAGCGAGCGACCGGATAGTATTTTTTGGTGGCAGGGCGGCATGGCCAAACGTCAGCCATCCGCTCGTGCAGCTGCGAGGTATTTGTCGAAGAAGAGGGCGAGGCGGCTGACAGCCTGGTCGACATAGCTGGGCATGTCGTACATTTCATAATGCCCAGCTTCTTCGATGATGTAGAATTCTTCCGAGTTGCGCGCCCGTTCCTGCAGCATCTTACCGTCTCCAAATGAGAATGTGGTACCGAGACGACCGGCGACGATAACTTGCACAGGCTGGGTCAGCAGTTCTTCCGCAAGGTGAAATGCATCATAGCCGAGCAGGAGCGGGTGGCTGCTTGCCAAAACGCGATTGGTGGAATTGGCGTTGTAGCCGCGTGGCGTGCGATAGAAGCGCACCGCTTCCATCGTGTCGCGATCGACACCCTGCATTTCCGCCTCCTCGATCGTGTCAGGAAGCCAAGGCTCGCGCCGCTCGGCACCGCCACGGGCCTCGGCGGTGCGCTGCCGACCGAGCGCCTCCAGCGCCTCGACAATCGCGTTAGCGCCGGGTTGCGACTGGCGGAAGGCACGGCCTATGTTGACCGGCACCACGGCACCAAGCGCACGGATGCGATGATCGATCATCGCGGCGCTGGTCGCATACCCTCCACCCGCGCAGATGCCGAGCGCGCCGACCCGGTCTTCAGCAATGAACGGCAGCGTCATAAGATGGTCGATCGCGCAGCGGATATCCTCCACGCGTGCGGCCGGACTTTCAAGATCGCGAGGCTCGCCGCTGCTCTCTCCCTGGAAGGAGGGATCGAAGGCCAGCACCACAAAGCCCTCCTGCGCGAGTCTGCTGCCATAGGCGGCACCGATCTGCTCCTTCACGCTGCTGCCCGGCGTAGCGACAACGATTGCTGCGTAAGCCCCCTGCTCGATGAACCCGTGCGGCAGGTGCAGCTCGCCGGCTATGTCGAGGGCGCCGTTCCGGAACGTGACACGTCTCGTCGTAATCGCCATATCACACTCCTATCGAAGCACTTCATATAGTTCATATAATGAACTATTCAATCTGATAAGGTACGCACATGACGGGATCGGACGACGGCGCGCGTATCTGGAGCCTGAACTATCGCCTTTCCACGATCACCCTTGGCGAAGCGACGCCAGGCATCGAGGCGCTTGGGATTGAGGCCAAGGAGTTCTTCGTTCTGGATGGCATCGCCGACCTGGCCTACCCTGCCGCGATTGCCGAGCGGCTTTCCATGTCGAGGCCTACTATCACCCTCCATGTGCGCAACCTGGAGCGCAAGCGTCTCGTCACGCGGGCGATGGACGCGAACGATCTGCGACGACACCGACTGACGCTCACCGCCAAGGGTATCGATATCGTTCGCGATGCTCGGCGGATCGTTTCCCAAGCTTATGCTGCGCGGCTCGGTCGGCTTGACGATGCGGAACGTGGCCGCTTCGAAGAGCTGCTTGCGAAGCTGGTCAGCTAGACCAGAAGGGCCGTTTTCACAAAACTCGATCCTTTCCGGGAACGCGGGGGATACTGCGGCGAAGCCCGCTATCGCAGATTAGACGCCCGGGCAGACGGTCCGCTATCCACACGAAGATTGCCTGAATGGTAAGATCAGGCGACGGGCCGAGGTCGTGGGCATCTCCCCCAACGAAACACCGAACGTGCGCCTGATCATGTGCGCGCTTAGGCGGCAAGCGACTGGGGATAAGCGGGATAATCGGTAAACCCTTCCTCGGCGCCGCCATACAGCGTCTCGGCGCGAAGCGGGTTGAGCGGCCAGCCATTGGCGATCCGAGCCGGCAAGTCCGGGTTGGCGACGAAGGACCGGCCGAAGGCGACCATGTCCGCGAGACCAGTGGCCAGCAGGCTGTCGGCGCGGTCCGCTGTGTAGCGTCCCGCATAGATGATACGGCCCGAGAAGGTCTGCCGTACGGCCTTACGGAAGCTCGCCGGCAAATCGGGCGCGTTGTCCCAATCCGCTTCGGCGATCGACACATAGGCGACGCCGGCATCCTCGAGCACCTTGATGGCCTCGATATAGGTGGCGTGCGGATCGTGCTCGACCAAGCCGATATAGACACGGTCCTGGTCGGTGCTCTCGAACAATGGTGTGAACCGCACGCCAAGCCGGTCGGGGCCGGTCACCGCTGCGACCGCTGCGACGATCTCGCGCAGAAAGCGCAGGCGGTTGTGCAGCGTGCCGCCATAGTCGTCCGCGCGCTGGTTGGCGTGCTCCGAAATGAACTGGTTGACGAGATAGCCATTCGCCGAATGGATCTCGACGCCGTCGAAGCCCGCAGCGAGCGCGTTGCGTGCTGCCTGGGCATAGAGTTCGACGATCTCGCCGATCTCCGCCACGGTCAGTTCGCGCGGCAAGGACGGTGCCGTGAGCGTGCCCGAGCCCGGCTCGATCTCGATGAACGCCTTCACCTTTTGCGCGGTGATCGCGGACGGTGCTACCGGTGCATCGCCATTGGGCTGCAGCGCGGTGTGCGAAACGCGGCCGACATGCCAGAGCTGCGCGAAGATCACTCCGCCCTCGTCGTGGACCGCCTCGGTGACCTTGCGCCAGCCGGCGATCTGCGCGTCGGTGTAGATACCGGGCGTCCAGGCATAGCCCTGGCCGCGTGGCTCGATCTGCGTGCCCTCGCTTATCATGAAGCCGGCGCTGGCGCGCTGCCGATAATATTCCGCCATGAGGTCGGTGGCGACGTCGCCCGGCTGCGCCGCGCGCTGCCGCGTCAGCGGGGGCAGGACGATGCGGTTGCGCAGTGCGTGTCTGCCCAACTGGACGGGTGCGAAAAGGGCCTTGTGGCGGGTCATGGCGGTGCGTCCTTTAGACGGATCTATGTTGTGCCCGGCGGGATCGCCGGACGTGGGAAAGGTGCGTCCTGGTCACCGAGTGACAGGAACATCATGGATTGGCGCGCGTCACCGGAGCCGCTCCATATGAGGCTGCCGATGCACCTATTTGCATTTGGGCGGGTTGCTCCGGCGCTAGTCGTCAGCCCGGAACAGCTCGAGTTGCGGCAGTCGCCGGGACCAACTTTGCATCATGAGCTGCGCCAGCTTGACTTCTTCGGTGTAGAAGGGTTGGGCGACCAGAGCGGCGCCAATCCAGTGGCGGAGGGTACGCATGTTCGGACCTATCCTGTCGGTGTATCGACCGGCTCGTCCGTACCCGCGACGAGGATGACGCGAGAAACGCTGCCGTGTTTACGGTGGGGAAGCGCCGCCTGGTATTCGGGGCTCGAATACCAGGCGCGGGCTGCCGCCATCGTGGGAAAGCTCAGGATGGCCACGCCCTCTGCAGGGTTGCCTTCGAGGACCTCGTAAGGGCCATAGAAGGCGATCGGGGTCACCGGATGCTTCTCCCGCGCGCGCGGCGCTGTCTCGCGATACCGCGCGAGGGCGCCGGCATCGGTCGTCCGCTCGCGGATGATGACGGCATAAGCGGTCACGCAGCGAGCTTCGTTGCATCGAGGACCGACATGGCGTCGATCAGTGCGCGCGCGGTTGCAGGCGACGAACCGGGGTTCTGGCCGGTGATGAGCAGGCCGTCCTGCAGTACGTACGACTCCCAGTCCGGACCACGCGAGTAGATTCCGCCCAGCGCCTTCAACTCGTCCTCGACGAGGAACGGAACCACGTCCGTCAGGCCAACGGCTTCTTCTTCGGAGTTGGCAAAGCCGGTGACCTTCTTGCCCTCGACCAGCGGACGACCGGCGGGAGTCTTGACGTGGCGCAGCACGCCGGGTGCGTGGCAGACCAGGGCGACCGGCTTGTTTGCGGCAAGGAAGCTTTCGATAAGCGCGATCGAGTTTGCATCCTCGGCGAGATCCCACATCGGACCATGGCCACCGGGATAGAAGACGGTGTCGAAATCGGCTTGCGACACGTCCGACAGCTTCACGGTCGCAGCAAGCGCGGCGGTCGCTTCGCGGTCCGCTTCGAAGCGGCGCGTGTCGTCGGTCTGATTGGCAGGCTCGTTGCTCTTCGGATCGAGCGGAGGCTGACCGCCCTTGGGCGAGGCGAGCGTGATCTCGGCACCGGCGTTCTTGAAGGTGTAATAGGGTGCTGCGAGCTCCTCGAGCCAGAAGCCCGTCTTGCGACCAGTGTTGTCGAGTTCGTCGTGCGAGGTGAGTACCATGAGGATCTTCATTGGACGTCCTTCGATGTTGGTGGACAGTGGGAGCTGGCCAAGGTGTAAACCAAACGATCCTGAGTGGACCGGTCGTCTCTAAAAGCGTCGTCGGTAAGCTGAAAGGCGATCCGTTTCCAGGTCTGTTTCAGCGCCAATGAAAGCTAGATAGCTTTAATTAGACCGGTCGTCTATAGCTAGATTGATCTTTGCAGATTTTTGGGGGGAACCCCATTTTCGCGGCTTTGCGCAATGGCTCTAGCGGACATGATGCATTCTCTCTATATAGTCGACTGGTCTATTGATTTTGAAAAGAGTGGCATGCCCGTAGCAGTTCAAGAACACGACTCGCGGTCGACGATTCTGGCCACCGGTCAGAAGATCATGAGCCAAAAGGGGTTTTCCGGTGTTGGTCTCACCGAGATCCTCAAGGAGGCCGGCGTTCCCAAGGGTTCGTTCTATCACTATTTCGCGTCTAAGGACGCGTTCGGCGAAGCTATGCTCAGCGCCTATTTCGACGGCTATCATGCCGATATGGACGCGCTGTTTTCGAAGCCAGGTCTCACCGGTGCCGAACGCCTGATGCTCTACTTTGCGGCATGGCGCGAAAACCAGGGCGCCTTCGACTGTCAGGGCCGCTGCCTTGCCGTGAAGCTCGGGGCCGAAGTAGCAGACCTGTCCGAAACAATGCGGCGGGCTTTGAAAGCTGGGACAAACGGAATCATCACGCGCATGACCCGCGCGATCGAGGATGGGGTGGCCGATGGATCGCTTGCTATCAGTGAGCGCCCCGAGGACTTGGCCGCGTCGCTGTATTATCTATGGCTTGGCGCCAGCGTGATGGTGAAAATTCTCCGTACCCACGAGCCATTCGAAACGGCGCTACAGTCTACCCGGCCCATGTTGGGAATCGCGAAGCGGTAGAGCAATTTGCGGCAAGATCGGGACATTAGCGGCCGCATGGGGAGCCGAAACAGAGCCCGCTTTCTACCGCGAAATCGAGAGCAGCTTTGCTAGGGCGCCGCTGCCGCGGTAATTGTATACAAGTCATGCGTCCATCCACGCATAGCTCGACACCTGCGATTATACTCGCCTCTTCACGCAACGGGAACAGCGCCGCCGCAGTCACATCTGCCGGCTGATGCTGGCTGAGCCTTTCAACAGGGCGAACCACTGTACGCCGTGCGTTTGGTGTCAAAACCGAGGGTTGTGACACCAAACG
>JAYVRZ010000095.1:0-16621 GCA_043775965.1 Sphingomonas sp.
CAGTTGCCCGGTCAGATGCTTATACTCCGTGATGCGGGTCTGCGGCACGCCTTCGTCGGGGTAGTTCACCACCGCGACCGGCTGATACTGCGCGACGTCATGCGTCTCGTGGCGGAACTCGAGGCTGCGATAGGGCAGCTTGCCGAAGCGGAAGTCGAAGAATTCGTCGATCGGTCCGGTGAACACGATATGGTCGACATCCACGCGGTCGATCACGTCGCGATATTCGACGCCGAGGTCGAGCGTGATGCCGGGATGATCCAGCATCGCCTCGAACATCCGCGTGTAACCGTTGGCCGGCATCGCCTGGAAAATGTCGGTGAAATACCGGTCGTCGGTCGAGGTGCGCGTCGGCACGCGTGCCGTCACCGCGCGGTCGAGTTCGGACGGATCCAGCCCCCATTGCTTCCGCGTATAGCCACGGAAGAACGTCTCGTAGAGATCGCGCCCGACCGCGGCGACGACCACGTCCTCCGATGTGCGAATGTCGGCGACGGACTCCGCGCGGCTCGCGAGGAAGGCGGCGGCTTCCGCGTCGTCCTTGAGCGACAGGCCGTAGAGTGCGTTCAGCGTCGTGCGGTTGATCGGCATCGGCACGAGCTTGTCGTCGACGCTCGCCAATACGCGGTGTTCGTACGGACGCCAGTCGGTGAAGCGCGAGAGATACTCGAACACGTCGGCCGAATTGGTGTGGAAGATGTGCGGGCCATAACGGTGGATCAGCACGCCGGCCTCGTCATGCTCGTCATACGCGTTGCCGCCGATATGCGGGCGGCGATCGACGACCAACACGCGCTGTCCGCCGTCCCGCGCCAACCGCTCCGCCAGCACGGCCCCCGCAAAGCCGGCGCCGACGATCAGCGTGTCATAGCGTTCGCGGTGCGGGGCAGGGCGGAACGTCGCGGCCCTGGCGCGCAGGACGCGAGCGATCTCGGCCGCCATCGCCGCCTGCGTCAGGTCCCAGGACTGGCTGGCGAGCAGCGCATCGGCCTCGTCGCGCCACGCACCATCATTGGGCAGCGCCAACGCAGCCTCGCACGCGGTCACGAACCCGGCGGCATCCGATGCGATCGCTACCGCGGCGGCGTGACCATAGTGGCGCACGACATCGACGATCGGCGTCGATACGACGGGCAGGCCGCCGGCGAGATATTCGGGCGTCTTGGTCGGGCTGATGAAGCGCGTCGCCGCGTTGATCGCGAACGGCATCAGCGCGACGTCCCAGCCCGACAGATACCCCGGCAGGTCACCATAGCCCCGCGATCCGAGCCAATGGATGTTCGCGCGCCGCGGCAGGTCGGCCGGGTCGATCTTCACGACCGGGCCGATCATCACGAACGACCAGTCGGGACGGGCGGCGGCCGTTGCGTCGAGCAGCGACAGGTCGATCCGCTCGTCTATCACGCCGAAGAAGCCGAGCTTCGGGCCGGCGATGTCGCGCTGGTCGCCAGGTTCGGCAACCGCCCCGCGCGCCTGCGCGAAATGCGCGACCTCGACCGCGGACGGGAACGCGTGGACATCGTGGTGACGCCCACGCTTCGCCTCGTACAAGCTATGCCCGCCAGTAAAGACCAGGTCGGCACGCGCCAGCAATCGCGTCTCGAGGGTCAGCAGGGCAGGATCGGCGAAACGGAACGCGGACAGTTCGTCCATGCAGTCGTAGATAATTGCAGCCGCATCGACATGCTCGGCGAACCCCAGCATCATCGGCGTGTAGAACCATAGCAGCGGCCGGGTCGGCACGCTCGTCGCGATCAGCATGTCGAGCAGCCCGCGCAAGCCGGCCTCGACCTCCTGCGCACTCCACCAATGCGGCAGCCGCGGGCGCAGCGCGATCACGCCGTCCGCGGGGAACGGGTGGTGTTCGAGGAACGGCAGCGGATGGTCGCAGGGAATATGCTCTTCCCACACGAATACGCGGTGCGTTCGTGAGAAGCGCGTCATCAGGTGCTGCGGCCGCTGAGTGACGAAATCCCAGCGCAGATGGGAGAAGCAGATCAGCGGCGGCAGGCCGGCATCATCGGTATCCGAGCGAGTTTGAGCAGGTCCGATCCCGTGCACGCCATTCCTATCCGCGAATCCGCGGTCGTCCGCGTTGTCGGGCGAACCTAAGACCGGGTTCGACACCCGTCATTGCTCTGCATCATGTATTTCCTCGATAATCTTACCCAATCGCGCAACGCTGTGCGGCCAGGTCCAGCGTTCGAGGACGACGTCGCGCGGGCGGAAGTCGGCGGCCGTCGCGCGCATCGTCATGATCGCATCGGCAAAATCGTCGGCGGTCGCGGTCATCCCCGTCTCCGGCAGGACGAACTGCAGTCCGCAACTCAGATCGGCATTGGCCAGCACCGGCAACCCGGCGAGCATGTATTCGGTCAGGATCGCCGGCGCGCCGTCGTCGACGCCGCACACCACGCCGAAGCGCGCGCGGTTCATCAACCGGTTCACGTCGTCGATCGGCACGCCCGGCGGCCCGACGAATTCGATCGACAGGTCCCGTTCGGCGGCACGCCGGCGCAGAAGGTCCGCATCCTCGCCATATCCGAACACGCATAGCGCACGCACATCGCGCGGCAGTCGGTCCAGCGCGTCGAACAGGATGTCGTGCCGCTTATAGGGTTGCGCCGCGGCGACGTAGATCAGGTCGAAATCCTTGTCCGTGCCGAGCGGCCGAAACTGGTCGATCGCGGCGACCTCGGGACCGACCGGCAGGATCGCGGTCCGCATGCCCGGATGACGCTCCGTCACGACGTCCGACTGCCACTGCGCGCCGGTCAGCACGAGATCGAAATGGACGCTGACCTCCGGGGGTACGCGCAACGCGGGTGCGTCGATCGAATTGTAGATGATGACGCTCTCGGCGCACGCCGCCAGCACGTCGGGTGCGACGCCCAGGCCGAACACGACCAGGATATGCGGCGCGCCGAATGTCTCGATGAACGCGATCATGTCCGATGATGCGAACGGCGCGGTCTCGTCGTCGATCCGGAACGCCCTCCGCGCCAGCGCCGTACCGTCTCGCGTGAACGGCGGTTCGTCATCGCCGCGCCAGTGATGCCAGATCTCCGCCTGCTCGACTATCCCGGCCGCGACCAGTGCGAGTGGCAGGCGTTCGAGATAGCCACCAACGACCTCGACGTCGGTCGGGACTTCGCCGGTCCACGGTTCCGAAGCCGGATTTTTAGCATGTGTCGGCAGCATCCCGCGGCGTGCACCATGCTGCCGAGGCGGACCGTCCACCCAGTCGCTGATCACGACCACCGATCGCCGATCCGTCAGTCGTGCGGCCATCGGTCCTCACCCTCCATACCGTTCCCAGGTTCGAACGTAGACAGGCCCCATCCATAGGGACGGGGCAGGCAGGCGCCGATCACGGCGCCTGCCTCGGTCACTCCTTGGCGCTGCCCGGCTCGGCCATCTTGCGATGCTGTTCGGCGAGCACCGATCCGGGGATGACGTTGGCCAGCACGCCCTGAACCTTGGTCTTCCAACCCGAGAAGATCGACGCCTTGCCGCCCATCATCGCGTCCCAGCCGTCCTTGGCGACGTCGACCGGATCGCTCTTGTTGGGATCCGTGCCGACATCGGTATCGTTCATCCCGGCGCGGTCGAAGAACTCGGTATCGACCGGGCCCGGCATCAGCGTCGTCAGCGTGACGCCATCGGCATCCTTGATCTCGTTGCGGAGCGCTTCGGTGAAGCTGTCGATGAACGCCTTGGTCCCGTTGTACACGGCCTGGAACGCGCCGGGGATGTACCCAGCGACCGAGCCCGTCACCAGCATTTTGCCCTCGTTGCGCGCGACCATCGCTGGCAGCACTTTCTGCACGAGATACAGCGTGCCGGTGATGTTGGTGTCGACCACCATCCGCCAGTCCTCGACCTTCTGGTCGAGAAATCCGTGGCCGAGACCGTGACCGGCATTTGCGCACAGTACGTCGATCTTGCGTCCGTTGGCGGCGGCGAGCAGCGCATCGACGCCGTCGATCGTCGACAGGTCCGCCTCGACCGCAATGACGTCCGTGCCGAACTGCTTGAAGTCGGCCGCGGCGGACTGGATCAGCGCTTCGTTGGCGACGACCAGGATGTCGTAGCCGTCCTTGGCCGCCAGCGTGGCGAGTTCGAAGCCGATTCCCGTCGAGGCTCCGGTGATGATTGCAAACTTGTCGCCCATGTCGAATCCTCTCAGTTGAAGCCGGGCTTGAGCACGACCTTCGTCACTTCGTTCTGGTTGTTCTTGAACATGTCGTAGCCCTTGGGGGCGTCCTCCAGGTCCATCCGGTGCGAGATCAGGAAGGTGGTGTCGATCTTCTCCTCCAGGATCGCGTTGAGCAGCGCCGGCATGTAATGCTGGACGTGCGTCTGCCCGGTCTTGAGCGTCAGCCCCTTCTCCATGAACGCGCCCAGCGGAAACTTGTCGACGAACCCACCATAGACCGCGGGCATCGATACCCGTCCGCCCTTGCGACACGCCAGGATCGCCTGGCGGATCGAGTGTGTCCGGTCGGTGCCGAGGAAGGTCGACGCCTTGATCTGGTCGATCACATTGTCGACGAAGAAGCCGTGCGCCTCCAGCCCGACGCTGTCGATCACCGCGTCGGGACCGATGCCGCCGGTCATCACCATCAGCGCTTCATAGACCGCGCTTTCCTCGAAATTGATCGTCTCGGCCCCGAACTTCCTCGCAAGTTCGAGGCGGCGCGGGAAATGATCGATCGCGATCACGCGCTCGGCGCCCATCAGGAACGCGGACTGCACCGCGAACAACCCGACCGGGCCGCAGCCCCAGACCGCCACCGTGTCCCCCGGCTCGATCTGCGCATTCTCCGCCGCCATCCAACCGGTCGGCAGGATGTCGGACAGGAACAGTACCTTTTCGTCGTCGATGCTCTCGGGAATGACGATCGGGCCGACGTCGCTGAACGGTACGCGGACATATTCCGCCTGGCCGCCGGCATAGCCCCCGGTCATGTGGCTGTACCCGAACAGCCCCGACATCGGCTGGCCGTACAGTTCCTGCGCGATATCCTGGTTGTCGGCGGGGAGGCCGTTATCGCATGCCGAATATTGATGCTTGCCGCAGTGATAGCAGCTGCCGCACGAGATCGTGAACGGCACCACGACCTTCTGGCCCTTCTGCAAGGTCGATTTCGCGCCGACCTCGACGACTTCGCCCATGAACTCGTGGCCGAGGATGTCGCCAGCCTGCATCGTCGGGATATACCCGTCGTACAGATGCAGATCGGAGCCGCAGATCGCGGTCGCGCTGACCTTGATGATGCAATCGCGCGGGTTGACAATTTCGGGGTCGTCTACGGTATCGACGCGGACGTCGTGCTTACCGTGCCATGCCAGAGCGCGCATCAGACGACTTCCTCTTCGTGTTGCTTGCGGTTCATCGCGGCGGTCGCGATCTCGCCGGTTTCCATCAATTGCTTGAAGCGTCGCAGGTCGCGGCGTGCCTGGATCGCGGGCTCGCGCTGGAACATCTTGGCGATCAGCTTGCCGACGATGCCCGCCGGTGGATCATAGGCGATCGTCGCCGTCACCACCGTCCCGCGTGCGCCTGCGTCGCGGAACTCGACACGGCCGCTGTTGGCGACGTCCGCACCGGGTTCGGACTGCCACGCGATCAGCCGGTCCTTGGCTTCGTCGGTGATGACCGCATCCCATTCGACGGTCTTGCCCGCCGGCGCCTTCACCACCCAGTGCGACTTCACGTCGTCGATAACGTCGATCCGAACGACGTTTTCCATGAAGCTGGACAAGTTTGCGAAATCGCGGAAATAGGCGAAGACTTCGCCAACGGGGCGGTTTATCGTCACCGCCCGTGCAACAATCTGGTCGCCCTTGCCATCGGGAATGGCGGCCACATCCAAGCCATCGCCCTTTTTCCAGGTCGTCGGGGGAGCGTCGTCATCATGGGCAGTCTGGTGTTCCGTCATGTCGGCTCATCCTGTGTCGATAGTGCCCCCCCCGATTTCGCGGCTGTTACATCGTCTTCAGCATCATGATGTGATGCTCGACCACCGGTACGATGCCGGCAGCGGCGGTCTTAAGCGCGGGTGCGGTGCCTTCGCTCGCATAGGCCTTCTGGACGGCAAGCGCCTGACCGTGCGACGCCTTTTGCTGTGCGACATAGGCGGCATCGCGAGCGGTGCCCTTCTCGGCGCGCAGTTCGGTGACGAGTTCCTGCTGCATCGGCGTGAGCTTCGGCGGTGCGACGCGAACGTGCGACTTCATCGCGGCCGCCTTGACGTCGGCGGTGCTCTTGGTGTGCTGCGTGACCATCATCTGCGCGAAGCTGCGTACCTTCGGGCTCTTCGTCGTCTCGAGCACGAGCTTGCTGGCCGTGATCTCGTAGAGATCGCTTGCGCCCGCGGTCGTGACATATTCGGTCGGGGTCATCACCTGTGCCGCGACCGGCGTCGCCAGGATCGCCGCACCGAATGCGACGGACATCATCAGGGTCTTCATGAGCATAGTCCTTTGCTGCGTGGATCAGTTACGGATGCCGAACGCCGCTTTGAGGCGGACGATCGCGTATTGATTGGCGTCGTAGGCGCCGCGGACGACCGCCCCCATGCCGAACATCTCGTGCGTGACGCCCGGAAACGTTCGCTGTTCGACGCGGTCGCCGGCCGCGGTCATCGCCGCCGCCAGCGTCTCGCCGTCCGATCGCAACGGATCGATCTGCGCGTTGACGATCGTCGTCGGCGGCAGGCCGCGCAGGTTCGCGCCGACCAGGTTTAGCCGCGGATCCTGCATGTCCGCCGGCGAGCTGGTGTAGTAGTTGCCGAACCATTTCAGCATCGCCGTGTTGAGCGGCTTGGCATTCGCCGCGTCCATGTGTGACGGCAGGTCCATGCTGCTGTTGGCGATCGGATAGACCGACAGGATGTGGACCGGCCTGGTCAGGTTGTTGTCGCGTGCATAGATTGCGGTGGCGACGGCAAGATTGCCGCCCGCGCTTTCGCCGGCGAGCGCGACCTTCGACAGGTCGCCGCCCCAGGACTGCGCATTCTGCAACACCCAGGCATAGGCGGCGAACGCGTCGTCATGCTGCGCCGGGAACTTGAACTCGGGTGCGTGGCGATACTCGACCGACACGACGATCGCGTTCAACTGCTTGGCGAGCAATCGCGGTGCGGCGTCGTACGTGTTGACGTCGGCGATCACCCAGCCGCCACCGTGATAATAGACGATCACCGGCATCGGTGCGCCGGTCGCGGCGACCGGCTTGTAGATGCGCGCGAACTGCATCGGATCGCTGCCATACGGCAGGTCCTGCGTCGTGACCGCTGGATCCGGCGCAGTCGACAAGCCGCGCTGCCGCATGACGGCGCGCGCTGCGTCGGCAGCGGACGGCTGGATACGCGCCTTGACCGGCGTCAGCGTCTCGATCGGCTTGGCACCGAGCATCGGCAGCTGGTTCAGCACGGCCTGCATGTCCGCGTCGGCCATAGGCGGTTGCGTCGCCATGCGCGCCGATGGCGGTGGCGGCGGCGCGTTCGTCGAATTGCTCGATTGCGCCATTGCCGCGGCCGAAGTTCCGAGCAGCATCGCTGCAATAAGAAGCTTCATCGTCATCTGGTTAACACCCTGTTCTGCCCTGCGGTCTCAACCGTGGCGGGTGTCGTTCGTTCCAGGATTTGCCCGAGTTATCAGGAACCTAATCCAGGTTAATTAGAAACTTATGCGCTGTGACTTTGTCTATAGATCGAGATCAATGCCAGTAAGTGAAATGCGAACAAGCCTCCGGTCCGCGACAATAGTGTGCCGCGGATCGAGGCCTGCTGCTCTCATACACCCCGTTATTTCGTCAGGCTGGTCAGCAGCGAACGGTAATAGGTGATCGCGAGCGGAATATTGTCGATCGGCGTGCGTTCGTTCAGCCCGTGGCTGAAGTCGTCGGACTGCTTGATGAAAATCGGGCTGACGCCGTAGCTCGGCACGCCGACCGAACGGTACCACATCGAATCGCTCGCCCCCGCCGACATGCTCGGGAAGATCGGCACGCCGGGTCGGATCGCGCCCATCGCCGTCTTCACCGCACCCGTCAGGTCCGCGCGTAAGGGGGAGGCGTCGGTCGGGTTCGATCCTTCGGTGACGTCGCTGAACTTCACCCCCGGATCCGCCGCGACCGTCGCCAGTTCGGCCATCACGGTCGCGGGCTTCAGGCCGGGGAAGATCCGGCAGTTGATGTTGGCGGTCGCGCGCTGCGGCAGCGCGTTGAGCGCATGCCCGCCCGCGATCATCGTCGTGACGCAGGTGGTGCGGATCTGGCCGACATAGCCGGGGTTGGCGGCGAGTGTCTCGATCGCCTTCTGGTCCTTCGGATCGGCGGCAAAGGCGCGCATCGCTGCACCGATCTCGGGCGTCTGGCGTGGTGCGACGCCCTCGAAATAGCCCTTGGTGATCGGCGAGAGCTGCGGTGCGAAGCGATAGTCGCCGATCCTGACAAGCGCGGCGGCAAGCTGGTTGATCGCGTTCACTTTCCGCGGTGCGGAGGAATGGCCGCCGGCGCTGGTCGTTTCCAGCTGGAAGTCGGCATAGGTCTTCTCGGCCGCGCCGATCGTGAAGTATTCGGGCTTGCCGTCTTCGGCGTACAGTCCGCCGCCGCCGTCGATGTTGAGCGCCATCTCGGCATTCTTGAGCCGGTCGGCAATCAGCGACGACGTCTTCATGACGGTTTCCTCGTCGCCCGACAGCGCCAGCACGATGCCGCGCTTGGGCTTGTAGCCCGCCTTCTTCATGTCGAGCAGCGTGGCGATCGCGAGCGCCGCGTCGAGCTTCATGTCGGTCGCGCCGCGGCCATAGAGATAGCCGTTCTCGACCACCGCGGTGAACGGATCGCGCTGCCAGTCGGCAGGTTTGGCCTCGACCACGTCGATATGTCCCGAGATCACGATCGGTTTCAGCGCGGCGTCGCTGCCAGCCCATGTCGCGATCAGATAGGCGGTGTCGTCGACCGGCGTGATCGTCACGTCGTTCGCGGCGAAACCACCGGCGACGAGCACGGACTTCAGATAGGCGGCGAGTTGCGGCGTCTGGTTGCCGGGACCACGCACGCTGCGAAACGCGATCATCTTCTTGGCGATCTCGAGCCCGTTGGTCGCGGCAGCGGTCGGCGCCTGCGCCGAGGCGGGCAGGGCGATCATCGCGACAGTACAGGCGAGAAGCAGCTTGAGCTTGGACGTCATCATCATCTTTCTGTTGCACCCTCCCCCGTCAGGGGGAGGTGGCTGGCGCTTGCCAGACGGAGCGGGAGGACACGGAACAGAGGGTACCGGATTCCGCCCCCTCCGTCGCCTTCGGCGCCACCTCCCCTTGGCGGGGAAGGATCGCGACGAGCCAGTCCCTAGAACTTGGCGCCGGCGCGAATGCCGATCGTTCGCGGCGTGCTGGTCACCACATACGTGCGCTGCGAGCATGTCCCGCACTGCTGGTATCGTGACAACTCGGCGCGCTCGTCCCACAGATTCTGCACGAACACCTCGAACGAATAGCCCGACAGATCCGCACCGATCGAGGCGTTGCCGGTCGTATAGGCCTTAAGCCTTCCCAGCGACGCCGCCTGTTCGAGCCGGACATCCGACGCGGCCGAACTCTGGTGCGCGACCAGCCCCTGGATATAGGCCTTGGCCGAACCGATCGGCACGCTGTAGCGCGCGGTGCCGCTCGCCTTGAACCGCGGCGTGATCGGCAGGCGCGTGCCCGATGGCGCGAGGACGTCGCTGCCGTCGCCGATACAGACCTGCGTCGCGCATAGATCGTTGCGCGTCTTGGCATCCGTATAGGCGCCGGCCGCGGTCAGCGAGAGGCCGCCGGTCGATATGTTCGCGTCCGCCTCTATTCCCCGGATACGGGCGTTCGGCCCGTTCTGGATGATCGTGAAGCTGTTTGCGCCCAGGAACGAGAACTGGAACTTGTCCCAGGCCTGCTGATAGATCGAGGCATTCACGCGCAGCCTGCCGAACAGCGTGGATTTCACGCCGAGCTCGTAGTTGGTCAGGAAATCCGCGTCATACGGCGCGACGTCGCCGCGCCGGTTGATCCCCCCCGGACGATAGCCGCGCGAGAAGGTGCCGTAGAGCATTACCGCGTCGCTCGGCTTGAACGTCAGGTTGAAGCGGTAGGTGGCACCTTGCCCTTGCGTCCGCTTCGGAACGAGCCCGGTGGTCGTGTAGGTTGCAAGGTTGGTGCACGGCGAACCAGAGACTGTTGCGGGCAACAGGCTCGAGGTGTCACCGCCGCTCAGATACGCTTCGCGCAACGTCTGGCCATTGGCGAGGTAGCAGCCCGCGACACCCGTCTGGCTACTGCCGGCCGCGTTGAACGGCGTTGCGGTATAAGGGCGGCCGTCATCGGGATCGACCGCCGGATTGCGCCCGAAGCCGTAGAAGCCGATCAGCGAATTGTCATAGATATACGCGCGACCGCCCGCGGTCGCGGTGAGGTTCGGCAGGATGTCGTAGCTCGCCTCGCCGAACATCGCATAGTCGGTATCGACGCGCTTCTGCTGGGTCAGCCACAGCGTGCCGGGTGAGCCGTTGACCGACACCGCGGTGCCAAGGCCGGCGATCTGGTAATCCTGGTGGATCAGGTTGGTCTGGCGCTGGTAGAAGGCGCCGCCGACGATCCGGAAGCTGTCGCCCGCGGGCGAGGCGACGCGGAGTTCCTGGCTGGTCTTCTTGAAATGATCGGTGCCTATGATCCGCTGGCGTGGATCGATCGTCTTGCCGGCATTGTCCTGGTAATAGAAATAGCCGGCGAGCCCACCGACCGACGAGTACATCGAGTCATAGGCTTCGGCGTAATCGGTGTAATCGCTCGACGTATAGGTCTTGCGGTCGAGATACGCGCCGGCATAGGTGACGTCCCAGTTGCCGACTTTGCCCTCGATCGTCAGCGCGCCCTGGATGAAGCGGTCCTTGCGGTATTCCGGGAAGAAATGCTGGACCTGGAGATCGCCGACCTTGGGATCATAGCCATAGGTGCCGTGGTTGCGCTGTTCCTGGTACAGAACGGTCGGCGTCACGGTCCAGTTGCTGTCGAGATCGACCTTCAGCGCGGCGCGGCCGCCATAGGTTTCGGTGTCGTTGTAGTTCTTCTTCACGAACGCGGCGTTGTCGACGACGATGCCGCCATTGGTCGCGGTGCACGAGGTCGCGGTGGGCTCGGGCAGATAGCTGCGGCACCCCGCGACATTGTCGATATAGCCTGCGTCGCGCTGGTAGAAGCCGACCACGCGCAATGCTGCCGATTGCGACAGCGGGATGTTGAGCATCCCTTCGAACCTGTCGCCGACGCCGCCGGACTTGACGGTGTTCACCTCGGAATCGACGCGGCCGTAGAAGCCGCTGGTATCTGGCTTGTTGGTGATGATCCGGATCGTGCCCGCCTCGGACGACGCGCCGTACAGCGTGCCCTGCGGCCCGGCGAGGCTTTCGATCCGCGCGATGTCGTAGATGTGGACGTCGAGCGTGCCGCCGATCGTCGTCACCGGCTGCTCGTCGAGATACGTTCCGACCGAGGGCAGCGGGCCCGAATGGTTGCCGTCGCCGCCCGACGCGACGCCGCGCATGTAGACCACGGTCGATCCGGGCTGCGTCGTCTGGAACGATACCGACGGCAGCAGCTGGGTATATTGGTTGAAGTTCGAGATGTTGAGATCGTCGAGCCGCTTGGTGCCGATCGCCTGGATGCTGATCGGGACGTTCTGGATGTTCTGGTCGCGCTTCTGTGCGGTGACGACGATGTCGCCTTCATATTCGCCATCCGCCTGCGCAGCGGGAGCGGGTGTCGCGACCGGATCGGTCTGCGCCACTGCAGGCGTCGCCAATGCCGACGTGGCGAGAAGCGACGCGATCAGCAGCCGACGATCGATGATATGCATGCCCGGTTGTCCCCACGACCAAATGTGCAGGGAACCTGTGTTGCGCCGCAACAAAGGTCAAACGGGCTTTTGCCGTTCCGAAACTTTATGACGCATCCGTGACGTTTTAGCCACGGATCATGCGCAGATTGCGTCTCCCAAGGCCGTTCGCAACGGTTCGAGCCATGCTTCGTACGGGCGCCAGGCGTCGATACCATCGCGGTTTATCGGACGGCGGACCTGTTCGGAACTGGCGGTACGGACGGCACGCTCGGTCTCATGGAACGCAAGACAGGCTGGCTCGAAATCCAGGCCGCACGCGGCAAGCAACGCGCGGACTTCGGCTTCGGTATGCTCGATCAACGCTTCGTGGTCGACGCGGTGGACGCGGCCCGGCAGCACCGTGTCGACATGGCGCATCAGCCGGACGTAATCGCGGTAATAGCGGCCGAGATCGTCGAGCGAATAGCTGAACGCCTGTCCCCGCGCGTAATGCTGCTTGAAGTTCGAGAAGCAGCAGTCGAGCGGATCGCGGCGTGCGTCGATGATCCGTGCGTTCGGCAGCGCGAGCAGGATCAGCGGAACGTTCGCCCAGTTGTTGGGGAGCTTGTCTGCGAAGAACGGGCGGTCGGTGCGGCGCTGGATCGCGGCGCGGCGTAGATAGTCCTCGCCGATATCGCGCAATGCGTCGGCGGAGAGCGCGGCGATCCCTTCGGGATAGTCGGCGATCTGGCGGGCGAGTGCGGGCATGTCGGGAAGCTCGGTCGTGCCCTCGACCAGGCTGTGGCTCGCCAGGATCTGCTCGATCAGCGTGGAGCCTGCGCGCGGCATGCCGAGCACGAAGATCGGGTCCGGCGCGCCGCACCCCTGTCCCATCCGGCTCTGCAACATTTCCGGCGTCAATGTCGCAATACTGCGATCGACGAACGCGGTGGTCTCGGCGGCATCGTACGTGATCCGGGTCCGGCGCAGCGCGTTGCCCGCGGCGTAATGTGCGAACGAGCGGGCGGCGTCGCGCCGGTCCTCGAACGCCTTGCCGAGTGCGAAATCGAGGTGGAACCGGTCTTCGGCGCTGATGTCGCCGCGGGCAAGCGCCGCCTCCATCGCGGCGATGTCCGCATCGTCGAACCGCACCGTCTTGAGGTTGGCGAGGCTCCACCACGCGTCGCCGAGCGTCGGCAGCAGCGACAGCGCGCGGCGGTACGCGGCAATGCCGTCGTCGCGGCGGCCGACCGTCTTCAGCATATGGCCATAGCTCAGCCAGACGCGCGGCTGGCTCGGCGCATCGCGGAGCACCTGTTCGTAGAGCGTGATCGCATCCTCGAACCCGCCGAGCCGTCCCAGCGCGGCGGCCTTCAAATTGGCATGGCCGGGATTGTCGGGTTCATCCGCGATCACCGCGTCGAGCAGCGTCAGCGCCTCCGGGGCACGGTTCAGGCGGTACAGGACGAGCGCAAGGTTCGCGCGGGCCGCGGTGAAGGCCGGCGCCAGCTCGACCGCGCGCCGCAAAAGCGTCTCGGCATCCTTGTACCGTCCGATCCGCCCGGCCAGCTCGGCCAGCATGCGGATCGCGCGCGCATCGAACGGATCACGTTTCAGATACGCCTTCAGCAGCGGTTCGGCGACGTGGAGCTGGTTGTCGTGCAACGCCAGTGCCGCCTGCATCAGGTCGTCGGGCCAGCGGGGATTTGGTACGGAAGCCATCGCGCCGGACACTCGGGGCGCCGGGAGCCGGCGTCAAGCACGTGCGATCGTAACACGCGCGGACCGCGCATCCACGCTCGCCATTCGCCGCTCGGTCGGGCAACGAAGGCGCATGAACAACCGGCTCGCCTTTCTCGCACTCGCCATGGCGGGGCTCTTCTGGGGGCTCGGCTTCCCGCTCGGCAAGCTGGCGCTGCGCGAGGTCCAGCCGGCGCACATGGTATTGCTGCGCTTCGCGGTCGCCAGCATCGTCGCGCTCCCGTTCGCGGTCGCCAGCGCGGAGGCCCGCGCGCTGTTCCGCTCGCCGCCGGTGCTGCTCGCGGGCGTGTTCTACGGCGTGGCGTTCATCGTCCAGTTCGAGGGACTGGCGGGCGTCACCGTCACGCTCGCGGCGCTGCTGGTCGGCGCGATGCCCGCGCTGATCGCGGTGTCGGCGCATCTGATGGGCGAGCGTGTCAGTCGCGCGTCGTGGACGGGCGTCGCCGCGGCGACGATCGGCGCGGCGCTGATCGCGGGCAAGCCGGGCGGTGCCGGCACCGCGATCGGCATCGCCTTGTCGCTGCTGTCGTTGCTGATCTTCCTCGCCTGGCTGCTGGTGCTGAAGCGCGTGCCGGTCACGCGGTCGGCGATGGCGGTGCCCGCGGTCACGCTGATCGTCGCGACCGCCGCCGTTCTGCCGATCGCATTGATGCTGCACGGGCCGCCGCCGCTCGCACTCAGCGGCATCGCGTGGAGCGGGATCGTCGGCCAGGGGCTGTTGTCCACCTTCGTCGCGACCGCGGCCTGGCAATACGGCGCCACGCGCGTCGACAGCGCGAGTGCCGGTGTGTTCATCAATATCGAGCCGCTGATCGGCGCGACGCTGGGGATCGGGCTGTTCGGCGATCCTGCCAGCTGGCCGTTACTGCTCGGCGGAGTCCTGATCGTCGCAGGCAGCATCGTCGTCGTCCGCGGCGAGCGTCCCGATACCAGCCACGCTGCCGACGCCACGCACGGCATGTCGATAGACTAGGACCTGACTGTTCAGGCGCAGTGGGCAGGGTAGTGCGCTCCGCTCGCCGCGCGGCATTGGCAGGCATTTCGGGGCTTGCGTGAACCCAAAAACCGCCTGAACCCAAGCGTCACTCAGTCGAGCGTTTCGGCCTTCTTGTCGGCCCAGTCCCTGCCGTCGTCGCCGCCCCAGAGAAGCCACGCGATGTACCCGGCCGATGGATCGCTGTCGGATCCCCATTCATGCGACTTGCCTGACTTGTCGACCTTGTGGCGCGCGAAATAGCTGTGCATCGACTTCACGTCCTCGGCGGACAGGTCCTTGCGCGCAGCGAGTAGCTCGGCGCGTTTGACACCGACCTCGGTCCCGCCACGGTTGAATTTCTTGCGCAGCTTCAGGCCCTTTTCCGCATTTGCGGCCATCTTGGCGGTTGGCTTGAAGGTGTCGCTCATCGCTATGCTCCGTCGGTGCGCCACGCCACGTCGTGCGCCGCTCATCCGAACGATCGGACGCAGGTGCGGTTTCCTATCTGCGCCTTCCCCGTTCGGATAATGTCAGTTCGTCACCGAACCCGAGGATCGCGTCTTCGAGCTGAGCCGCATCATCGCGACCCACCACGCATCCCTCCTCTTTTCGAGAAATGATCCCGTTTGCTCCGTAGCGGGAGGCAAGCGGCCAAACACCGAGCTTCGGCACCTGTATCTGGCCGAGCCTGAGCAGCAAACCAAGGAACAAGCGCCTGCGCCGACATCTACGCTCACCCGCCGGATAACGGGGAGAGAGTCGGTGCGACGACAGGCGCGACGGTATCCCGATCGCGCACTACGCGACGACCCGCGACCGGGTCGAACTGTGGCCGCCCGAGCGGTAGAGTACGTCCGACGCCACGGCCGGGCTGACATCGGAATCGGTCGTGTCGACCGACACGAACACGCCGCCATCGTTGACGCGGCTTTCGTAATAGGTGGCGTCCTCGCCGCTGACACCGTGATCGGTCATGACCTTTTCGAGGCCACCGACGGCGCCGCCCAGCGCCGCACCGGTCAAGGCTGCACCGGGGATTGCGGCGGATGCGATCGCGCCTGCCGCGACTAGTGGCCCGACGCCTGGAATGGCGAGCGCGGCGATGCCAAGCAACGTACCGATACCCGCACCGGCGGCGACCTTGCCGATAAATTCCTGCGTGTCGCCGTTGCCGTCGGTCGTGGTGTCCTTGCCGTCATGCTGTGCGACGACCGAAATGGCGCTGTCGCGGATGCCGGCGCTGCGCAGTTCGGCGACGGCGCGTTCTGCGTCGGCGCGCGTATCGAAGACTGCGGATACCAGGTTCGAATTCATCATCGGTCCCATCGGATAAGCGTTGTCGAGGACGCTAGAAGCCGTCGGGAGATGGGATCGTTCCAAGGATTATAGGTTAGCACCGCGGTAAACTAGAATTCGTAATTCGATAAATTCCGCGCCTCGTTGGACGCTTGGCGGTCGGCATCCCAGGCCCTCGGTCAGGGATCGTTTTCTCCCGCCCAGCGCAGGCCGATCTGTCGAACTGTGTAAGCTATTACGGCACCAACGGGGTCGACCGGTGGATGCTGCCGTTCTTCGGGAAGTCGATAGGTGACGATGTGAAGGCGTATGAGGACCGTCTCAAGCGCCCACGCCGCGTTCGCGCGCCCAGACGACGGCTGCGCTGCGACGATTGACGCCGATCTTGCCGTATAGCCGGGCGACGTGGTTGCGCACGGTGTTGCGCGACAGCCCGAGTTGCGCGGCGATCTGCGTGTCGTCCATGTCCTGGCAGATCATCTCGAGCACCTCGCGTTCGCGCTTGCTCAGGTCGGCGGACGGAGCATTGCCGGCGCCGGCAAGCCGGGGGCTTCGCAGCGTCGCCAGCTTGTCCATGATCGAGCGGCTCAGCCAGTTGGCATCCTTCATCACCGCCTCGATCGCCTCGACAAGGTCCAGTTCGCCGCGACGGCGCGTCGAAATATCCTGGTACAGCCACAGCACGCATGGCGTCCCCTCGACGCTGATGCGCTCGGCGGACACGAGGC
>JAYVRZ010000096.1:0-3178 GCA_043775965.1 Sphingomonas sp.
CCTTTCCAATTGGGCCCCGGCCTCCGCCGGGGTGGTGGCAAGGTGAACACACCCAGAACCAAGTCATGGTCTCCAGCTAAGGCGGGAGCCCAGTCTGGATCCCCGCCTTCGCGGGAAGACACACTATAAGCCGCGATGACTTCTAACAGTCACCGGACTGCGGCCACCGTGTAACAATACCCGGCTAATACTCGCGACAAGGGATACCTTGCCGGGGGACAGGCTCATGAACGCCGTTACGACGTGTCCGCCATCTAGCGTTTTGGGTGCCGACATCGCCGATATTGCCGACTTCATCCATTCGCGTCCGGCCGCGCCCGAGCCGATCGTCGAGCGGCGGCAATATCGCACGATCTGGATCTCCGACGTCCATCTCGGCACGCGCGGCTGCAACGCAGGCATGCTCAACGATTTCCTCGATCACGTCGACAGTGAGACGATGTACCTGGTCGGTGACATGATCGACGGCTGGCGGCTCAAGAAGAAGTTCTACTGGCCCGCCGCGCACAACGACGTGCTTTGGCGCCTCCTCAAGCGCGCCAAGCGCGGCACCCGCGTCGTCTACATCCCCGGCAACCACGACGAAGTGTTCCGGCAATATTCGGGGCTCGATTTTGGCGGCATCTCGATCCGCCGCAAAGCGATCCACGAGACCGCCGACGGCCGCCGCCTGCTCATCCTCCACGGCGACGAGTTCGACGCGATCACGCTCGCGCACCGCTGGGTCGCGCATATCGGCGACGCGGCCTACACGATGCTTATGGGGCTCAACCGCTGGGTCAACGGCGCGCGCCGCCGGATGGGCATGCCCTATTGGTCGCTGTCGAAGCACGCCAAGGCCAAGGTGAAGAACGCGGTCGCCTTCATCTCGCACTTCGAGGAAGTCGTCGCGCATGCCGCCGATGCGCGCGGCGTCGACGGGGTCGTCTGCGGCCACATACACACCGCCGAAATGCGCGAGATCGCCGGCATCGCCTATTACAACGACGGCGACTGGGTCGAAGGCTGCACCGCGCTGGTCGAGCATTTCGACGGCCGCATGGAACTGCTCCACTGGGGCGACGAAATCGCCGCGCGAGAGCGAGACAAGGTCGTGACACTAGCCGCCTGACTAACCCTCGCCCCGCAGGGGAGAGGGAAAGACGCGAAGCGGCGAGGGTGAGGGCAAGTCCACCGCACTAACGAAAACCGTGCCCTCACCCTCCCACCGCAAGTGCGGCGGGCCCCGCCCTCTCCCCGTCGGGGAGAGGGACAAGCAAAGGAGAAACCGATGCGTATCGCGATCGTCACCGACGCCTGGAGCCCGCAAGTCAACGGCGTCGTCCGCACGCTCCAAGCCGTCCAGCGCGAACTCGAATCGGTTGGCCATCAGGTCATGGTCGTCTCGCCCGAACGCTTCGCTTCGATGCCGTGCCCGACCTACCCCGAGATCCGTCTCGCCTTCGCCCGCTCGGGCGCGGTCGGTCGCATGCTTGCCGCGTTCGGCGCCGACGCGATCCACCTCGCCACCGAAGGCCCGGTCTGCCTCGCCGCCCGCGCCTGGTGCCTCGCCCGCGCGCTCCCGTTCACCAGCGCGTATCACACGCAGTTCCCCGACTATATCGCCGCGCGCACCGGCGCGAACCCCGATTGGATCTGGCGCTATATCCGCTGGTTCCACCGCCCCGCGCAGTCGATCCTCGTCTCCACCCCCTCGGTCGCCACTACGCTTGCCGACCAAGGCCTGCACCAGGTCCGCGAATGGGGCAGGGGCGTCGACTTCGCGCAGTTCGGCTTCGATGGCGCACGCGACCCGGAGATGGGGGCGCTTCCCGGCCCGATCCAGCTCTATGTCGGCCGGGTCGCGGTCGAGAAGAATATCGAGGCGTTCCTGTCCTCCGCGCATCCCGGCACCAAGGTCGTGGTCGGCGACGGCCCCGCCCGCGCCTCGCTCACCCGCCGGTTTCCGGACGCGGTCTTCCTTGGACAGCGCTCCGGCCTCGATCTCGCCGCCGCCTACCGCACCGCCGACGTGCTCGTCTTCCCGAGCCGCACCGACACGTTCGGCCTCGTCATGATCGAGGCCCTGGCGTGCGGCACGCCGGTCGCCGCCTACCCGGTCACCGGCCCGATCGACGTCCTCGATCCCCGGGTCGGCGCGATGCACGACGACCTCGACACCGCGATCGCCGCCGCGCTCACCCGTGACCGAGTCACCTGCGCCGCCTATGCCGCGCGCTACAGCTGGCCCGCCAGTGCGCGCCAGTTCCTCCATGCGCTGGTGCCGCTCGACGTAAAGCTCATGGCCGCCTGACGCTTGCGTGCTTGCCTGTTAGCCCGGCGCGCACTAAGTCCGTTTCATGTCAGGCCGCTCCGAAAGGGGCGGCCCTTTCTATTTTTACGGAGTTCTCGCCGTGGCCCAGCCGCTCATGCCCCATGCGACCGCCGCCTGGATGGTCGACAATACCGCGCTAAGCTTCGAGCAGATCGCGGACTTCTGTGGCCTGCACATCCTCGAGATCCAGGCGATCGCCGACGACACGACCTCGACCAAGCTTACCGGTCGCGATCCGGTCCGCGCACACGAGGTCACGCAGGAAGAGATCGACAAGGGTGCCGCCGATCCCGATTACCAGCTCAAGATGATCAAGGGCCCCGAGCAGGTCCGCCGCACCAAGGGCCCGCGCTACACGCCGGTCTCGAAGCGCCAGGACAAGCCCGACGGCATCTCGTGGATCATCCGCAACCATCCGGAGATCACCGACGGCGCGATCTCGCTGCTGATCGGCACGACCCGCACGACGATCGCCGCGATCCGCGACCGCAGCCACTGGAACATCGCCAACATCACGCCGAAGGATCCGGTCACGCTCGGCCTGACCTCGCAGCGCGAACTCGACGCGGCAGTGGCAAAGGCAGCCAAGGCCGCCGGCATGGAAGCCCCCACCGACACCCGCCTCGAAGGCGACCGCGAGGTGCTACTCCAGCAGCTCCGCGCCGAGCGCACCCAGGCGGCGGCGGACGCGCAGTTCGTGGCCGAGGGCGGCGTCCTGCCGGTCAAGCCGCTGTTCGACGATCCCTTCAAGCGCTGACCTCGCTTCTCCCCTCCCGCAAGCGGAAGGGGGCAGGGGGTGGGCCCGCGCTCCCCTCCAGCGCTGTGGTCGGCGAGCACGGGCCGCCTTTCCGACCGCCGCGCACG
>JAYVRZ010000097.1:0-2256 GCA_043775965.1 Sphingomonas sp.
ATCAGCCACGAGATCCGCGATTTTGTGCCCGCCGACGACCTGATGAGCTATCTCGAGGCGTGCTTGCGCGTCTACAATCGCTACGGCCGCCGCGACAACATCTACAAGGCGCGGATCAAGATCCTGCTCCACGAGATCGGCCCCGACGAATATCGCCGTCAGGTCGAGGACGAGTTCGCCGCGGTGAAGGGCCTCGGCCTCGATCCGCCGCGCGCAGAGCTGGAGCGCATCACCAACCACTTCGGCGCGCCCGACTTCGATGCCAACGCCTCGACCGACATCGACCGCAGCGATCCCGACTTCGCGGTCTGGCTCGACCAGAACGTGAAGCCGCACAAGCAGCCGGGCTATGCGATCGTCAACATCAGCCTGAAGCCGATCGGCGGTATCCCCGGCGACGCGTCGGCGGACCAGATCGACGTGATGGCCGATCTCGGCACGCGCTACAGCTTCGACGAACTGCGCGTCACGCATGCCCAGAACATCGTCCTGCCGCACGTCCGCATCGCCGACCTGCATGCGGTGTGGTCGGCGCTCAACGATGCAGACCTTGCCGAGGCCAATCTCGACCTGATCAGCGATATCATCGCCTGCCCCGGCCTCGATTATTGCAGCCTCGCCAATGCGCGTTCGATCCCGCTAGCGCAGAAGATCGCGACGCGCTTCGGCAGCCTCGACCGCCAGCGTGATCTCGGCGAACTGAAGCTCAAGATCAGCGGCTGCATCAATGCATGCGGGCATCACCACGCGGGCCACATCGGCATCCTCGGCGTCGACAAGAAAGGCACTGAGAATTACCAGCTCTCGCTCGGCGGTTCGGGCGCGGAGGATGTGAGCCTTGCCAAGATCACCGGCCCCGGCTTCTCCGAGGACGGCGTGGTCGACGCGATCGAACGCGTCACCGACCGCTATCTCGAAGTCCGCGAGACGGGCGAACGTTTCCTCGACACCTATCGTCGCGTCGGTTTCGAGACGTTCAAGCAGGCGATCTACAGCCCCGTCGAGGGAGACGCACAGTGAGCGACACCCTGCTCCGCTTCCGCGACGACGAGCCGCACGAAGAACCCGCCGTGACGCTCGAATCGTTCATCGGCCAGAGCAACGCCGCCGCCGTCCGCCTCGAAGCGGGTGACGACGCGCGCGCGCTGTTGCCGCAGATCGCCCAGCTCGCGCTGATCGAGGTGAGCTTTCCCGGCTACCGCGACGGCCGCGGCTATTCGTCCGCGCGCATCCTCCGCGAGGCGGGCTATACGGGCGAACTCCGCGCGCAGGGCGACGTGCTCGTCGACCAGATCCCGCTGATGCGCCGCTGCGGGTTCGACAGCTTCGCGCCCGAGGCACCGATCGACGTCGACGTGCTGCGCGCCAGCCTCGAACGCTACGATACGCCCTACCAGAAAGCCGCCGACGGGGCCGTCCCCGTGTGGAAGCTGCGCCATGGGTGAACCGGCTCGCCAGCTCGACGTGATCGACCTGACGCCCGCCTTCACGAAGGCGGACGCGCAGGCGATGCAGGACCGGTTCGACGGCGTCTCCGCGCAGGACATGCTGCGCGAGCTGCTGGCGGGCGAATTGCGCGGTCGCATCGCGGCGGTGTCGTCGTTCGGGGCCGAATCGGCGGTCTTGCTGCACATGGTCGCGCAGGTCGATGTCGACGTGCCGGTGATCTTCACCAACACGCAGAAGATGTTCGGCGAGACGCTGGCGTACCGTGACGAGCTGGCGGAGACATTGGGCTTCACCGACCTGCGCGTGTTCCGCCCCGACCCGCGCCTGCTCGCGATCAAGGACAAGACGGGACTTCGCTGGTCCTACGACCCCGACGGCTGCTGCGACCTGCGCAAGGTGGAGCCGCTCCGCCGCGCGCTCGCGCCGTTCGATGCGTGGATTTCGGGCAGGAAGGGGTTCCAGTCGGGCACCCGTACCGCGCTGCCTCGGTTCGAGGAGGACGAGGGCCGGTTGAAGATCAACCCGCTGGCGGACTGGAACAAGGCGACGCTCGACGCCTATTTCGAAGAGCACAAGCTGCCCCGCCATCCGCTGGAGGCGCAGGGGTATCTCTCGATCGGTTGCGCGCCGTGCACGACGAAAGTCGCTCCAGGCGAAGACCCACGCGCCGGCCGGTGGCGCAGTTTCGACAAGGTGGAATGCGGCATCCACGCCCCCACCGATTACGATCCGATGATCTGACCACTTTCCCTCGCCCCTCCGGGGAGAGGGAGGGAGGAGCCACTTGGCGACGGAAGGGAGAGGGGC
>JAYVRZ010000098.1:0-8153 GCA_043775965.1 Sphingomonas sp.
TGGGCGGTTTTAGCCCGATTCATTTGCTCGTGCTCGCGGTCGTCGCGATCCTCCTTCTCGGCGGCGGTCGTTTCTCGAACCTGATGGGCGACGTCGCCAAGGGCGTTAAGAACTTCAAGAAGGGCATGTCCGAGCATGACGACGAGACGCCGGCCAAGCCGTCGGCCCGGATCGAAGCGCAGAAGTCTGCCGATCCCGCGTTCGATCGCGACGGCAATCGCGTCCGCGACGACCGCCCCGCTTGAAGCCTGCGCACTTGACGACCCTAGATAGGCGCGGCTGAATGTTCGATATCGCGCCCTCCGAGTTCCTGCTCGTGGCCTTCGTCGCGCTCGTGGTGATCGGGCCCAAGGACCTGCCCAAGGCGATGCGCGTGGTCGGCTATTGGGTCGGCAAGGCGCGCGGGGTCGCGCGGCAGTTCCGCTCCGGCTTCGATTCGATGGTCCGCGAGGCGGAGCTCGAAGAGATGGAAAAGCGCTGGGCATCGGAAAACGAGCGCATCATGCGCGAGCATCCGCAAACGACGGGTGCCCAAGCCGAGGCGGCGTCGGATACGGCCAGCGCCGACACCGCGCAGGTGGTGCATTCTCCGGAAATCGAGACTGACCCGCACCGCGACGATAGTATCTCCGAGCCGGTTATGGTCGAAAAGCCGATGGTCGCCGCAGCCGAGGGGCATTCGCCAGCGCCGGCGTCCATGCATCATGCAGACGGGCCCGCGGGGGTGACCGAGCGTGGGCCGGACCTGTTCGATGCGCCGGCGTCGCACGCGCCCGACGACAAGACCGGCAAGTCGGACGTCGCGTCGTCGTGACCTGCGTCCTGATGACCGTCCTCCCAAGCGCCGAAGGCAGAGCATGAGCGAGATCGACGCAAGCCGGGCGCCGTTGCTCGACCATCTGATCGAGCTGCGGCGGCGGTTGCTGTATTGCATCGCCGCGCTGGTCGTGACGTTCGCGATCGCGATGTATTTCGCGGAGGATATCTTCGGGTTCCTCGTCCACCCGCTGCTCGCGGCGGGGCAGAACAAGGTGATCTATACCGAGATCTTCGAGGCGTTCTTCGTCCAGATCAAGGTCGCGTTCTTTGCCGCGATGATGCTGTCCTTCCCGGTCATCGCGAACCAGTTGTGGCAGTTCGTCGCGCCCGGCCTGTACAAGAAGGAGAAGCGCGCGCTGTTGCCGTTCATCCTGGCGACCCCGGTGCTGTTCCTCACCGGTGCGGCGATGGCCTATTACGTCGCGATCCCGATGGCGCTGCACTTCCTGCTCGGCTTCGACGGCATGGTCGGCGGCATCCACCGCGAGGCGCTGCCGGCGATCGGCAACTATCTCTCCTTCGTCATGCAGTTCCTGTTCGGCTTCGGAATCTCGTTCCTGCTGCCCGTGCTGCTGATGCTCCTCGAACGGGCGGGCATCGTCACGCGCAAGCAGCTGATCGGGGCGCGGCGCTACGCGATCGTCGCGGCGTTCGCGATCGCCGCGGTGCTGACGCCGCCGGATATCGGCTCGCAGCTGCTCCTGGCGATCCCGCTGGTCATTCTGTATGAAATGGCGCTCGTCGGAATCTGGTTCACCGAGCGGAGCCGTGCCAAGGCGAAGGCGGTCGAGGGCGAGGCCGACGGGACCGATATCGTCGAAGGCTGATACGAAAACGGGGCCCGGTGCATCTGCACCGGGCCCCGTTTCCTTACCATAAGCGAAAGCTTACTTGGCGCCGTCCGCGGTCTTGGCAACGGTCTTGCCTGCCGACGCGACGTCCTTGCCAGCGCCTTCGACCGTGTTGCATGCCGACACCATCAATGCGCTGGCCACAATCGCCAGTCCAACAAACTTACGCATGATACTTCCTCCAAGAAGGGCTTGAATGCCACAGCGGAGGAATGTTCGACGACTGCAATCGTTCCGTTAGCGGAACCGAAAACAGAGCCGTTAGGTGATGCGGGGATACGATAAAGGCCCGGAAGCATCACCGGGGGGGGGAGGGTGATGCTTCCGGGCCTGTGTCTCGGATAGCGAGAGCGGGGGGGCATAAAGTCGCTATCCGAAGTATCTAACGGCGAAGGCCGACGTCGGTTCCCTACTTTCTGCATATAAACCATAAAAAATCGATAGTGGCAGCCGCGGTTGATTTCGGTTAGTCGCGACCGACTATGGCGAAGGCAATTTCGTACGCGCCGGCCAGCGGATCATGGTGCAACGGCGAGCGCAGCTGCCGCGAAAGCCCCTCCATGACGCGGCCGTAACGCGAGACGGCTTCACGCAGCGTGTCGCTCTCCACCAGCGCCCGCGACACCACGCGCAGAAGCGCTCGGCCTGGAATGTCGGACGGTTTGACCACGACCCGGATCTGCGCTGCCGGATCGCATGTCATCGCCAGTTCGATCGTCTCGGTCGCGAGGAACGCGATCGCGACCGCGACGTCCTGGTTGACGAGATAGGGATCGATATCGAGCGTGATCCCCAGCCCGTGCGAGCGATCGGCCGCGGTGGCGCGGATGTTAGCGGAGAGTTCCCCGATCATCGTGCGGAGGTTCAGGCCCCGATTTTCCTCGAGCTCGGCAAAGTGATTGCGGTGGACGACCGCCAGGGCATCGACCCGCCGCTGGATCGACGAATAGGCATCGGTCGCGTCCGCGCTTCGGGCGCTGCGGGCATGGAAGTTGATCAGGCTGGAAATCACCTGGAGATTGTTCTTCACGCGGTGATGCACCTCGCGAGTCAGCTTGGTCTGGCGGATCAGACCTTCGGCGAGCCCGGCCTCGTGCAGCGCGACGGTGCGGCTGATCGCCTGGAAGGTTTCGCCAAGCTCGCGAATCTCCTGCGCGGGCAGCGTGCGGACCGCACCGTAATCGATCTCCTCGCCTGGCGTGAAGGTGGCGACCGCACCCCGGAGCTCACGCAACGGGCGGATCAACAGCCGGTCGACGACGAACCACGCGATACTGGCGGCGGCGATCCACATCAGGATCGGTAGCAGCAAGGCGATGACGAGCGACGAGGTGACGGGCGCGCTGCGGATGCTCGTCCGCAAAGCGAGGCCGCCGACGCCGAGATCGGTCCGCATCGTCTCCATGCGATCCAGCGGTCGCTCGCCGTCGATCGTCTCGAGGTACAGCGCATCCTCGTCGCGGACGATCGCACTGCTGAATGCGAGCACACCGCTGGACGGGCGGCCGATTTTCTTGAGGAACGGCTGGGGGAAGTAAGCGCGAGCCGAAGTATGGCCGCCCGGACCCGAGATCGCGAGCACGAGCCCGCGGTCCGGCACGATCGCCGCCGCGATCGGCATGTCGTCCTGGTCGATCACGACGCGCTCGGGCAGCGGTACGCCGCACAGCACCGTGCCGTCGCGCTCGGCGATCACGAACCGCGTACCGGCAGAGGATTGCTGCGCGAACACGCCTTGCGCACGGGCGCAGCTCGGGGCGTCGGCGGGATCGCTGCCCAGCGCGTTCACCGCGACGCGCAGTGCGGTCATGTCGCCGACGAGTTCTATGGCGATCGCACGTGCGCTCTCGTTGGCGGTCACGCGCAATCGTGCGCGCGCCTGCGCATCGGCAAGCCGCGTAGTCTGCAACGTCGCAAAAACCGCGATCAATGCGAGCGGCAACAATGCCGCGCTCAGGATCAGGAACAGTTTGGCGCCAGTCGTCAGCCGGCGCAGCGTCGCAACGATCCGGCGATCGGCCTTCGGGCGATCAGAGCCGATATCTCCGGACGCGGTGATCGGCACGTCCGGAGTTGTGGCAGGCGCGGTCGAGGGGGCAGTAGGACTTGAGGGCGTGGCCATAGGGCCTGCGGTCAATCCAGCTTGCCGAGGAGGTCGAGCAGATCGTCCGGAATCGCCTCATCGACGGTCTTTTGATAAACCGAGCGCAGTGCCGACCCCATTTGACGGTCCTTGTCGGACCCTTTTGCGGGCTTCGTGGCAGGCACTGTATTCTCCGTGTCGTGGCCCAAACTCAAAACTTCCCCCTGCACGACGCAAATCATGTGACGACGAGTGTGCAGATACCGTCCCGGCATCGCCATACACACACTCGTGAAAAGATGCTCGTGAAACCAAATAGCATCTCGATAGTTCCACGTCCGAGCGAATAATCCGCAACTTCGTGCCACCGGGTTCGTGGAACAGGCTCCGGCCCGGTTTCAAGGCCAGCGCTAAAGGGCTGCTTCGGCACCGGTAGCGAGCGTCGGTGGGCGTGGGGAAGCGGCTTTTTCGGCCACCGCCATTGCAATGACGTGAGCCACCCGACACATGAGGGGCCGCGTAGGATCAGGGAGTTTTCATTACCCATGTCTCTTGGACAGCAACTTGCACCGCACCTTCCCTTTCTGCGGCGCTATGGCCGGGCCCTGACCGGCAGCCAGATGCACGGCGATAAATATGTCCGCGCCACGCTTGAGGCGATCGTTGCCGCACCGGAGGAATTCCCGCGCGACGTCGATCCGCGTCTCGGGCTGTACCGGATGTTCCAGGCGATCTGGAACTCGGCGAACTTCGACGAGGTCGGCGACGAGGGCACGGGCGATGCCGAAGGTCATGAGGCCGTTGCGCGCGCCCGTCTCGCGCGGATGACCCCGCTGTCGCGCCAGGCGCTGCTGCTGACCGCGATGGAAGGCTTCACCCCGGAGGACGCCGCCTATCTGATCGAAGTCGAGACGAGCGAAGTCGACGATCTGGTTGCCGATGCGCTGTCGGAAATCGAGAACCAGACACGCGCACGCGTGCTGATCATCGAGGACGAGCCGATCATCGCGATGGATATCGAGACGATCGTCCGCGATCTAGGCCATGACGTTACCGGCGTTGCGGTCACGCGCGACGAGGCCGTCGCCTTGGCCATGGAAACGCGGCCGGGCCTCGTGCTTGCCGATATCCAGCTCGCCGACGACAGCTCGGGCATCGACGCGGTCAAGGACATCCTTGCCGAGTTCGAGGTTCCCGTGATCTTCATCACGGCCTTCCCCGAGCGCTTGCTGACCGGCGAGCGTCCCGAGCCGACCTTCCTGATCACCAAGCCATTCCAGCGCTCGACCGTGAAGGCGGCGATCAGCCAGGCGCTGTTCTTCGACCAGGCGACCGTCCCCACTCCGTAACGATATTTCCGTACCGGCAGGGGGCGTTAAAACCCTCAACCGCTTGATTGTAGCGCGTTATCGCGGCATCTTGGGTTCGTATCCGTAAAAACGGTTACGGACCCAAAACGGTTTTCGAGGGTTTAACGATAATGGCTGACCCGAACGAACGTATCCATCTCGACACCGACGACGCGAGAGCGGGGGCCACTCCGCACATGACGCGGTACATCCTGGCGATATCGCTGGTGCTGGTAATCGTCATCTTCGGGTTTCTCGTTCTCCGCTAACTTCTATCAGTCGTACGCTGCTGGCAATGGCCGTTGCGGACGCTTATGTTCGTCGCACGACGACGACAGTCTTCCATCGGGATTGATCGGATTTCCATGACCCAACCTGCTCCGCGTACCGACGCCGAGGACGATATCGACGAAGTCGTCGCGCCGGTCGAGCATGTCTCGTTGTCGGATGCCGAGTTCAAGGTTCAGCTTGCCCAGGTCATCCCGCATCTGCGCGCGTTTGGGCGCTCGCTGTCGGGTAGCCGCGATCTCGCCGACGACCTGGTGCAGGAGACGCTGCTGAAGGCATGGGCCGCACGGCTACGCTTTCAGGCAGGCACCAACATGCGGGCGTGGACCTTCATTATCCTGCGCAATCTGTATCTGTCGCAGATGCGCCGTGCGCGGTTCAAGGGCGAGTGGGACGATCTCGTTGCGGATCGTATCCTCGCGGCGCCGGCCAGCCAGGATCGCCACGTCGAACTGGGTGACATGCAGCGGGCGCTAATGCATCTGCCACAGCCACAGCGCGAGGCGCTGATTCTGGTTGGTGCGGGCGGGTTCGCCTATGAGGAAGCGGCCGAGATCTGCAACGTCGCTGTGGGGACTATCAAGAGCCGGGTCGCACGGGGCCGCGTGGCGTTGGAGACGATCTTGAGTGACGGGTCGCTGCCGTCGCGGCGTGATCATGAAACCGATACGAGCAAAACGGCGCTCGACACGATCATGGGCGATGTGGAGCTACTCAGCCGCGGTCGTTGATGCGCGGTTTTCTTGCTGAACGGCCCGGTGACGTGTGCCGTCCGCAACAGCATGGATTTTTAGTGCAGACGGTGCGACATCGTATCGAGACGACGTAGCGCTTGTGCCATGTCGTCTGGCAGGCCACGGGGCTCGTCAAAGGCGCCGCGTAGCGCATGACCGATCACGTCCGTTACGCGAGGGCGTCGTACTACCTGTTGGCCATCGTCTTCGCGACTAATTGTCAAGAACGAGTAAGTCATACCGGTAACAACGTCCAATGGTGACATTTGTTGCTTTGTGATGACAGGCAACCCATCGTTTCTATAGTATCAGCTGATGACGGCTCCCCATTCCGAAGCTGCGATAACCGACGCCGTCGAGCGCGCCCGACTGTGGTCGCCTTTCCTGTCGATGGTCCTCGACCGCGAACCGGGGCTCGCGTCGGCGCTCTCCGCGGGACATCTCGACCTGGCCGGCTCCAGTGCCGATGCGGCGATGCCGGTCGGCAAGCGGCTGCGGCTGGAACGGCGCGCGCTGGCGTTGAACGTCGCGATCGGCGACCTGGCGGGCGTGCTGGACCTGACCGCAGTCACCGGCGCGCTGACCCGGTTCGCTGACCACGCGCTCGATACCGCGATCCGCGCTGCGATCGACGAGCGGACGCCGGGGGCCGAGCCGCTCGGCTTCGTCGGGATCGCGCTGGGCAAGCAAGGCAGCGGCGAGCTCAATTATTCGTCGGACATCGACCCGATCCTGTTGTTCGACCCGGCGACCCTGCCGGTGCGCCCGCGCGAGGAGCCCGAACAGGCGGCGATACGGATCGGCAAGCGCGTCGTCGAACTGCTCCAGGCGCGCGACGGCGACGGCTATGTGCTGCGGGTGGACCTGCGGTTGCGGCCATCGCCGGAGATCACGCCGATCGTCCTGCCGGTCGATGCGGCGATCGGCTATTACGAGGCGCAGGCGCTGCCCTGGGAGCGCGCCGCGTTCATCAAGGCGCGTGCGGCGGCAGGCGATATCGCGCTGGGCACGCGGTTCCTCGACGCGGTCCGACCGTTCGTCTGGCGGCGGGCGCTCGATTTCGGGGCGATACGCGAGATTCGCGGCATCTCCGCACGGATCCGCGATCATCATTCGCAGGGGCAGGCATTCGGGCCGGGATACGACCTGAAGCGCGGCCGCGGCGGGATCCGCGAGGCGGAGTTCTTCGCGCAGATCCACCAGTTGATCCACGGCGGACGCGACCCGGCCTTGCGGGTCCCGGCGACCCGCGATGCGCTGGCACGGCTGGCCGCGGCGGGCTGGATAGGGCGCGACGATGCCGGCGCGTTGGTCGACGGCTACACGCTGCTGCGCACGATCGAACACCGCGTGCAGATGATCGACGATCGCCAGACGCATGCGCTGCCGACCGGCGACGCGCTGGACCGCGTGGCCAGGCTTCACGGATTGGAGGATGCGGGTGCCTTGCTCGCCCTGCTCGCACCGCGCGTGGCGGCGACCGGGCGGATCTACGATGCGCTCGACGATACCGTGCGTCCGGCCTTCTCCCGCGACGCCGTAACGCTTGAGGACGACCTTGCAGCGGCCGGTTTCGACGCGCCAGAGCCGGCACGGCGGCGGATCGAGGCGTGGCGCGCTGGCGTGTACCCGGCGCTGCGCAGTCCGGCAGCGCGCGAGGCGCTGGAGGCGGTGTTGCCGACGCTCGTCAGCGCGTTTGCCACGGCGCCCGTGCCGCAAGCGGCCCTGCAGCGGCTCGACGCGCTGCTCGAACATCTGCCGAGCGCCATCAACATCTTCCGCCTGCTGGAGGCGCGACCGGGCCTCGCCACGTTGCTCGCAGCGATCCTCAGCCATGCGCCGACACTGGCCGACGATCTCGGGCGGCGGCCGGGGCTGCTCGACGGGCTGATCGACGCGACCGCGCTGGCACCGATGGGTGACCTGCCGGCGCTGATCGCCGAGATGGGGCGGGGCGAGGCCGGCGATGACTATCAGGCCGCGCTCGACCGGGTGCGCCGCATCGTCGGCGAGAAACGCTTCGCACTCG
>JAYVRZ010000099.1:0-7336 GCA_043775965.1 Sphingomonas sp.
CGCCGCCAGTGGCTCAGCCTGGGCCCCCGCCTCCGCGGGGGAACGGTCTGTGGTCGAGTGTCTCCATTTCCTCGCCACCGCCGCGAACCTCACGATCGCAATCGACCTCCCCAGCGGCCTCGCCACCGATACCGGCCAAGCCCTCAGCACGCCCCCCGTCTTCGACCTGACCCTAGCCCTCGGCGCCGTAAAACCCGGCCACCTCCTCCAACCCGCCGCCCGCTATTGCGGCCAGATCCGCCTCCTCGACATCGGCGTCCCCACCACCAGCCGCGCCGAAGTCCTCAAAGCGCCGACGCTCCCGACTCCCGGCCCAGACGCGCACAAATACACCCGAGGCATGGTCGCGATCATCGCCGGCACCATGTCCGGCGCGTCGGAACTAGCAGCGCTCGCCGCGATGCGGGCAGGGGCCGGCTACGTAACCCTGCTCGGCGACACCGCCGGCCCACCCCACGCACTGGTCCGCGCGCCGCTCACCGACCACGCCCTCGCCAACGACCGCATCGGCGCGCTCGTGATCGGCCCTGGTCTAGGCCGCGACGACACCGCCAAGGCCCGCCTCGAAGCGGCGCTCGCCGCCTGCCATCCGCTAATCATCGACGGCGACGCACTCCGCCTGATCGACCCCGACCGCCTCAAGGCGCTGCAAATCCCCGTAATCCTAACCCCGCACGCCGGCGAGTTCGACGAGCTCTTCGGCAAATCCGACACCGACAAGATCACCCGCGCCCGCGATGCCGCGGTCCGCGCCAACGCGATCGTCGTCTTCAAGGGCGCCGACACCGTCATCGCCGGCCCCGACGGCCGTGTCCGCATCGCGCAGGACGCCAGCGACTGGCTCTCCACCGCAGGCACCGGCGACGTCCTCGCCGGCGCGATTGGCGCAATGCTCGCCGCCGGCCTCGAACCCCTCGAAGCAGCATCCGCCGGAGTGTGGCTCCACGGTGACGCCGCGCGCCGATTGGGGCCCGCGTTCATCGCCGACGACTTGGCGGATGAGCTCCGGTCCGCCAGAGCGACGCTATGACCTCTGAAACGAATATCGACACCATCATCCGCGTCGCGGCGCGCGGCGACGGCATCACCGCCGATGGCCGCCACGCCGCACTCGCCGCGCCCGGCGACACGCTCGCCGCCGACGGCACCGTCACGCCCGGCCCGCACCACCAGACCCCGCCCTGCGTGCATTTCCCGACCTGCGGCGGCTGTCAGCTCCAGCATCTCGACGACCAGAGCTATGCCGAATTCGTCACCGACCGCATCGCCTCCGCGCTCGACGGCCAGGACCTCGCCGCGCCGATCCGCACCCCGCACATCTCCCCCGACCGCAGCCGCCGCCGTGCGACCCTCCACGCCGAGGGCAAGGGCGGCAAGATCACGCTCGGCTTCACCGCCGAAAAGGCGCACACGATCGTCGATATCAAGGAATGCTGGATCCTCGATCCGCGCCTGTTCGCGCTCGTCCAGCCCTTGCGCCAACTGCTCAAGCGCCTCAATTTCCGTCGCCGCGCCGACATCCACCTGACGCTCGCCGACCAGGGCGCCGACATCCTGATCACCGGTTTCGCCCCCGAAGGCCTCCCCGCTGCCGAAGCGCTCACCAAATTCTGCGAAGACCACGGCATCGCCCGCGTCGCGTTCGACGACGGTCTCGGCCCTGAGACGCGCTGGGAACCCGATGCGGTCACGATCACGCTGGGCGGCGTTCCCGTACCGCTTCCGCCCGCCTCGTTCCTCCAGGCCACGCCCGATGGCGAAGCTGCGCTCACCGCCGCGGTCCTCGAAGCGATCGGCAAGCCCGCGACGGTCGCCGACCTCTTCGCCGGCCTCGGCACGTTCACGCTCGCCATCCCGGCGAAAGTCTACGCCGCCGAAGGCGCCCGCGACGCGCTCGGCTCGCTCAAGGCCGCCGCGTACCGCACCCAGCGTCCCGTCTACCCCGAGCACCGCGACCTCTATCGCCGCCCGTTGACGGTCGCCGAACTCGACCGCTTCGATGCGGTCGTCATCGATCCGCCACGGTCAGGCGCGCGCGAACAGGCGACCGCGCTTGCGGAGTGCAAGGTGCCGGTGATCGTCTACGTCTCGTGCAACCCGGCCAGCTTCGCGCGCGACGCGAAGGAACTGTGCGACGCCGGCTGGCGGATCGACTGGGTCCAGCCGGTCGGCCAGTTCCGCTGGTCGACGCATGTGGAGTTGGCCGCGAAGTTCGTCCGCAACGCTCCCCAACCGTCATCCTGACGAAAGTCAGGACCCAGAGAACCGAGCGCTTCGCTGCGTAACCCTGGGTCCCGGATCAAGTCCGGGATGACGAAGGCGGGTAAACGGCACTCACGAAGAACAACCCATCGGGCGGTGCATTCAGCCCCAGCATCGCCCGATCCTTAGCCTCGAGCGCCTTGGCCACATCGCCAACCGCCCAGCGCCCCATTCCGACCAGCGCGAGGCACCCGACCATCGACCGCACCTGATGATGCAGGAACGACCGCGCCGCCGCGTAAACGAACAACCGCTCCCCCTCCCGCACCACGTCCAGTCGGTCGAGAGTCCGCACCGGGCTATCCGCTTGGCAATGTGCCGACCGAAACGTCGTGAAGTCATGCCGCCCGACCAGAGCCCCCGCAGCCTCCGCCATCGCGTCTGCATCCAGCAACTGCGGCACCTGCCAAGCCAACCCCGCCTCGAACGTCAGCGGCGAGCGCCGGTTGACGATCCGGTACTCATACGACCGCCCGACACACGAAAACCGCGCATGCCAATCGTCGTCGACCACCTCGCAGGCCAGCACCGACACCGGTGCCGGCTTCACCAAGGCGTTCAGCCCCTCCATCAACCGAAACGCAGCGACCGGCTTCTCGATATCGACATGCGCGCGCATCGCCATCCCGTGCACGCCGGCATCGGTCCGCCCCGCCGCCTGCACCGACGCCGTCTCGCCGGTCATCTTCAGCACCGCCGCTTCCAGCGCCGCCTGCACGCTCGGCCCGTGCTTCTGTCGCTGCCAGCCCATGAACGGCCGCCCGTCGAACTCCACCGTCAACGCGAACCGCGTCAAAGCTGAGTCCCCGACGGAATCGCAAACCCGCGCAGCAACTCGGTGGCCGAGGTGACGCCACGCCCCGCGCGCTGCACCAGGGTCGGCCGGATTGCACCGTCGCCGCACCCGATCGTCAGCTCGGCATTGACCGTAAGTCCCTCGCAACCAAGGAACGTAAACGGCAGCACGTCCGCCGCCAGCACCTTCACCCGCTCGCCGCCATGCTCGAACCACGCCCCCGGCGCCGGGTTCATCGCCCGCACGAGCCGCTCGACCTCGACCGCCGAGCGCTCGAAATCGATCCGCGCCTCCGCCTTCTCGATCTTGGCGGCGTAAGTAACGCCCTCTTCGGGCTGCGGCCGGGCAGGGTAAGCGTCGAGATCGCCCAGCACCTCGACCATCAACCGCGCGCCCATCGCCGACAACTCGGCGGTCAGGTCGCCCGCGGTCTTGCCGACGATCGGCGTCCGCCCCTCGAGCCGCACCGGCCCGGTATCCAGCCCGGCCTCCATCTGCATGATCCCGACGCCCGTCTCGGCATCGCGAGCGAGGATCGCCCGTTGCACCGGCGCCGCCCCGCGCCACCGCGGCAGCAACGATCCATGCACGTTGAGACATCCGAACCGAGGCGCCTCCAGTACCGCGCGGGGCAGGATCAGGCCGTAAGCCGCCACCACCGCAACGTCCGCCGCCAAAGCCGCAAACGCCTCCCGAGCTTCCAATCCCTCTGGCAAAGACGCCTTGAACGACACCGGCGTCCGCACCTCGATGCCCAGTGCCTCCGCCCGAAGCTGCACCGGGGACGGCACCAGCTCGCGCCCGCGCCGCCCGCCCGGCCGCGCCGGCTGGCAATACGCCGCCACCACGTCATGCCCCGCCGCGACGAGGGCCTCCAGCACCGGCACTGCGAAGTCCGGCGTTCCCATGAAGATGATCCGCATGCCCCTCTCGAACACGCTGGCGGGGAGCCGCGCAACCCCCTATCTGTTCCTCCATGGCATCCCCCGAGATCGAGGCGCTGACGCAGGCGCTGGCCCGGCTCCCCGGCCTCGGCCCCCGGTCCGCCCGTCGCGCCGTGCTGCATCTGCTCAAGAAGCGCGATGCGGCGCTCGGTCCGTTGCGAGAGGCGCTGACCGCGGTCGACGAGCGGCTGGAGAATTGCACCGTCTGCGGCAACGTCGACACCACCAACCCCTGCGCGATCTGCGCCGACCCGCGCCGCGACCAGCGCTCGCTGTGCGTGGTCGAGGAGGTCGCCGATCTCTGGGCACTCGACCGCTCGCGGCTGTTCCCCGGCCGCTTCCACGTGCTGGGCGGGCGCCTGTCCGCGCTCGAAGGCATCCGCCCCGAGGATCTCAGCATCGACAGCCTCGTCCGCCGCATCGAAGTCGGCGGCATCGACGAAGTCGTCCTCGCGATGAATGCCACGCTCGAGGGCCAAACCACCGCGCACTACATCGCCGAGCGCATCGAACGCTTCCCGGTCCGCGTCACGCAGCTGGCGCACGGGCTCCCAGTCGGCGGCGAACTCGACTATCTCGACGAGGGGACGCTGGCGCAGGCGTTGCGCGCGCGCCGGCCGATGGCCTGAGAAGTACCCGTCATGCCGGACTGGTTCCGGCATCCACGGTGCCGCACGGTCGATAGGATTTGGTTTGCGGCGCGGTGGACCCCGGAACGAGTCCGGGGTGACGGAGTGGGTTCCTGGTCCGACGACTTGACGCACCTCTGCGCGGAACCTAGCTGCGCTGGATGACCGTCATGACCGTTCTCGAAGTCCCCGATCCCCGCCTGCGCCTCGTCGCGCAAGCCGTGGAGACTGTCGATGATTCCATCCGCACGCTCGTCGCCGACATGATCGAGACGATGTACGACTTCAACGGCATCGGCCTCGCCGCGACCCAGGTCGGCGTCCAGAAGCGCGTCCTCGTCATCGATCTCCAGGAGGAAAAGGACGAGGAGGACAAGCCGATCAAGGCTCCCAAGGCGTACATCAACGCCGAGATCCTGTCGGTCAGCGACGAGATGTCGACCTACAACGAAGGCTGCCTCTCGATCCCCGAGCAATACGCCGAGGTCGCACGCCCTGCGCGGTGCCGCGTGAAGTGGCTCGACGAGACCGGCGCCGCGCACGAGGAGGATTTCGACGGCCTGCTGTCGACCTGCATGCAACACGAGATCGACCACCTCGACGGCGTGCTGTTCATCGACCACATCAGCCGCCTCAAGCGCGACATGGTGCTGAAGAAACTGGCCAAGCAGCGCAAGCTGGGTTGAGGGGGGGCGAAGTTCGACAGAACTTTCTGAGCCTCCGTCTAACCGTTCGACGTATTCAAAGCTGACGCTGCTCACCCACCACCACCCCGGCGAAGGCCGGGGCCCAGTTGGGGGACGCTGATGACCGAGCGCGGTCCCTCGTTACGATGACCTTACCAACTGGACCCCGGCCTTCGCCGGGGAGGTGCTACTCCTCAGCAAACACACCCACGCCAGACCTCACAAGACACCACCCCGGCGAAGGCCGGGGCCCAATTGGAAAACGCTGCTAACGAAGCGCAGCCCGTCATTATTACGACCTCACCACCTGGGCCCCGGCCTCCGCCGGGGTGGTTCTATGCTTGGCAAGCGTTTGCTTCCATCCACCAACCTTGTTCTCCCGCGAAGGCGGGAGCCCAGGACCACGAACGCCACCGCCAGTAACCCTGGCCTCCCGCATTCGCGGGAGAACAGAAGAAAATCCCCCCTGTCCTACCGAAAACGTTCGGCGTATGTTCCCGCCATGACGTCTCGAACCACATCCCAAACCCGCTCGCCCGCACCCCGGACACGCACCGCGGAAACACCGCGCCAGCGTCTACACTTCCTATACTTCACGCAAGAATCGGTGGTTTCCCGTGGCTGAGTTCGCCATCATCGCGATCCTGGCGCTCGCCGCCGGCGTCCTCCTCGGCTGGCTCATCGCCTCACGCAAAGCCCAATCGCTTGCCGCCGATCTCGCCGTCGCCCAGACCAAGGCCGCCGACGCCGACCTGGTCCGCACCGCGCGCGACGCCGTCGAACGCGAACGAAACGCCGCGATGCAGGACCTCGCCACGCTCCGCGCGCAAAACGCCGAGCGCGCTACCGACACCGATCGCCTCCGCATCGACCTCGCCACGATCCGCGCCGACCGCGACTCCGCCCGCACCGAGATCGCCACCATCAAGGCGCAGGGCGAGGCGTTCGAAGCGCGCCTGCTCGAACTCCGCGAAGCCAAGGACCTGATGGCCGCGCAGTTCGGCGACGTCGCCAACAAGCTGCTGAGCGACGCGCAGAAGACCTTCCTAGACCGCGCCGATGCCCGCTTCCGTCAGTCCGAAGAATCCGCCGGCCTCAACCTCAAGTCGATGCTGCAACCCGTCAGCGACCGTCTGCAACGCTACGAAGAGGGCGTCGCCAAGGTCGAGGCCGAGCGCCGCGATGCGTTCGGCGACCTCAAGGGCCAGATCGAACAGATGCGCCTCGGCCAGGAAAAGGTCTCGACCGAAGCCGCCAAGCTCGTCAATTCGCTCCGCAATGCCCCCAAATCCCGCGGCCGCTGGGGCGAGCAACAACTCAAGAACGTCCTAGAAACCTGCGGCCTCAGCGAACACACCGACTTCCAGACCGAAGTCTCGGTCGCGGTCGGCGATGACGGCGCCCGCCTCCGCCCCGATGCGATCATTCGCGTCCCCGGCGGCCGCGCGCTCGTCATCGACGCGAAGGTGTCACTCAACGCGTACCAGGACGCGTTCGGCGCGGTCGACGATGCCGAACGCCTGATCGGTCTCGCGGCCCACGCGGCGTCGATGCGCGCGCACGTCAACGGCCTCGGCAACAAGGCCTATTGGAGCCAGTTCGCCGACACGCCCGACTACGTCATTATGTTCGTCCCCGGCGAACATTTCCTCTCCGCCGCGCTAGAACACGACCCGACGCTCTGGGATTTCGCCTTCGAAAAGCGCGTCCTGCTGGCAACGCCAACCAACCTGATCGCGATCGCCCGCACGGTCGCGGCGGTATGGCGCCAGGAAAAGCTCGCGAACGAGGCACGGAAGATCGGCGAACTCGGCAAGGAGATGCACGATCGCCTCGCAAAGGTGGCGGACGACCTGCGGAAGGTCGGCGTGGGTCTCAACAGCGCGGTGAAGAACTTCAACGGCTTTACCAATTCGTTCAACGGCCGGCTGATGGTGACCGGCCGGAAATTCCGCGATCTCAACATCGAAACGGGTGCGCGGGATCTGGAAGACGTGTCGTCGGTCGATGCACTGGCGC
>JAYVRZ010000100.1:0-9620 GCA_043775965.1 Sphingomonas sp.
GCCGGTGCTGCGCTGGATGGAATTAGGGCGGTAATCCGATCCGATCTTGTTCCCCCCACGGACACAGGCGCCCTGCTCAATACCGGGCATCGTGCCCGGCTTCTGGGCCCCTGCCTTCGCGGAGCAAAAGCGAGCCCTACTACTATGGAATTTTTAGATGGGTCTCGGCCACCCCAACGGGTGGCGCGAGTGACGGGACTCGAACCCGCGACCTCCGGCGTGACAGGCCGGCGCTCTAACCAACTGAGCTACACCCGCATTCCCAATGACGAACCACGCCTCCCAAAAAGCGCCTGACGGTCCGTCAAAACATTCAACACTTTCTCGAACCATCGAAACGATGGCGCGAGTGACGGGACTCGAACCCGCGACCTCCGGCGTGACAGGCCGGCGCTCTAACCAACTGAGCTACACCCGCTGAAACAGCGTGGAGGCGGCAACTAGGCGAGGGTTCGGATACCGTCAACCCCCATTCAGCCCCCGGTTTCACGCTGAGGCTCGGGCTGGTCTGTACTCCGACGTTTTCGCCCGGCCTTGGGCTGCACCAGCGTCCCGTGCTCGAACAGGAACCCGGCGATATCGGGCTTTCCGGCCGCCCCCAGCACGGTCTGCAGGATGATCAGCAGCGGCACCGCCAGCAGCGCCCCAGACGTGCCCCATACCCACCCCCAGAAGCTCAGCGAGATCAGGATGAGCAACGGGCTGATCGTGAGGCGGTGTCCGACGATGAACGGTGTGATCGCGTTCGCCTCGACCAGGTGCAGCCCGTACATCAGCGCCGGCGGCAGCATCGCCATCCAGATGTCGGAAAACGTCATCAATCCGCCCAGCGCGAGCAGGAACGCGCCGATCACCGGTCCGAAATACGGGATGTAGTTCAGCAGCGCGACGATCCCGCCCCACATCGCGGGATAGGGCATGCCGATGAACCATAGCATCGTGCCGGTGATGATCCCCAGGATGATGTTGATCACGGTGATCGTGCCCAGATAGGCCGACACGTCGTCGACGATGTCCTGGATCACGCGCGCCGTGGCCATCGCCCCGTCGAAGCTGGTACGGCCAGTGATCGTCTGGCGCCGCATCCGCGTCCAGCCCGACAGGAAGAAGAACACGATCAGGACACCGAACAGGAATTGCACGATGACCGCCGGCGCCGACGTCGCGGCGAGTTCCAGGATCGAACCCGGCGCAGCGACACCCGCAGTCGCCGGCTGCTTGATCGGCGTCGATGCGACCTGGCGCAGCGTCTTGTTCACGTATTTCTCGAGACTCGAATACAGGTCGAGCAAGGGCGCGAGGTTGCTCTGAATCCGGTCGAGCCGGGTCGGCAGCAGCCGGAAGAAGTCGGTTGCCGGCACCAGGATCGCGGCGATCGCGATATTGGCAGCGATCAGGAAGACGAGGATGCACAGGATCGCGGCGATCGGCGAGGGTACGTGACGGCGTTCGAGCCATTCGAGCACGGGCACCAGGGCGACCGCGATAACGAGCGCGGCGGTGAGCGGCAGGAAGAACTCGGCGCCCGATTTGAGTGCGAACGGCGTGGCGAGGACCAGGCCGATGCCGGCCGTGAGCGTCAGCGCGGCGAGCAGTCGGTCCCGCCGCTGAGCGATCCGCATCGCATCCTCGATCCCGACGCCGATCGGCAACCCGAACGCACTCTCTGCCGGCGGCCCATCGGCCAGTGCGTCGGGCGATGCGTCGCTCGCCGGCTGCGTACCGTCCGTTTGCTGGCGAAGGCCCTCGTCCGTCATGACATTTTCCTTTGTTCCCCCATCCCGTAATCGTGGCTAGCATTCAAGCATGCCGAACGCTGCTTCCGATCTAATTCTCGTCATCGACGAAGGGACCACCTCCACGCGGGCGATGCTGTTCGCCACGGACGGCCGTTGCATCGCCAGCGAAGCGCGCGCCCTCGACCAGGCATACCCTCGCCCGGGCTGGGTCGAGCATGACGCGGCGGAGATCTGGCGCAAGACGCTCCGGGTTACGGCAGCGATGGTCGCGCAGGCCGGAGGCGCAGGCCGGATCGCGGGGATCGGCATCACAAACCAGCGCGAGACGATCGTTTTCTGGGACCGCGAGACCGGCGAGCCGCTGGCGCCTGCGATCGTCTGGCAGGACCGGCGGACCGCGTCGATCTGCCGCGATCTGCGCGACCAGGGCTACGAGGCGGAGTTACAATCGAAGACCGGTCTGCTGCTCGATCCATATTTCTCCGCGTCGAAGATCGGCTGGGCAATGCGCGAATGGCCTCAACTCGCCGACGCCTGCGACCGGCTGGCGATCGGCACGGTCGACAGCTGGCTGATCTGGAAGCTGACCGGCGGGCTCCACATCACCGACGCCACCAACGCTTCGCGCACCGCGCTGATGGATGTCGCTACGGGGCAGTGGGACGACGACCTGTGCGCGCTGTTCGGCGTGCCCCGCGCGGCACTGCCCGAGATCGTCGATTGCGCCGGCCGGTTCGGCGAGACGACCGCGTTCGGCACCGCGATCCCGATCTGCGGCATCGCCGGCGATCAGCAAGCCGCAGCCGTCGGCCAAGCGTGTATGACAGCCGGCCAGACCAAGGCGACCTTCGGCACCGGTGCGTTCATCCTGACCCATGCCGGCGCGACACCGCCCGTCTCCGCCCATCGGATGCTGTCGACCGTCGCGTGGCAGCTGCGCGGCGTCCGCGCCTATGCGCTGGAGGGATCGGTGTTCGTCGCCGGCAGCCTCGTCCAGTGGCTCCGCGACACGCTCGGGCTCATCGCAACCGCCGCCGAAACCGAAATGCTTGCTTGCAGCGTGCCTGACAATGGCGGCGTCTACCTCGTGCCCGCGCTCAGTGGCCTGGGCGCCCCGTGGTGGGAACCCGACGCGCGCGCGAGTATCTCCGGGCTCAGTTTCGCGACCGGCAAGGCCCATGTCGCCCGCGCTGCGCTGGAGGCAATGGCGTACCAAGCGCACGACCTGAAGTCCGCATTCGCTGCCGACGGCATCGACTGGGAGAGTTTGCGGATCGATGGCGGCATGGTTGCCAACGACTGGATGGCGCAGGACATGGCAAACCTGCTCGGCATCACGGTCGAACGGCCGAAATTCGCCGAGACGACCGCGTTGGGCGCTGCAATGTTGGCGGGCGTCGGCGCCGGCGTGTTTGCCGGACTGGACGAGGCGACAGCCATGCGCGGCGCGGTCGAGACCTTCGCGCCGTCGCTGGGCGAGGACGAGCGGCAAGCGCGGCTGGCGGGATGGAAGACGGCGGTCGACGCCGTGGTCGCCGGTTCGAAACACTAGGTCCAATCGGCCCCGGAATAAGTCCGGCATCACGGGGAGAGGACGGACCGGAAGGCCGGGATTGACAGCCCACATTCCAGAACCGCGGCTCCGCCACCACCCCGGCGGAGGCGGCGCCCAATTGGGTAACGCGGCCAACGACAGGCAGCCTGCAATTACTACCGTTTCTCCAATTGGGCCCCGACCTCCACTGGGGAGGCGCACCTGATCAGACAAGCCGCGGCTAAGCCACCACCACCGCCCGATCCGCAAACAACCCCTGCAAATCCTTCTTCAAGATCTTCCCATTCGCATTGCGCGGCAGCGTCTCGTGCACGAACCGTACCGCCACCGGCGTCTTGAACGCCGCGAGATGCTGCCGGACCCAGCCCTGCAACTCAGCCTCGGTCGTCACCGCGCCTGGCGCCAGATGCACCACCGCCGCGGGTTCTTCGCCGAGCGTCCGATGCGGAATGCCGATAAGCGCCGCGTCGGTCACTGCGGGGTGCGCGTACAGGACGTTCTCCACCTCGCTCGAATAGATGTTTTCGCCACCGCGGATGATCATGTCCTTGGCCCGGTCGACGATGTAGCAGAATCCCTCGTCGTCGAGCCGCGCGAGGTCGCCGGTCCGCACCCAGCCGTCGATGAATGTCGCGGCGCTTGCGTCGGGCTTGTTCCAATAGCCCTTCACGATCATTGGCCCTCGCGCCCAAAGTTCGCCGACCTCGCCCGTCGGCAGTTCGCTCACACCATCGTCCGCGACGATCTTCAGGTCTGCAGCCGCCACTGGCGGCCCTGCGCTGTCGGGTCGGTTGAGATAGTCCTCCGCGCCGTGATGCGTGACCGTCGCCATCGTCTCGGTCATGCCCCAGCCATTGCCGGGCATCGCACCGAACTCCGCGTAGATGCGCTTCACCAATTCGGGCGCGGCAGGGGCGCCGCCGTACGCGATCGATTCGAGCGACGAGAGGTCGTATCGGTCGCGGTCGGGATGCTCCAGCAACTGCCAGGCGATCGTCGGGACGCCGCCGGTGACGTTCACCTTCTCGCGCTCGATGATCTGCATCGCGCGGATCGTGTCCCACTTCCGCATGAAGATCATCGTGCTGCCGGTCGCGATCACCCCCATCATCCCCGCCGAACACGCAGTGACGTGGAACAGCGGGATCACCGTCAGCGTCACGCGCGGCGTCGGCTCGGGCGGTGCCTCGCCGCGCCGCAGGAACGAGCGCGCCGAGGAATAGCCGCCCGACAGGATGTTCGACATCATGTTGCGGTGCGTGCCGAGCGCCCCCTTCGGCGCGCCGGTGGTGCCGCTGGTGTAGAAGATCGTCGCATCGTCGTCCGGCGCGATCGTCGCCTCGGGCAGGCCGACATCGGGCAACGCAGCCCAGTCGTGCGGGGTGCCGATCACGTCCTCCAGCCGCGTGACGATCCCCGTCAGCGGTTCCGCGGCACGCGCGACGAGCACGTGTTCCAGCGCCGGCAGCGTAGCATATGCCGTTTCAAGCCGATGATGCCGTTCGTCGTCGGTGATCAGCACGCGCGCACCCGAATCGGCGAGTCCGTATTCCATCTCGGCGCCAGTCCACCAGGCGTTGAGCGGCACCATGATCGCGCCGATGCTCGCGCCCGCAAAGAACGCGACCGGCCATTCGGGTAAATTGCGCATCGCCAGCGCGACGCGGTCGCCGGGGCCGATCCCCATCTCGCGCAACCGGTGCGCCAGTACCGCGATCGCACGGAAGTTCGCCTCGTAGGTGACGCGCTCGTCCTCATACGCAGTGAACACCCGCCCGCCATGCGCGCGAGCGGCTTCGGCCAGCCAGCGCAACGACGGGGGCGCGTTCTTCCAGATCCGCGTCTCGATGCCGTAGATCGTCAGCGTCTCCATCTCGAACTTCGCGCCGGGCGCGGTCAGCAATCGCTCGGCATCGGCAAGCGACATCGCCGGCCAGGAGGGATCGAGTGCAATGATCGGTTCGCTTGCCAAGACCGGTTGACTCCAGAGTTGAATTTCGGGTTTGGCTTATCGCCTGTTCGAAGACAGGTTATAGTTGATTCCTGCCGCACTCAAGGCAATAGAGGCACCAAGTTCGAACTAGGGGTATGGAGCGGGTCATGGCGGGAACGGTCGAATCATGAAAATCGCCAAGCCCGCCGCGCATGGCTTCGACGCGAGCCGGTTGGCGGCGATCGATACGCTGCTCCAGACGCGCTACGTCGATTCGGGCAAGCTGCCGAACGCACAACTCCTGATTGCGCGCGACGGCGAGATCGTCCACTTTTCGAACGCTGGTGCAGCGCGTGAAGGCGGCAAGGCGATCGACGAAGCATCGCTGTTCCGGATCGCGTCGATGACCAAACCGATCACCTCGATCGCGTTCATGATGCTGGTCGAACAGGGCCTCGTCGCGGTCGATACGCCGGTCCATCACGTGCTGCCCGAGTTCAAGGACATCGCGGTTTATAATGGCGGGGGCGGCGGCGTGCCGTTCTTGACCAAGCCGACCGCCGAGCCGATGCGGATGATCGATCTGCTTCGCCACACCTCGGGGCTGACGTATAGTTTCCAGAACCGATCGAACGTCGATGCCGCCTACCGCGAGGGCAGGATCGAGAGCTGGCATGGCGGCTATGATCTCGATGGCTTCATCGGTGCGCTGGCGAAGATCCCGCTCGAATTCTCGCCCGGCACCGCGTGGAACTATTCGGTCGCGACCGACGTGCTCGGCGCCGTCGTCCAGCGCGTCTCGGGCCTGCCGCTCGACCAGTTCTTCCGAACGCGCATCTTCGCACCGCTGAAGATGGACGATACCTTCTTCCAGGTTCCCGCCGACAAGCTCGACCGCCTGACCGACTGCTACACGCTCGTCGCCGGTAAAGGCCGCGTGATGTACGATCGCGGCGAAGACAGCGCGTGGAGCCGTCAGCCGAAGCTCGTCTCCGGCGGCGGCGGGCTCGTCTCGACCGCCCTCGATTACCATCGCTTCTGCACGATGCTGCTGGGCGGCGGTGAACTGGATGGCGCACGTATTCTCGGGCGGAAAACGCTCGACCTGATGACGCAAAACCACTTGCCTGGAAAATCCGATCTCGCGGCGATGTCGAAATCGCTGTTCAGCGAAGCGGCCAACGCCGGGACCGGCTTCGGTCTCGGCTTCGCGATCAACGACGACGTCGCGAGATCGATGGTCCCGGGATCGCCGGGAGAATATTATTGGGGTGGGATGTTCTCGACCGCGTTCTTCGTCGATCCGGTCGAGCGCGTCTCGATGGTGTTCATGACGCAGGTTTCGCCCAGCAACATCTACCCGATCCGCCGCGAGCTGAAGACGATGATCTACGCCGCGATGACCTGATTCACGAGAGGGCCCGAACCGGCCCAGCCTTCCCCGTCACCCCAGCGAAAGCGGCAGTCTCCCAATTGAGGGTAGATACCAGCTTTCGCTGGGATGACGTTAAAAAGACAGGAGAATACAAGTGACATCCTCGACCAGCCCGATCCACACCGAACGCCATGACGACGTCCTCGTCATCATTTCGAACAACCCGCCCGTCAACGCGCTCGGCGCCGCGGTCCGCCAAGGCCTCGAGGCCGCGATCAAGGAAGGCGTCAAGGACGACAGCATCGCCGCGATGGTGATCCGCTGCGACGGCCGCACCTTCTTCGCCGGCGCCGACATCACCGAGTTCGGCAAGGAAATGGTCGAGCCCGGCCTCCCCGCCGTCGTCGACATGATCGAAGCCTCGTCGAAGCCCGTCGTCGCCGCGATCCACGGTACTGCGCTCGGCGGCGGCTGCGAGGTCACGCTCGGCTGCCATTACCGCGTCGCCGTCCCGTCTGCGAAGATCGGCACCCCGGAAGTGAAGCTCGGCCTCCTCCCCGGCGCGGGTGGCACGCAGCGCGTTCCGCGTATCGCGGGCGTGAAGCTCGCGCTCGAAATGACCGCGAAGGGCGATCCGATCTCGGCCAAGAAGGCGCTCGATGCCGGCCTGATCGACAAGATCGTCGGCGAGGACAGCCTGGAGGCGGACGCAATCGCGTTTGCCCGTGAAATCGCGACTAAGCGCCCCCTGCCCCGCGCGTCCGAGAAGACCGCGCAGCCCGACCCCGACGCGGTCGCCGCGTTCAAGAAGGAAAACGCACGGCGTTTCCGTGGCTTCCAGGCGCCTCTTGCCAACATCGCTTGCATCGAAAAGGCCTCGGACGGCTCCAGCTTCGAAGAAGGCATCGCGTTCGAGCGCCAGGAGTTTTTCAAGCTCATGTCGGGCGAACAGTCCGCCGCGCAACGCCACATCTTCTTCGCCGAACGCCAGGCCGCCAAGATCGACGATGTCCCTGCCGACACCAAGCTGCGCGATATCAAGCGCGTCGGCGTGATCGGCGCGGGCACGATGGGCGGCGGCATATCGATGAACTTCCTGTCCGCGGGCATTCCCGTGACGATCGTCGAGATGCAGCAGGACGCGCTCGACCGTGGCACCGGCGTCGTGCGCAAGAATTACGAGGCGACCGCCGCCAAGGGCCGGATGAAGCCCGAGCAAGTCGAGCAGGCGATGGGCGCGTTGAAACCGACGCTTGATTTCGCCGATCTCGCCGATTGCGACCTGATTATCGAGGCGGTGTACGAGACGATGGAGGTGAAGAAGGAGATCTTCACGAAGCTCGACGCGATCGCCAAGCCGGGCGCGATTCTGGCGTCGAACACGTCGTATCTCGACATCGATGCGATCGCGGCATGCACCAATCGGCCCGAGGACGTGGTCGGGATGCACTTCTTCTCGCCGGCCAACGTGATGAAATTGCTCGAGGTAGTGCGCGGCGACAAGACCGCGGACGACGTGTTGGCGACCGTCATGGCGCTGGCCAAGAAGATCAAGAAGGTGGCCGTGGTGGCGGGCGTCACCTACGGGTTCATCGGCAACCGCATGCTGATGCCGCGGCAGGTCGAGGCGACCAAGCTACTGCTCGAAGGTGCCAGCCCGGAGCAGATCGACAAGGTGCATGTCGCGTTCGGCATGCCGATGGGGCCGTTCCAGATGAGCGACCTCGCCGGCGTCGACATCGGCTGGCACCGCGATCCGAGCCGGATCGAGAACATCCGCGATGCGCTCGCCGCGGAGAATCGCTGGGGCCAGAAGACCAAGGCGGGCTTCTACGATTACGACGAGAAGCGCACGCCTTCGAACTCGCCACGCGTCACTGCGATCATTGATGATTTCCGCGCCAAGTCGGGCGTGACGCCGCGTGAGATCAGCGACGAGGAGATCGTCGTGCGGACGCTCTACACGATGGTCAACGAGGGCGCGCTGATCCTCGAGGAGGGCAAGGCGCAACGCGCGTCCGACGTCGATGTGGTGTGGATCTACGGGTATGGCTGGCCGGTTTATCGCGGCGGGCCAATGTTCTGGGCGCAAACCGAGGGGTTGCCGAAGGTCGTCGCAGGGCTGGAGAAATACGGGTTTACCGTTGCCAAGTCGTTGAAGGATGCGGCCGCAACCGGCGGTAAGATCAAGTAAACCTTCCCTCGCCCCTTCGGGGAGAGGGTGGCTGAGCGAAGCGAAGCCGGGTGAGGGGCAGTGAGGCTCGGGCGATCCGTTCCACAGCCCCTCACCCCAACCCTCTCCCCGACGGGGAGAGGGAGCAAGACGGAGAGCGATATGACCGACCTCGACACCTTCCGTACCGAAACCCGCGCATGGCTCGCGGAAAACTGCCCGCCCGAGATGTGCAAGCCGGTGCGCTCGGAGGACGACGTCTGCTGGGGCGGACGCCAGTTCTCGCCGTCGTCGCCAGCGCAGAAGGCGTGGCTCGACAAGATGGCCGCCAAGGGCTGGACCGTCCCCGACTGGCCCAAGGCTTATGGCGGCGGCGGTCTGTCGCCGGCCGAGACCAAGGTGCTGCGCGAAGAGATGGCGGCAATAAAGGCGCGCAACCCGCTCAATTCCTTTGGTATCTCGATGCTCGGGCCGGCATTGCTGAAATACGGTACCGAGGAGCAGAAGCTCGATCACCTGACCAAGATCGCGCGCGGCGAGATCCGCTGGTGCCAGGGGTACTCCGAACCGAATGCGGGCTCCGACCTTGCCGGACTCGCCACCTCGGCGGAGGACAAGGGCGACCATTATCTCGTCAACGGGCAGAAGGTCTGGACGTCGTATGCCGACAAGGCCGACTGGATCTTCTGCCTCGTCCGCACCGACAAGACGTCGAAGCAGGGCGGGATCAGTTTCGTGCTGTTCGACATGGCGTCGCCCGGCGTCACTACCAAGCCGATCCTGCTGATCAGCGGCAACTCGCCGTTCTGCGAGACCTTCTTCGACAATGTCGAGGTGCCCAAGGT
>JAYVRZ010000101.1:0-3794 GCA_043775965.1 Sphingomonas sp.
GAAGTCGAAAGCGCGCTGGTCGCCCACTCGAAGGTCGCCGAGGCGGCAGTCGTCGGCATGGCGCACGACGTGAAGGGCCAGGGCATCTACGCCTACGTCACGCTCAACGCGAACGCCGAGCCCAGCGACGACCTCCGCAAGGAACTCGTCCAATGGGTACGCCGCGAAATCGGCCCGATCGCGACCCCCGACATCCTCCAGTTCGCACCCGCCTTGCCCAAGACGCGCTCGGGCAAGATCATGCGGCGGATTTTGCGCAAGATCGCGGAGAACCAGCTCGACCAGCTCGGCGATACCTCGACGCTCGCCGATCCCGCGGTGGTCGATGCCCTGATCGCCGGCCGCGAGGAGGCCACCTCGGTTCCGGCATAACGCCAACGATCCTCATCGCCGACGACCATTCGCAATTCCGCCAGCCGCTCAACTGGCGGTGACCCGATCTGCACCCGACTTGGTGGTCATCGAAGCGAAGCAGCGCCGTGACGCGTCCCACGCCTGCGGCCGTAGCGCGCGCGTTTCGGCACCGCAAGTCACGGCCCCACCACCGTCAGAACAGGCGGCCAAGCAAGCCGGCGTTGGTCTTGCCCAACTCGACCACCTCGTCGCCGCGACCGCTGATGATCGCCTTGGCCATGTAGAGCGTAAAGCCCTTCATCTGCTCCAGCGTGATCTTCGGCGGCATCGACAATTCGGTCCGCGCCGTGACCGCGTCGAGCAGCGCCGGCCCCGGATGCGCCAGCACCTCGCGCACGCCCGCCTCGACGTCGCCGGGATCGGTCACGCGGACACCGTGGATGCCGATCGCGCGGGCCATCGCCGCAAAGTCGGGATTGTCGAGCGCGACGCCGGTCTCGACCAGGCCGGCCGCCTTCATCTCCATCTCGACGAAGCCGAGCGTGCCGTTGTTGAAGACGATGATCTTCACCGGCAGGCCGAGCTGGCGTACCGTGAGCAACTCGCCCATCAGCATCGCCAGCCCGCCGTCACCCGATAGCGAGACGATCTGGCGCGCGGGATACGCGGATTGCGCGCCGATCGCCTGCGGCAGCGCGTTCGCCATCGACCCGTGGTTGAACGATCCGATGAGCCGCCGACGCCCGTTCATCTTGAGATACCGCGCGGCCCAGATCGTCGGCGTGCCGACGTCGCACGCGAACACCGTATCGTCGTCCGCCAGTTCGTCGACGACGCGCGCCACGTGTTGCGGGTGAAGGATACCGCTGCCGGGCTTGCCGTGCGCAAGATCGTCGAGGCCCTTGCGGCTCTCGGCGTAGTTCTCGCGTGCCGTGCGCAGGAACGCGCCGTCGCGCGGGGTCTGCAGCTTCGGCAGAAGCGCTTCGATCGTCGCCCCGACATCGCCGACCAGTCCGATGTCGATCGCGGTGCGGCGACCGAGATTTTCAGGACGCAGATCGACCTGCGCGACCTTCGCCTTGACCGGATAGAACTGCCGATACGGGAAGTCGGTGCCCAGCATCAGCAGCACGTCGCAGCTCATCATCGCGTCATAGCCGCTCGAAAAACCGATCAGCCCGGTCATGCCGACGTCGTAGGGGTTGTCATACTCGACGAACTCCTTGCCGCCGAGCGCGTGGACGATCGGCGCCTGCAGAGCGGCGGCAAGCTTCAGCAACTGCGGATGCGCAGTCTTGCACCCGCGGCCGGCAAGGATCGTGACTTTACCCGCGCCGTTCAGCAATCCGGCGAGTTGCGCGATGTCGGCCATTGCGGGCACGGGCGTGGCGGGCGTTGGCAGGAGGGCGCCGGCCGACCGTGCGATGACGCCGTCGGTCTTGCGCAGCGCGACGTCGCCGGGCATCGACACGACCGAGACGCCGCGGTGACCGACCGCGGCACGGATCGCCGTCTCCAACGTGCGCGGCATCTGGTCTGCGTCGGAGATCGTCTCGCAATAGACGCTGCACTCGCGGAACAGCGCCTCCGGCCGCGTTTCCTGGAAATAGTTCGAGCCGATCTCGCCGCTCGGAACCTGCGCCGCGATCGCCAGCACCGGCACGCGCGTCCGGTTGCAGTCGTACAGTCCGTTGATGAGATGCATGTTACCGGGGCCGCACGAGCCGGCGCAGACCGCGAGTTTGCCGGTCAATTGCGCCTCGGCACCCGCCGCGAACGCTGCGGCCTCTTCGTTGCGGACGTGGATCCACTCGATCTTCCCCTGCCGACGCAAGCTGTCCGTCAGCCCGTTGAGGCTGTCGCCGACGACGCCGTAGATCCGCTCCACGCCCGCCAGGTGGAGCGTCTCGGCGAACAGGTCGGCGATGATGGTCTTGGACATGAAGGTCTCCGGGCAGGTACTTGGGGGAGCCGCTCCGCGCTCGTGGTGGCGCAGTGGACGGGGTGGAAACGCGTTCCGGCCCGGTCGGATGCATCGCGCGCGGCATTTCCCGACGATCGCACGCCCTCGACCTAGCTCTGGGTATCCGATCCCAGCCATTCCCGCAGCACGGCGGTGACTTCGCCGGGCCGTTCCATCGGCGCCAGATGCCCACAACTGCGCAACAGGTGGAAGCGCGCGCCCGGGATCCGCAAGCTGAGCGACAGCGCGTCGTCGGGCGTGCAGATCCGGTCGCGATCACCGACCGCAACCAGCGTCGGCACGTGGATCGCGGCGATCGCCTCGCTGATATCGGGGCGGGCGAGCAGCGCACGTTGCTGGCGATCGAACACCATCGGACCGACGCGGTCGGCCATCGCCTGCGCCGGACCGCTGACGATCGCGGACAGGCGCGGGTCGGCGTGCGGCGCGGTCGCGAGCATCCCCTGCCCCGCCACGGTGCGCGGCCGAACATCCATCGATCCGCGCGTGCCGAACAGCGCGATGCGGTCGATCCGGTCGGGTGCCTGCCGCACCATCTCCATCGCGACATACCCGCCGAGACTGACGCCCGCGACCGCGAACCTCGGCGGTGCCGCGGCAAGTACGCGCGCCGCCATCGCGGACAGCGTATCGTCCTGCGACAGGTCTCCGAACTCGGGCTGGGCCAATGCTGCGAGATCGACGATCTGACGCGCCCAGAGCTGGCCGTCGCATCCCATCGCGGGGAGCAGCAGCAACGGGGTCCGAGGTCGGGCCATGCGGGTTCGCGGAGCGCGCGGGCTTCGCAGGCGAAGGGATGTGGGCATGCTCACCTCAGGCGACGAACGGGAAGGCAAGCGCGATCATCCCGACCAGCGTCATCACGACGCAGACCATGATCGCGGGTACGAGCGTAAAGCGCTGGTGATCGGCCAGGTCGATCCCGACGAGGCTGACCAGCAGATAGGTCGACGGCACCAGCGGGCTGAGCAGATGGACCGGCTGGCCCATCAGCGACGCGCGCGCGATCGCCTCGGGCGCGACGCCGTAATGCGCCCCGGCCTCGGCGAGGATCGGCAGCATCCCGAAATAGAACGCGTCGTTCGAGATGAAGAAGGTGGCCGGCATGCTCAGCACCGCGGTGATCGGCGCCATGTACGGCCCCATCGCGGGCGGAATGAAGCCGACGACGGCCTTGCTCATCGCCTCGACCATGCCGGTGCCGCCGAGGATCCCGGTGAAGATACCCGCGGCGAAGATCAGCGAGACGACCGCCAGCACGTTGCCGGCATGCGCGGAAATCCGCTCCTTCTGGTCGGCGACGCTCGGATAGTTGACGATCATCGCGATCGCGAACGCCAGCATCATCAGCACCGACAGCGGCAGGATGCCCCAGACGAGCAACGTCAGCAGCGTGACGACGAGCGCGGCGTTGAACCAGATCAGCTTGGGCCGGCGCGCTTCGGGATATTGCGAC
>JAYVRZ010000102.1:0-6058 GCA_043775965.1 Sphingomonas sp.
AGCGCATTCCCGACAATCAGGACGCGCGCCGGGTGTTTCTTGAACTGACCGAACGAGGCGCGGCTGCGGTATCGGATTGGCTTGGTTGCTCGCCCGCGAGAACTGCGGCGTGACCGACCTCCTGCCCGACCTGCAACTCGCCCCCGATGCGCATCGCGTCATCCACGGCGACTGCACAGCCGTCCTGCGCGATCTCGCGCGCCAAGGTGTGCTGGTCGATGCAGTCGTGACGGACCCACCTTACCATCTCGCCAGCATTGTCGCGCGGCTGGGCCAGCCCGATTCCGCACCGATCCAGTCGGGCGTCACCGGCGTCTATGCTCGATCGAGCCAAGGCTTCATGGGGCAGCAATGGGACGGCGGGGACATCGCGTTCCGAGCGTCCACATGGCGTCGTGTGTTCGACGTGATGAAGCCTGGCGCGCACCTTGTCGCGTTCGCGGCGACGAAGGGCTATCACCGGATGGCCTGTGCGATCGAGGACGCCGGGTTTGAAATCCGCGACATGCTCGCGTGGCTATACGGTACCGGCTTCCCTAAATCGCACAATCTCGACGGCGCGTGGGACGGCTGGGGCAGCGCGCTCAAGCCCGCGATCGAGCCGATCGTGTTCGCGCAGAAGCCGCTGAGCGAGGATAGCATCGCCGCGAACGTGGCGCTGTGGGGTGTCGGCGCGATCAACGTCGATGCGGGGCGGATACATGCCGACGACGCGCAGGGGGGTTCATACACCGTGAAGCGCTTTGCTCCCGGTGCAGAGGTCAATCGCAACGGCGCGTGGAAGCAGGACCAAGTCTTTGAAGGCGAGACGAAGCCCGGCCGCTGGCCCGCCAACGTGCTCCACGACGGCAGCGACGAGGTGCTGGAAGCCTTCGCGGCCTATGGCGAGCGTGGGGCAGTCGCCCCGGTCCACACGCGCGGCGCGGACAAGTTCCGCAGCACTTACGGCGCGTTCAAGGGCAATGTGGACGAGGCTGGGTCAACCTTTCGCGGTGACAGTGGCTCTGCGGCACGGTTCTTCTATTCGAGCAAGGCGACCCAAGGTGAGCGCATATTCGAATGCCGCGAGTGCGGCGCTCACACCGTAGGGCGGCCACCCTGCGGCCACGAGGACATGCGCACCCATCCGACGGTCAAACCGCCGTCACTGATGCGCTGGCTGATCGAACTGACCTGCCCGCCCGGTGGGATGGTTCCTCGACCCCTTCGCTGGCACCGGCACCACCGCTTTGGCAGCGCGTGAGGCTGGGATGCAGTCGCTCTCAATCGAGGCGAGCGCGGACCATGTGCGCGACATCGGCGTGCGCTTGGGCATCGACATGGCCGACCTGATAGCCGCCAAGGTCGAAGCATTCCCGGTTGCCGCCGAAGCCCAGGGCTCGCTCCTCTGATGCCCGCCGCCCGCAACCTCGACGGCACCACCGGCACTGCCGCGCAGCGCGTCGCGATCGAGATCAACAAGGCCAACACGCGCCTCAAGCGCCACATCGCCCACCTGCCCGACGTGAAGGAAACCGTCTTTCACCTGACCGAGCGGGAACTGTTCGCGCTCAACGGCGCATGGCTGACCCACACCGGCTGGCGGGTCAGGATCGAGTTTCAGGCCGAACTGGCGCGCGGAGGACTGTGCGAGGTGCGCGGGCCGCATTTGACGGCCTACGGCATCATGGTGCGCCGCGAAGTCATGCGGAGGGATTCGTGAGCGGCTTCGTCGTCATGGCCCGCGAGTGGCAGGATCACACCCTGTTCGACGGTGATGAATTCTCGCGCCGCGACGCCTGGGCGTGGCTGATCGCCAACGCGGCATGGAAGCCCTGCACTGCCCGGATCAAGGGTCAGGTGGTCCAACTCGAGCGCGGCGAACTGTGTTTCGCGCAGCGGTTCCTCGCAGCCAAGTGGGGTTGGTCAAAGAGCAGAACCGACCGTTTTCTGTCACTTTTGCGCTCCGAAGGCATGATCGCGACGCGTTCAAAAATCGGGGCAGATAGCGGGGCAATAGCGGGGCATCCTGCGGGGCAAGGTCAAACCATCATAACTATCTGTAATTATGAGAAACATCAGTCATTGAACAGCGAGCCTCGGGGCGGCCCGCGAACCAGAAGCGGGGCAACAAATGGGGCAACAGCGGGGCAACAGCGGGGCAAAGAAGAACAAGGGAACCATAGAACCATAGAAGAAGGGGGAGTGTCATTTCGTCCCGAAGATGACTCCCTCCCCCATGATGATGGGAAAGAGGAAGATATTCCTCCCGAGACGGACGATGTGCTCAGCAGTGCCGAGGTGATCGAGGCGTGGAACAAGCTCGCCGACGACTGCGGCTTGCCCAAAATCGCCAGAATGACCGAATCCCGAAAACGGCAACTCGCCGCCCGAATACGGGATCACCCTTTCGAGGACTGGGCAGCCGCGCTCGCAGCGGTCAGGCGAAGCCCGTTCTGCAAGGGCGACAACCCCCGCGGCTGGCGAGCCAACTTCGATTTCCTCCTCCAACCCTCGAGCTTCACCAAGCTCCTCGAAGGACATTACGATGACCAGGCAACGTCTCGGTGATGCAGTCGCACCCACGTCCGATCGCAAGGGCGGCCAGATGCGGGTCGGAGAAACGCGCACCATTCTCGACAAGAACCGCGACGGTAATGTCCGCAGGACGCTGACGCTGGTCCGCACCACCCGGCGCTACGTCGATGACCTGTGCGACGCCTACAACGCTGCCCGCACCAGCGACGATTTTGAGTGGTACGTCGATGCCTCCGAGAACCTACGCTTGCGCGACATTCCGCAAGTCTCGGTGAACCGCGCCCGCCGCACCGAGGCCGACCGCGAGGCCGACCGCAAGCGCTGGGTGCGCGAACACGAGACCGAGAGCCGCCCGTTTGCTCCGCCGGAGGCGCGGGATGATGGTCCGGATATCTTCGCGTGAGTCCGATTTCCCCCGCATTGTCCGTTCATGCCAAGCCGCTTGCGCCTGAACGGTCGAAATAGGATAATCGTCGCCATGGCGCAGCGGGCGATCAAGCCGACCAAGGAGAAGCCCAAGCGGCCACCGGCTGTGCGCGCCCGCCGCCCTGCGCTCACCGACGAGGCGCGCGCGTTCATCGTCACCCGGCTCGCGATGTACCACCCGGTGATGGAGGTCCACGCTTCGGTCTGCGAGGAATTCAAGGTCGACATCAGCGAGCAGGCCGTCAGCCGCTACAACCCCGACAACGCGGCTGGGCTCTCTGGCAAGTGGACCGACCTTTTCCGCGCCACCCGGCTGACCTACTGGCAGGATCTCGCACAACGCCCGCTGGCTTACCAGGCGATGCGGCTGCGCACGCTGGAGACGCTGCACGACGGGCTGGTCTCGGACTTCGCCACCGCCAGCAAGGCCGAGCGCGCCGCGATCTCGACCGAACTGCGCGAGGTTGTCGCCCAGGCCGCGAAGGAAATGGGCGGGGCGTTCACCAACGTCACCAAGCACACCGGCCAGGTTGCGCACGCCCACCTCCACGCCGAGGTGACCAGCGAGGAGAAGCGCAACATGCTCGCCGATCGGGTCAGGGAAGCGCTGGCGATCCCCGATGGCCGCGCTTAGCGACCTGATCGCGCTGCTCGAGCGCGACTGCGAGGCCAAGGGCATCGACCCGGCTGGGCTCGACCCCGATGCGCTGTTCGCCAGCCTCGACGACGAGACGATCGACGGGCTGCTCGCCCCGATCCTCGCCGACGAGGAGCGCGCGCTGTATCACAAATTCGAGAACCTGTTTCCCGACGATGGCCCGTTCGCGCGTCACCTCTACCCCAAGCACCTCGAATTCTTCACCGACGGCAAGTGGGCGCGGGAGCGTTTATTTATGGCAGGAAATCGCACGGGCAAGACAGTCGCCGGCGCGTTCGAGATGACCGCGCACCTGACCGGGCGCTATCCGCACTGGTGGCCCGGCCACAAGTTCAGGCGGCAGGTCCGCGCCTGGGCGGCGGGCGACACCAACGAGACCACCCGCGACATCATCCAGCTTGAACTGCTCGGCAACGTCGTGGGCGGCGACGATGGCCGCAAGACCTTCGACGGCAGCGGCATGATCCCGCGCGAGTGCATCGGCCAGCCCAAGTGGAAGGCGGGCGTGCAGGATCTCGCCGACACCATCCCGATCATGCACGACAACGGGCGCTGGTCGACGCTGGGGTTCAAGTCGTTCGATCAGAAGCGGCGCAGCTTTCAGGGCACGGCCAAGGAAATCATCTGGCTCGACGAGGAATGCCCGATGGACGTCTACGGCGAGTGCCTGATGCGCGTCGCCACCACGCGCGGGCGGCTGATGACGACGTTCACGCCGCTGCTGGGGCTTTCCGAGCTGGTGCTGGCGTTCTACCCGGACCTGCGGCCTGCGTCGTAAACCGACCGCTTCCACGTGGAACATTTTTGGCCTATACCGACGCACATTGTGTGGCCGGGGGGTCTGGCGTGCGGGTCAATTCGAGCAAGGCAGTCGTGCAGGCAGGGTGGAACCACGTTCCACACCTCGACGCCGACGTCAAAGCCGACCTGATCGAGAACACCCCGGTTCACCTGCGCGACGCCCGCTCCGAGGGCGAGCCGAGCATGGGCTCGGGCGCGATCTACCCCATCGCGCAGAGCGAGTTCGTCGTCGCCCCGTTCGCGATCCCCGCCTACTTCGCCAAGGGCTATGGCCTCGACGTGGGCTGGAACCGCACCGCCGCGATCTTCGGCGCGCTCGATCGCGATGCCGACGTGATGTATCTCTACTCCGAGCACTATCGCGGCCAGGCCGAGCCGAGCATCCACGCCGACGCAATCAAGGCCCGCGGCAAGTGGCTGACCGGCGCGATCGACCCCGCCGCCAACGGCCGCAACCAGCGCGACGGCGAGCAACTCATCGCCAACTACCGCGCGCTCGGGCTGCACCTGACCAATGCCGACAACACCGTCGAGGCGGGCATCCTCGAGGTGTTGCAGATGCTTTCGAGCGGGCGGCTCAAGGTGTTCTCCACCATGGTCAACTGGCTGGCCGAGCATCGCACCTACCAGCGCGACGAGCGGGGCCGCATCCGCAAGAAGGACGATCACGCGATGGACGCGAGCCGCTACCTCGTCCGCACCCGCTCGCTGGTGATGAAGCACGCCCCCGTCACCGCCGTCGCCACGCCCGGTTTCCAGACCGCCGACCCGCTGGGGGGATACTGATGCCCGATCTCGTCGCCTACGATTCATCGGGCAAGCCCGACAGCGCGAAGCAGGAAAAGCGGCGCGAAATGTGGCAAAAGATCCAGGACGCGGCGCGACCGATCATCCAGTCGCTGAGTGACTTGGCGCAAGAGCAGGTCAGCGCGCGCAAGCCGACCGAACTGCGCTGGCTCGAGGACTTGCGCCAGTACCACGGCCACTACGACAGCACGACGCAGAACGAGCTGACCGACGACAAGGACCGCTCCGCGCTGTTCATCAACATCACGCGGACCAAGACCAACGCCTGGTCGGCCCGGCTGAGCGATATGCTCCTGCCCAACGACGAGAAGAACTGGGGCATCGACCCCACGCCAGTCCCCGACATGACCCGCGAATCCCGCGAACTGGCCGCCGCGATCGAACAGGCCGAGCAGGAAGCCGAGGACGCAGCCGACCAGCACAACGAAGCGGTCGATAGCGGGCAGGTGCCCGAGGGGATGCCCTCGCCGATGTTGCAGAAGGCCAACGCGGCGGCCGGGCCGATCCAAGCAATGCGCGACCACGACAAGCAGATCCAGCGCGAGATCGAACTGGCCCGCAAGCGGTGTGCCAGCATGGAGCGCCTGATCGACGACCAGCTTACCGAGGCGCGCTATCCCGCGATCAGCCGCGAGGCGATCGACGATATGTGCAAGGTCGGGATCGGGATTATCAAGGGCCCGATCGTCTCGTCGCGCCGCCAGCGCTCATGGGACGTGGACTACACCACCGGCGAGGCCACGCTGACCGAAGCCGAGACCGACACGCCCGCGTTTCGCCGGGTCAACTACTGGCATTTCTTCCCCGATATGTCCGCCACGTCGATCGAGGAAGCCTCGTTCACGTTCG
>JAYVRZ010000103.1:0-6739 GCA_043775965.1 Sphingomonas sp.
CACCAGGAAAGGCGTACTGATGCTGGTAATGGCCGCGGTGCTGCTAGCCAACGTAGCGATCTGGACGCTCTAACTCCCTCGCCCCTACGGGGAGAGGGACGGGGCCCGCCGCGCTTGCGGTGGGAAGGGAGAGGGGCGTTGGGGAGAGCAACTCGTCCCCCAACTCCCCCTCATCCGACGCTCACGCGCCACCTTCTCCCCGAGGGGAGAAGGAATTCACCGGATCGGCGAGTTCGGGTCCAACCGCATATCAAGATACTTGTCCACCGAACCCATCAACTCCGGCATCTCGTGCTCGAAGAAATGGTTCGCCTTCGGGATCGTATCATGATGGATCGTGATATGCTTCTGCGTCCGCAGCTTATCCACCAGCTTCTGCGTAGCACCCGGAGTCGCGACCTCGTCGCCCTCGCCCTGGATGATGATCCCGCTCGACGGGCAGGGCGCCAGGAACGTGAAGTCGTACAAATTCGCTGGCGGCGCCACCGAGATGAACCCGCGGATCTCCGGACGGCGCATCAGCAGCTGCATACCGATCCACGCGCCGAAGCTGACGCCAGCGATCCACGTCGTCTGCGCCTCGGGGTGGAAGCTCTGCACCCAGTCGAGCGCGCTCGCCGCATCGCTCAACTCTCCGACGCCATTGTCGAACACGCCCTGGCTCTTCCCCACGCCGCGGAAGTTGAACCGCAGCGTCGCGAAGCCACGCCGCTGGAAGGTCTTGTAAAGCTGCTGGACGATCGCGTTGTTCATCGTGCCGCCGGCCGACGGATGCGGGTGAAGGATCATCGCAACGGGTGCGCGCGGGCGCGGTCCCGGGGCAAAACGACCTTCGAGACGGCCTTCGGGACCGGGAAAAATGACTTCTGGCATGGGCACTCGCGAGCTGGGATACGCACTCGGATGAAGTGCGGGATGATCTGCATTATATAGGCGACACGCCCCTTTTCGCAATTGGAACCGACCCTGTCCCGCAACGACTCCCGTATCTACCTCGATCATGCCGCCACCACGCCGATGCGCCCCGAGGCGGTGGCCGCCGTGATCGCGGGCATGGCGCGCTGGTCGAACCCGTCCTCGCCGCATGCCGAGGGCCGGGCAGCGCGGGCGGCGCTGGAGGATGCGCGCACGCGGATCGCGGTGGCGCTGGGCTGGCCGCATCACGTGATCCTGACCAGTGGCGCGAGCGAGTCCGCAGCGCTGGCACTGCACGGGCGGCAGGGTGTCGCGGTAGCCCCGGTCGAGCACGATGCGGTCCTCCGGGCGGCCGAACAGCCGGTAATGCTGCACGTCGATGAAGGCGGTATCGTCGAGGAGGCAGTCGGCACCTCGATCGCGCTGCAGTCCGCCAACAGCGAGACCGGCGTTCTCCAAGCCTTCGCCCCCGGCCTCCGGATCGCCGATTGCTCCCAGACCGCCGGCAAGCTTCCGCTCCCCGAAGCCGACCTGATCATCGTCTCCGCGCACAAGCTCGGCGGCCCCCCCGGCATCGGCGCGCTGCTGGTCCGCGACCTCGGCCTGCTCGACCCGACCGGCGGGCAGGAGCGCGGCTATCGCGGCGGTACCGAGAACCTCCCCGGCGCGCTCGGTTTCGCCGCCGCGTTGGAAGCCCCCCGCGACTGGTTCGATGGCATGGCCGACCTCCGCGCCACGCTCGACGCCGCGATCCTCGCCGACGGCGGCGATATCGTCGCGCAAAACTCTCCCCGCATCCCGACGATCGCCTCCTACCGCATGCCCGGCGTCAGCTCCGCCGCCCAGTTGATCCGCCTCGACATGGCCGGTTTCGCGGTCTCCGCTGGCAGCGCCTGCTCGTCGGGCAGCATGCGCCCGAGCCACGTCCTCGCCGCAATGGGCTACACCCCGGAAGCCGCCGCCGAAGTCGTCCGCGTCAGCTTCGGCTGGACCACGACGCCCGACGACGTCGCGAAGTTCGCCGACGCCTGGACGCGCATCGCCACCGACGTCAGGCGCGCCGCATGACGTACCTCGATTACCAGGCGACGACCCCACTCGCGCCCGCATCGCTCGCCGCAATGCTCCCTTGGCTCGAATCGCAGCATGCCAACCCACATTCCCCCCACCGCGAGGGCCGCCGCGCAAAAGCCGCCGTCGAAGTCGCGCGCGACCAGGTCGCGGCGTTGCTCCCCCCCGGCGGCCGCGTCGCCTTCACCAGCGGCGCGACCGAGGCGCTCAACTGGGCGATCAAGGGCACGAACGGCCCGATCGTGACACTCGCCAGCGAACATGCGGCCGTGCTCGACACGGTCGCGGCCGAAGCGGCGAGGGGGCGCCAGGTCACGATCCTCCCGGTCGGCACCGACGGCCTGGTCGATCTCGACGCAGCCAGCGCCGCGCTCCCCCCCGGCACCGGCCTCGTCGCGGCGATGCTCGTCAACAACGAGATCGGCGTCGTCCAGCCGATCGCCGCACTCGCCGAGATCGCCCACGCAGCCGGCGCACTGATGCTGTGCGACGCGGTGCAAGGCTATGGCCGCATCCCGATCCCCGACACCGTCGACCTCGTCGCCATCTCCGCGCACAAAATCCACGGCCCCAAAGGCATCGGTGCGCTCTGGATCCGCGACGGCATCGACCTTGCGCCGCTGATGCATGGCGGCGCGCAGGAAGCCCCCGGCCGCTCCGGCACTCTCTCGCCAGCCCTATGCGCAGGCTTCGGAGTCGCCGCGCAACTCATGGCCGACCGCAAGGATCAGGACGCTGCCCATATCGACCGCCTCTGGTCGCTGGCGCTCGACCGCCTCGGCCCCGGCTGGACGATCAACGGCGCCACCGATCGGCGCTATCACGGCAACCTCAACGTCCGCCGCGACGGCCTCGACGTAAATCGCCTAATGTCCGACCTGCGCGACATCGCCTTCTCCGCCGGGTCGGCCTGCGCCAGCGGCTCGGGCCGCTCCAGCCACGTCCTCCGCGCGATCGGCCTCACCGAAGCGCAGGCGCGGTCCAGCATCCGCCTCGGCTTCGGCCGATACACCACCGAAACAGACCTCCGCGACGCGGTCGATGCGATCGCCACCGCGGCGAAAGCGCAATGGCCATGATCGTCCGCTTCGTCGCCCGCGACGGCACCGTCACCACCGCCCCCGCAACCGCCGGCGACCGCCTGCTCGACGTCGCGCAGGCGCATAGCCAACCGCTCGAAGGAACCTGCGAAGGCCAGCTCGCCTGCGCGACCTGCCACGTCATCGTCGATCCCGCCGACGTCGCCCGTCTGCCGCCCGCAACCGAGGACGAGGAGGACATGCTCGATCTCGCGCACAACGCCACGCGGACCAGCCGGCTCGCCTGCCAGATCCGCCTGACCGAGGCGCTCGACGGCCTTACGGTCCGCATCCCGCACTAGGTCAGCCAACCTTACAGGAAGACAACGGCCGGTTCAGGGAACGTCCACGCCGACAAGCGGATTATGCCTCCATCGCCCCAATGTACGGGGCATGAGAGGAGTATCGAACATGAAGATCATCGCAATGTTCGCCGCTGGCGCGCTCGCCACCGGAACGCTGTTCGCCGCAGCCCCCGCCGATGCGCAGCGGCACGGCTGGGATGGCCACCGTGGCGGCGGCTGGCATGACAATCGCCGTTGGGATGGGCCGCGCCATGGATACCGCGGCGATCGCGGCTACCGAGGTTATCGCGGCGGATACCGGGGTGGCTACGGCTATCGCGGACCCCGTGGCTATGGCCGGTCGCGTGTCGTGTGCCGGATCCAGCGCGGCTATTATGGCCCCGTACGCCGCTGTTTCCGTCGCTGATCCCCCCGTTTCCGACGCTGATCCAGCGTTGTTTTCGACGCTGATACGGAACCGTAACGACGTCACCCGAGTTTGATAACATAGGTTGCAGGGTTCAGTAGGACCCGCACCCAGCAGGAGAAAATACCATGAAGCTGTTCACCCTCGCCGCCGCTGGTCTCGTCGCGCTCACCGGCCTCGCCCCCGTCGGCATCGCCGCCGAAGCCTCGGCGCAGCGCACCGTTGTCCACGAGCGCACCGTCGTCCGCCACAACGACAACCGCCCCGGCTATCGTCGCCATGTCGTCCGCACGCGCCAGGTCTGCCGCAACGTCTATCGCAACCACCATCGCCAGCGCGTCTGCCGCACGGTCCGCTACAACCGCTAAGCGTATCGACCGAGCCTCGGCGGCAGCTAAGGCTTGATCATCCCGCCCGACCCCGCCATATGCGCCGCGGGAGTCGGGCGGACGTGGTCGTCGCCAACTTGGTCAGATCCGGAAGGAAGCAGCCACAACGATTTAGCCACGGGTCGTCCCGGCTCCCACCGCTAACATGGCGTACCGCCATGTTAGCGCGGCCAGCGGTGCAAAGCACCGTCTGACGACATGGCTAAGCCGTGGCGCACTTCTAATCTACTTCGGCGTTTCCTGAACCCCAGCGCCCAAAAGCACGCAGCGAACGTTCCCCAAACGTTCCGAATCATTGTCCTACACCGATACGTCGTGCCAAGCGTGGCCCATGCCCCACATGCCCGACAAAACCGGCCCGGTACACTGCCGCGGCAACCCAAGTACAGACCGCTCCCAGCGTCTATACTTCCTATACTTCACTCCCCTTCGACAGCGCTCGCGACACTCGCTATGACGACCGCAATGTCAGATTCCTTCGACCTGGGCGAACCCCCGCAGCCGGCCAAGGCGCCAGCCCAAACAGCGGACGTCGCCTACCGCGTGCTCGCGCGCAAATACCGTCCGCAGACCTTTTCCGAGCTGATCGGGCAGGATGCGATGGTCCAGACGCTCGGCAACGCGATCAAGCGCGACCGGCTCGCCCACGCCTTCCTGATGACCGGCGTCCGCGGCGTCGGCAAGACCTCCACCGCCCGACTGATCGCCAAGGCGCTCAACTGCATCGGTCCGGACGGGCAGGGCGGCCCGACGATCGACCCCTGCGGCGTATGCGAACCCTGCCGAGCGATCGCCGAGGGCCGCCATATCGACGTGATCGAGATGGACGCCGCCAGCCATACCGGCGTCGACGACGTTCGTGAGATCATCGACGCGTCGCGCTATTCGGCGGTCACCGCGCGGTTCAAGATCTACATCATCGACGAAGTCCACATGCTGTCGAAGAACGCGTTCAACGCGCTCCTGAAGACGCTCGAGGAACCGCCGCCCCACGTAAAATTCCTGTTCGCGACGACGGAAGTGAACAAGGTGCCGGTGACGGTCCTGTCGCGCTGCCAGCGCTTCGACTTGCGCCGGATTTCCGCCGAACAGCTTTCGAAGCATTTTGCCTGGGTGTCGGAGCAAGAGGGCGTCGTTGCGGAACCCGAAGCGCTGATGCTGATCGCCCGCGCCGCGGAGGGCTCCGCGCGCGACGGCCTGTCAATCCTCGACCAGGCGATCGCGCATGCCGGGCTCGAAGGCGGCGGCGTGACGGCGGATGCGGTGCGCCAGATGCTCGGCCTGTCGGACCGCGGTGCGGTGCGCGACCTGCTGACGCTGATCCTCGCCGGCGACGGGGCAGGGGCGCTCGCCTCGATGCGCCGACAATATGATTACGGCGTCGACCCCTTGTCGGTACTCCGTTCGCTGCTCGAAACCGTCCACGGGATCACGCTGACCAAGGTCGGCACGCCGCCGGATGCCGCGCAGCCGATGGAGGAGCGCGCGGCGCGCGAGGAGTGGGCGGCGTCGCTCGGCTATCGCGCGCTGCACCGCCTGTGGCAGTTGTTCCTCAAGGGTCATGACGAGGTCGCCAAGGCCGCGCTGCCGATCGAGGCCGCGGAGATGGCGCTGCTGCGCGCGATCTACGCGTCGACTCTGCCCGATCCCGGCGAACTCGCCCGCCAGATCGCCAGCGGCGTTGCCCCCGCGGCTGCGCCGTTATCACCGCCAATGCCGTCACCTGCTCCGGCTCCGTCTGGCGAAGCGCCGCCCTGGGCAACCGGATCGGTTGCGAAGGCGCCCGAACCCGTCGCGACCGGCCCGATCCTGCCGCCGACGTTTGAGGCGCTGGTCGATCTGCTCGACGACCACGGCGGCCTGGCGATCGCCGCGCGGCTGCGGCACGGCGCGCGCGTGGTCAGTTATGCGCCGCCCGAATTCACGCTCAGCGGCAGCCGGCCCGTGTCGGCCGATACGCTCGCCGAACTCAACACGCTGTTGAAGACCGTCACGCGGACGCCGTGGAAGGTCTCGATCGTCGACGCCCCCGGCGCCCCGACGCTCCGCGAGGCACAGGACGCCGGCGACGCGGCGATCCGCCAAGCCATTCTCGAATCCCCCATCATGAAGGCCGCGGTGGCTGCGTTTCCGGACGCCCAGCTCGAATCGTGGCCCGGCCAAAGGAGCAACGCATGAAGAATATCGATGAAATCCTCGCCATGGCGCAGAACGTCCAGAGCGAGCTCGAAAAGGCGCAGGCCAATCTCGACACGATCGAGGTCGAGGGCGCGTCGGGTGGCGGTCTGGTCAAGGTGAAGGCCTCCGCAAAGGGCCGCATCATCGGCATCGCGATCGACGATTCGCTGATGCAGGTCAGCGAGAAGCAGATGCTCGAAGACCTGCTGACCGCGGCATTCAACGACGCACGGGCGAAGGCGGATGCGGTATCGGGCACGGAAATGTCGAAGATGACCAGCGGTTTGCAGCTGCCCCCAGGCTTCAAGCTGCCGTTCTGAACGGTTTCCGAATTAAAGCCTCCCCCCTACTAAATTGTTTCCCCGCGAAGGCGGGGACCCAGACTGGGCTCCCGCC
>JAYVRZ010000104.1:0-3841 GCA_043775965.1 Sphingomonas sp.
CAACCCTCCCCTGAAGGGGAGGGAGCTTCAGGCTCGCGTCTGCCGACCGCCGCCCAACGCCCGGATTAGGTCGACCTAAGCACCGGCAATCCGCGCGCCTGCCAGCCAGCGTTCGTTACCGCGGACGTAGAACAGGCTCGCGCTACTCCCTCCCCTTCAGGGGAGGGTTGGGGTGGGGCGTCACCCCGAGGAAGCCGCCCGTGGCCAGGCCCCACCCCGACCCTCCCCGAAAGGGGAGGGAGCTTCAGGTCCGGTTCTGCCAACCGCCGCCTAGCGCCCGGAACAGGTCGACCTGAGCCCCTGCGATCCGGGCGTCCTCCGCGGCGAGATCGGTATCCGCATCCGCCAGCGTCCGTTCGGCGTCGAGGACGTCGAGGAAGTCGATCTGGCCCTCGCGTTGGCGGGCGCGGGTGATGCGTGCGGCGGTGGCGGCGTTGTCGTGTGCGGATTGCAACTGCGTGCGGCGATCGAGTTCGCGGGCGTAGTTGGACAGTGCGGTCTCGGTTTCCTCAAGCGCGGTGAGGACGCTGCCGTCGAAGGTCGCGAGGGCGCCGCGGGTGTCGGCTTCGGCACCGGCGATGCGCGCGCGGGCGGCGGACTGGTTGAGCGACCAGTTCAGCAGCGGGCCGAGCAACCAGCGGATCGGGCCGCCGGTAAAAATGTCGCCGATGTTGGTCGCGGTCGAGCCGATTGAGCCGCCCAGCGAGATCTGCGGATAGAGCGCCGAGGTCTGCACGCCGATCCGCGCGGTCGCGGCGGCGAGCCGGCGTTCGGCGGCGTGGACGTCCGGGCGGCGCGCCAGCAACGTCGCGCCGTCGCCGATCGGGATCGGCTGGTCGAGGCGCGGCGTCGTGGTGCGCGCGCCGGCGCTGGCGGGCAGGTCCTGCGGGGTGCGGCCGGTGAGCGTGGCGAGGCGGAAGAGGGCCGCCTGACGCTCGGCTTCGATCTGCGGGATGAGCGAGGCGCGCTGATCGCGGAGCGCGGCTATACGGACCTGGTCCAGGCGAGCCGCGCGACCGGCGTCGACACGCTTGCCGGTTAGCGTATTCGACTTGTCGAGCAGGTCGACGATCCGCTTGGCGACCGCGAGGCGTTCGGCGGACGATGCGGCATCGACATAAGCACGCGTGGTCGCAGCGACGATCGAGACGCGCACCGCGTCCGCATCGGCCTGCGCCGCGCCGACGTCGCCGCGGGCTGCTTCGACGTTGCGGCGGACGCGGCCGGCGAGGTCGACTTCGTAGCTGACGTCGAGGCCGACATCATAGGTGGCACGCTCGCGGTCGTACCCCGGCAGCGTCGCGAGTTGCGAGGTGCGGGCGTAATTGCCGCTGCCGCTCGCGTTCACCTGTGGCTCGCGGTCGGTCTTTGCGCCGCGCAGGGACGCGCGGGCGCTGTCGAGCCGGGCGACGGCGACGCGCAGGTCGGTGTTCGCTGCCAATGCATCCGCGACGAGGCCGTCGAGCACCGGGTCGCGGTACATCCGCCACCAGTCGTTGTCCGGCGCGGTCGTGACCGTGGCTGCGTTCGCGGTGACGAACGACGCCGCCGCCTTGGGTGGGGTGATCGGCGCGACATAGTCGGGGCCAGCGGCGCAGGCGGCGAGCGTCAGCGCCGAGAGGCTCGCGAGAAGAGCGGACTTCATTGTGCTTGTCCTATTCGGCTGGCTGAAGGGTCGGCTGGGCGACTGGACGGCGGCGCTCGAACCGCTTCGCCAGCCCACGCGCGACGACGTAGAAGGTGGGGGTGAAGAGCAGCCCGAACCCGGTCACGCCGATCATCCCGAAGAACACCGCGGTCCCGAGCGCCTGGCGGAGTTCCGCACCGGCACCGGTCGCGATCACCAGCGGCACCGCGCCGAGAATGAACGCGAAGCTCGTCATCAGGATCGGCCGCAACCGGTCCTTCGCCGCGCGCACCGCGGCCTCGACCGGCGACAGGCCATCCTGTTCCTCGGCCTGCTTGGCGAACTCCACGACCAGGATCGCGTTCTTCGCGGCGAGCGCAATCAGCACGACCAGGCCGATCTGCGTCAGGACGTTGTTGTCCATGCCGCGCAGGTTCACGCCGGTCATCGCGGCCAGCAGACACATCGGCACGATCAGGATGATCGCGAGCGGCAGCGTCAGGCTCTCATATTGCGCGGCGAGCACGAGGAAGACGAACACCACCGCCATGCCGAAGACGAGCGCGGCGGTGCTGCCGGCGGCCTTTTGCTGATAGGCGATGCCGGTCCATTCATGCGCGTAGCCGGCGGGCAGTGACGCATCGGCGAGCTTCTCCATCGCGACCAGCGACTGGCCGGACGAATAGCCCTTGGCGGTGTCGCCATCGATCTCGACCGCGGGGAACAGGTTGTAGCGCACCACGCGATACGGTCCGGTCTTGTCCCTGAACGTCGACACCGAGCCGATCGGAACCATCTGGCCCGAGTTGGAGCGGGTCTTCAGGTTGGCGATGTCCGCGGTGGTGTTGCGGAACGGCGCGTCGGCCTGTGCGGTAACCCGGTAGGTGCGCCCCAACAGGTTGAAGTCGTTGACGAACGCCGAGCCGAGATAGACCTGCAACGCCTCGAACACGCGCTCCGGGGGGACGCCCAGGAGGTTGGCCTTGGCGCGGTCGACATCGGCGAAGATGCGCGGCGTGGCGGTGTCGAAGAAGGTGTAGACCTGCGCGAGACCCTTGGTCTGGTTCGCCTTGCCGATCAGGTCGTACGACGTCTTGCCAAGCGCTCCGTAACCGTGGCCGCCCTGGTCCTGCACCATCAGGCGATAGCCGCCGGCCGAGCCGATGCCCTGGATCAGCGGTGGCGGGATGATCAGCAGGCGCGCTTCGGTGATGTCGCCGGTCACTTTCCGCGACTCCGCCATGATGCTCGCGAGGGTGACGCCGAGCTTCTTGCGTTCCTCGAAGCTTTTCAACGGGATGTAGGCCGCGGCGCTATTAGGAGCGAGCGTCTGCGAGGGGCCGTCGAAGCCCGCGAGCATCACCGCGCCCTTGACGCCGGCGAGCGGCAGGATGCGTTTCGCGACCTTCTGCATGACGGCGTCGGTGCGCTCGACCGACGAGCCGGGCGGAAGCTGGATAACGGTCAGGAAATACCCCTGATCCTGTGCGGGCACGAAGCCCGACGGCGTGACCATGAACACCCCGACCGTGACCGCGATCAGCGCGGCATAGGCGATCATCATCCGCTTCGGCGCGGTGACGAGGCGCTGCGTGAGGCGGGCATAGCGGTCGCTCATCCGCTCGAACCCGCGGTTGAACGCATCGCCGGCGCGTCTCACGGTGCGGGTCAGGCGGTTGCCCGAGTCTGCGGGCGCAGTCGGCTTGAGCAGCATCGCCGCAAGTGCTGGCGACAACGTCAGCGACAGGAGCAGCGAGATGATCGTCGCGGTCGAGATCGTCACCGCGAACTGGCGGTAGAATGCGCCCGACAGCCCGGTCAGGAACACGGTAGGGATGAACACCGCGCACAACACGAGCACGATCGCGACCAGCGCACCCGACACTTCGTCCATCGACGTGCGCGCCGCCTCGAGCGGGGACAGCCCGTGTTCGAGGTTGCGCTCGACATTCTCGACCACGACGATCGCATCGTCGACGACGATGCCGATCGCGAGGACGAGGCCGAACAGCGAGAGGTTGTTGAGGCTGTAGCCGAACGCCGCGAGCACCGCGAAGGTGCCGATCAGCGAGACCGGGATCGCCACGATCGGGATGATCGCCGCGCGCCACTTCTGGAGGAAGACGAGGATGACGAGGACCACGAGGATCATCGCCTCGAAGAGCGTGTGCTTCACCGCGTCGATCGACTGCGCGATGAACTCGGTCGGGTTGT
>JAYVRZ010000105.1:0-5253 GCA_043775965.1 Sphingomonas sp.
GCTCTCCAGGTTGTGCCAGACGTGCCCGGACCCGCAGGGAAGAGGGATCACGACGGATCGGGGCGCTCGCGCCTTTCCGGTTCGGGGACGAACAATCGGCTGCGAAGACCGATGATTTAGGGAACGATGCCCCGACCGACAATTAGGCCAGACGTTGATGCCTCGATGAGCGCTGCTCATCTATGCGCCGCCGAGGTCGCTGATTCTCAGGTCGGCGTGACGCGATATCGAAGCCAGACGTTCCCGCCGTCCAGGACGTCGTGGCTGATCAACGTCAGGTGCTGGATCGGCAACCGGGCCGACGGCGATGGGTCGGCGCCGTCGAACAAGGTTGGCGCACCCTTTGTACCGTCGATCGCGGGAACCAGCATCAGGCTGATCTCATCGACGAGTCCGGCACGGAGAAAGCCGCCGTTGAGATGGCCGCCCCCCTCCAGCAGCAATCGGTCGACACCGAGTTCGGCACCGAGAACCGCAACGACGTCGCGCAGATCCAGGTCGGCGTCACCGGCAAAGACATAACCTACGCCGTCTTCGCGCAAGCCTGCGAGATGCGCGTCGGATACCGCCTTGGTCAGGACGACGACGATTGGATCGCCGCCGACGTCGCTGCGTCCCCAGGCGATCTTGCCGTGAGCATCCAGAACGATGCCGTAGGCCTTAGCGGCTGGGTGCGGCAGCCATGCGGTGCGCGGAAACTCGGCGTCCGTCCGCTCTGGATACGTCTCTCGCTTGGCGAACTCCCGACCCGTGACACGTCCGACGATCCACGATCCGCCGCCGAGCCGGCCGTGCAGGTCCTCGTAGACGGCGTGCGAATGTGCGCCGCTCGGCGTCCAGCGCCCGGGCAGGGTCCGGCCGTCGATGCTGCAGGCCATGTGACAGGTGATATGCGGCTTCATCGTAAGGAAGTCCCGTAAGTTTGGTGGGTTCAATTCGTCGAGAACCGCTCGATTGTTCTTTCGGCCCAATGAACCCGTCACATCGCATCATTGAAGGCCGCTCATGGAAGGGGCGACTGCCGACCGCGTTCTGGAAGGCATGTGCGGCGATGACGCTGCTTCAACTTCGGAGAATGACCATGTCCAACGAGAACCAGAGCTATGCCGGCAAGATCGCGTTCGTCACCGGTGCTGCCAACGGTATCGGCCGGGCGACGGCCATCGCCTTCGCACGAGCCGGCGCAAGCGTCGCGGTCGTGGATCTAGACGACAACGGTGTCGCAGAGGTCGTCGAGGCGATCGAAGCGGCGGGAGGCAGTGCCGTCGGCATCAGTTGCGACGTCTCCAAAAGCGACGACGTCCGGGCGGCCCTCGTACGTAGATCGCGTGATGATGGGGCACGTGCTTGATGCGCCCGAACGGATCGACATCGACGATGCTCCTCCCGCCAGGGGGGCCGCTTCAGCGGCTCGGAGGGGCCAGTTGGTCGCTTCCCGCCCCCTCCGTCAGCTTTGCTGCCACCGTCCCCTGACGGGGGAGGATCCGAGCACCGCGTTGCATGTCGATCCAGCCCGGCATCAGATCCCTGCTGCATAGCGGTTGGAGTACCGAAGCACCGGCGACCGAAAGCCCGGACCAGTGGCAACGCGCTGATCTTCGATAACGCTGATCTTCGATAACGATGGCGAGAACGGTACCGACGGGCAACGGGTCCGATGCCGCCAAGTATAGATACCGGATTGTGCTGCGATGAACTGTTTTGGAAAAGCAAACGCCCGGACCGTTTCCGATCCGGGCGCCTGCGTGACGATCGCTCGTCAGCCCCCATTTTTTCGCTCTCGCTCTTCGTCTTGCGACGCGGCGGAAAAGCAGTCCCCGAACCACGGCCGTTGCCTGTGTCTCAGCGAGGTTTTTGCTAGTTATGTCGTTGGCCTTTGTCACGGTATTTGCGAAGGCGGCGACACGATTGGCCAAGGGCTGTGGCGCTTTCGCAACATACCAATCCAACCACCGAAACATCGTCTATTTGATGAAGCGGTCGACCCTCTGTTCGATTCCCGTTCGGATGGGCCACGCACGGCGCACCGAGGGGCGAACGGTTGCCTCATGCAAGGCCGCGCCGTAGAGCCGGCTTATCGCATTGTTTCAACAGATCGAACCCGGCCGCCCATGATCCTGTCCCGCTATGAACGGATGATAGCCCGCCGCTATCTGCTGCCGGGTAAGGGCGAGGCGTTCATCTTCCTCGTCGCCTCGATCAGCTTGGTCGCGGTCATGCTCGGCGTCGCCGCGCTGGTGATCGTGATGAGCGTCATGAACGGCTTCCGCGCCGAGCTGTTCGACAAGATCGTCGGCTTGAACGGCCATGCGGTGGTGCAGGGCGTCGGCGGCCGGCTGCCCGACTGGCGCGAGATCGTCGCGCAGGCCAAGGCGACTCCCGGCGTGACCAGCGCGGTGCCGCTGATCGAACAGCCGCTCGCCGCCACCTATAACGGTCGTGCGGAGGCGGTGCTGGTGCGCGGCATGCGAGTCGACGACATCCGCCGCAACTCGACGATCAGCAACAAGATCGTGATCGGCAGCTTGTCGAGCATCACGCAGGGCAGCGGCCGGATCGCGATCGGCTCGCGCCTCGCCGAAGCGCTCGGTGCGCAGGTCGGCTCCGAAATCTCGCTGTTCAGCCCGCAGGGGCAGAGCACGCCGTTCGGCACGGTGCCGCGGATCATCAGCTACACGGTTGGCGCGATCTTCGAAATCGGCGTCTATGATTACGATAAGGCCTATATCATCATGCCGATCGAGGATGCGCAGACGCTCCTCCTGATGGGCGATGCGGCGGGCATGGTCGAGGTCAACACGGTCGACCCCGATCGCGTCGGCGAGATTTTGAAGCCGCTGGCCGACAAGATCGGCGGGCAGGCGGTCATCCAGGACTGGCGGACGATGAACGCGCAGCTGTTCGAGGCACTGGCGGTCGAGCGCGTGGCGATGTTCACCGTGCTGTCGATCATCATCCTGGTCGCGGTCTTCAACATCCTCTCGTCGCTGATCATGCTGGTACGCGCCAAGACCCGCGACATCGCGATCCTCCGGACGATGGGGGCGACGCGGGGCGGGATGATGCGGATCTTCATCGTCGTCGGCACCACGATCGGTGCGCTCGGCACGGTCGCCGGGCTCGGGCTCGGCTTCATCTTCCTGTTCTACCGGCAGGGCGTGGTGAACTTCGTCCAGCTCGTCACCGGCCAGGATCTGTGGGATCCGTCGATCCGCTATCTGACCACGCTTCCCTCGAAGCCCGCGCCCGTCGAGATCGTCGTGATCGCGATCATGGCGTTGGTCTTCAGCTTCCTCGCGACGCTCTATCCGGCCTGGAAAGCGGCGAGTACCGATCCCGTGCAGGTGCTGCGTTATGAATAATGGTCTCAAGATCGACCGCCAGATCGAGAAGTTCGACGATTACGTCCTTCAGACCAGCGGGCTGACCAAGAGCTTCACGCAAGGCGGCGCGACGATCGAGGTGCTGCGCGGCGTCGACCTGGCGATCGCGCCGGGCGAGATCGTCGCGCTGCTCGGGCCGTCGGGCTCGGGCAAGTCGACGCTGTTGCAGGCGGTAGGCCTGCTCGAAGGTGGCTTCGAAGGCTCGATCCGGATCGCGGGTACCGAGGCGTCGAAGCTCAACGCGCACGAGCGCACCGTCGTCCGCCGCGACAGCCTCGGCTTCGTGTACCAGTTCCATCACCTGCTCCCCGATTTCAACGCGACCGAGAACGTCGTCCTGCCGCAGCTCGTTCAGGGCGCGTCGCGCGGCGATGCGGACCGGCGCGCGGCGGAGTTGCTGACCCAGCTCGGTCTCGGTCACCGCCTCACGCATCGCCCCAGCCAGCTGTCGGGCGGCGAGCAGCAGCGCGTCGCGGTGGCGCGTGCGCTCGCCAACAAGCCGGCTTTGGTGCTGGCCGACGAGCCGACCGGCAATCTCGACGAGCATACCGCCGACATCGTGTTCGCCGAGTTCATCCGTCTGGTCCGCGAACAGGGCACGGCGGCGGTCGTCGCGACCCACAACGAGCGGCTCGCCGCGCGGATGGACCGCGTGATGCGGCTGCACGAGGGGCGGCTGGCGTGAGTTGGGACGCGACGCCGACGCTGGTCGGGCGTCACGTCACGCTCCGCCCGCTGGTCGCCGACGACAAGGACGCGCTGGTCGCGGCGGCGTCGGCGGGCGATCTGTGGAACCTGTTCTACGCCAACGTCGCAATGATGAAGGCACCCGACCGCTGGCTCGCCGCAGCGTTGCGCGAACAGGATTTCGGGCGGGCGCGTCTGTTTGCGGTGGTGGCCGGCGGGGCGGTCGTCGGCACTACGCGTTTCATGCGGATGAGCGCTGCGAACAAGCGGCTCGAGATTGGCGGCACCTTCTACGCCAAGTCCGTACAACGCACCGGCGTCAACACGGAAGCCAAGCTGTTGCTACTAACCCACGCGTTCGACGCCCTCGGCTGCGAATGCGTCCAGATCCGTACAGATTCGCTCAACAAGAATTCGCAGCGTGCGATCGAACGGCTCGGCGCCAAGCGCGACGGCGTGTTGCGCGGGCACCAAGTGATGGCCGACGGCCGCTTGCGCGACACGGTGGTCTACAGCATCCTTGCGCATGAATGGCCGGGAGTACGCCAGAACCTGACGTATCTGCTGGCCCGGCACGATTGACGGAGCCCCGCCTATGACGAGCATCACCGACTTCACCGTGAAGAGCGCCGACGGCACGCCCGCGTCGCTCGAACACTATCGCGGCAAGGTGCTGCTGATCGTCAACACCGCGTCGAAATGTGGCTTCACGCCGCAGTATGAGGGACTGGAGGCGCTCCACCGCGATTATGCCGAGCGCGGGTTCGAAGTGCTGGCGTTTCCGTGCAACCAGTTCGGCGCGCAGGAGCCGGGCGATGCCGTGGAGATCGCGAACTTCTGTACGCTGACCTACGACGTGACCTTCCCGGTGTTCGCGAAGGTGGACGTCAACGGAGCGGGCGCGGACCCGCTGTTCGAGCGGCTGAAGTCGGACGCGCCGGGGGTGCTCGGGTCGAAGGCGATCAAGTGGAACTTCACCAAGTTCCTGGTCGACCGGGATGGTAATGTCGTCGACCGCTACGCGCCCACGACCAAGCCAGAGGATATTCGCAAGGATATCGAGAAGCTGCTGTAATCCGCCTCGACCACCACCCCGGCGGAGGCCGGGGCCCAATTGGGGAACGTTGCTAACTGCTGTCAGCGCTACGTCGCTGCGACCTTTCCAATTGGGCCCCGGCCTCCG
>JAYVRZ010000106.1:0-6758 GCA_043775965.1 Sphingomonas sp.
CCGGGAACGCGTTGACCTGGACGTTCTCTTCGACGCGACCATAGGGCTGGTTCTCGCCCTGGCGCTTCTCGTTCTGGACGACGCCGCGCTGTTCGTCGAGCACGCCCTGCGTGATCGCGCCGGTGAGATACCCCATGCGGTCGGATTCGAGGAACAGCGCGCGATCGAGCGCCGCGGTCGGCACCGTCTCGAAATAATTGGTGCGGTCATAATAGGTGGTGCCGTTGAAGTCGGTCGCGCCGACCTGTTTCAGCGGTTCGAAGAAATCGCCGGGTGCGTTCTCCGAGCCGTTGAACATCAGATGCTCGAACAGATGCGCGAAGCCGGTCTTGCCCTTCGGCTCGAACTTCGACCCGACATTATACCAGACCGACACTGCGACGACGGGCGCCTTGCGATCGGTATGGACGACGACGCGCAGGCCGTTCTTGAGCGTGAACTGTTGATACGGGATATCCACCGACTTGACGAGATCGGCGACCGGCGCGGGCCTGGCCGCGGTCGTACGGGCCGGCTGCTGGGCGTGTGCCGCAGCCGAAAGGGCGAGCGCAGCAATGGAGGCGCCGGCAAGCGCGGTAGTCTTGAAAACCATGTGCGATCGTCATCCCGTGTCAGATTGTATCATCGCAACATACGCGCGATGCGATCCCGCGCAACAGGCTTGATGACCGGATCCTACGAACTCCAGTACCCTGTGCCGGCGGGGCATTTTTTCTCGCATCGCGCCGCTATCGCCGGTCCGACGCACCGTCGGTCGAGACCACTGCGCCGCCTTTCATCACCAGCCGGATGTGGCGGACGGCGTCGATGTCGCCGGTCGGATCGCCCGCCACGGCGACCAGGTCGGCGAGCAGTCCGGGCTTCACCGTGCCGAGCCGGTCCGACAGATGCAGCCAGCGCGCATTGCCCGACGTCGCCGCGATCAGCACCCGTGCAGGCGTCATGCCCGCCGCCACCAGCAGCACCATCTCGCGCGCGTTGCTGCCATGCGCGAACACGCCGACGTCGCCGCCCACACAGATCGGGACGCCTGCATCGATCGCCATCCGCACGCTCGCGCGGTTCAGCACGACCGCGGGCGGTGCGGGTTCGCTGCCGGTCCAGCCGCGATAGCGCGACGTCGCGTCGGAGGCGGCGAGCGTCGGGCAGAGCGCGATGTGCCTGGCCGCCATGCTCGCGAAGATCGCGGGCGTCCCGCCATAGCCATGCTCGATCGTATCGACGCCGGCGGCGACCGCGCGGCGCATGCCTTCGGCGGTCGCGGCATGGACCGCGACGGGGCGTCCAGCATCGTGCGCCGCCGCGACGGCCGCGGTCATCTCGTCCTGGCTCAGCGTCGCGCGGCTGTCCTCGCCGGGGCGCCAGCGGTAATCGGCGTAGAGCTTGATCCAGTCCGCGCCCGCCGCGATCTGGCGACGCACCGCGGCGACGATCTGGTCGACGCCCGACACCTCCTCCGCGCCCTGCGGAATGGTGAGGCCGGGCTCGAACCCCTTGGGGCCATAGGCGCCGAGCGCGACGATCGCGCGCGTCGCCACCGACAACCGCGGCCCCGGCACGATGCCCTGGTCGATCGCCGCCTTCAGCCCGACATCGGCATAGCCCGCGCCCTCGGTACCGAGATCGCGTTCGCTGGTGAACCCGGCGAGCACCGTCGTCTTTGCCGCCGCAACCGCGCGCGCGGTGCGCAACGCCAGCGGCTCGTGCAGCACCTGGTCGTCCCAGCTCGTCTCGTCATAGGGGTGGAGGAAGAGATGGCCATGCCCCTCGATCATGCCGGGCATCAGCGTAGCGCCGGGAAGGTCGATCGTCCGCGTCCCGGCGGGCACCGGCAGGTCGGGGCCGACCGCGACGATTCGGTCGCCGGTGACGAGGACCTGCCAGCCGGCATGGACCTTCGGATCGACGCCGTCGAATACACCCGAGGGTTTCAGCACGATCGAAACGGGCGCGGCTGTCGGCGCGGTATCGGTCGGACCAGCGCTGCTCGGGGTCGCATTCGCGAGCCCGAGCAGCATCGCGCCCAAGATCGTCCGCCACCGCATGGTCTTTCCCCTTTTGCCGCCTTACGCTGCGCCCATGAATACGGTCCTTCGGCGCGCGCGCAATCCGGTCATCCTGTTAGCGCTTCTGGGTACGCCGCTCGCGGCTGCGCCGCCTTTGGAGACAACGTCCGAGATGGCGGCGTGGGGGGCGCAGGCCGCCCGCGTGACGATCACGCGTGACGACTGGGGTATCCCGCATATCCTCGGGCAGTCGGACGGTGACGCGGTGTTCGGCCTGATCTACGCACAGGCCGAAGACGATTTCCCGCGGATCGAAGCCAATTACCTCACCGCGCTCGGCCGTACCGCGGAAGCGGACGGCGAGGATGCGGTGTGGGCCGACCTGCGCCAGCGGTTGTTCGTCGATCCGGCGACGTTGCAGGCGGACTATGCGGCGAGCCCGGCGTGGCTGCGCACGCTGATGCAGGCCTGGGCGGACGGGCTGAACTATTACCTGGCGACGCACCCGCAGACCCGGCCCAAGGTGCTGACCCGGTTCGAACCGTGGATGGCGCTGAGCTTTACCGAGGGCAGCATCGGCGGCGATATCGAGCGGATCTCGCTGAGCGACCTCAAGACCTTCTACGGCACGCCGACGCCGCCGATGCCGCAGGAACTGGGCATGATCCCGCGCGAACCGTCCGGCTCCAACGGTATCGCGATCGCGCCGCGGCTGACCGCGAACGGCCATGCGCTGCTGCTCATCAATCCGCACACCAGCTTCTATTTCCGGTCCGAGGCGCAGATGACCAGCGCGGACGGGCTGAACGCGTACGGCGCGAGCACCTGGGGACAGTTCTTCATCTACCAGGGCTTCAACGCGAAGGCGGGGTGGATGCACACGTCGGCGACGGTCGACAATGTCGACGAGTTCGCCGAACGGATTGTCGCGCGAAATGGTAGCCGCGGCGCTGGCTACAGCTATCGCTACGGCACCGAGACTCGCCCGGTCGCGGCGAAGATCGTCACGCTGCGATTCCGCAAGGCGGACGGCACGATGGGCGTACGCAGCTTCACCACCTATCGCACGCATCACGGCCCGATCGTCGGCATGAAGGCGGGCAAGTGGATCGCGACCGCGCTGATGTGGAAGCCCGTCCCGGCGCTCGAACAAAGCTATCTGCGGACCAAGGCGACCGATCTCGCCAGCTACATGACGGTTGCCGAGCGAAAGGCCAATTCCTCGAACGACACGCTGTTCGCCGACAGCAAGGGCGAGATCGCGTTCCTGATGCCGCAGTTCATGCCGGTGCGCGACGACCGCTTCGATTACACGCGACCGGTCGACGGCAGCGATCCCGTGACCGACTGGCACGGGCTCCATACGCTGCCGAGCCTGCCGAGCGTGCTGAACCCGCGCACCGGCTGGGCACACAACACCAACGACTGGCCGTGGAGCGCGGCGGGGCCGGACAGTCCCAAGGCGGCAGACTCTCCGCGCTACATGGACCAGGTCGGCGGCAATGCGCGCGGGGTGCACGCCGACCTGGTGCTGACGGGCAAGACCGGCTGGACGCCCGAAAGGCTGCGCGACGCGGCGTTCGATCCGTACCTCCCCGCGTTCGCGCGCCTGCTGCCCGGCCTCGTCGACGCGTGGAGCGCGCTGCCCGCAGGCGACCCGCGCCGACGCTCGCTTGCGGAGCCGATCGCGCTGTTGAAGACCTGGGATCATCGCTGGGGCTACGACTCCACCGCGACCAGCCTGGCGGTGTTCTGGGGCGACCAGCTCTGGCGCGAGGTCGGGAGTTTCGCGCAGGCGGAGCGATTGAACGTACCCGACTATATCGCCGCGCGCGTCGGCCCGGACGCCAAGCTTGCCGCGCTCACGGCCGCGGTCGACCGGCTCACGCGCGACTTCGGCACGTGGCGGACGCCGTGGAAGGCGATCAACCGCTTCCAGCGGCTCGACGATGCGATCGCCCCGCATTTCGACGATGCCCGCGCCTCGATCCCGATACCGTTCACTTCGGCGCAATGGGGCAGCCTCGCCTCGTTCGGCGCCAAGCCCTGGCCGGGGACGAAGCGCTATTACGGCACCAGCGGCAACAGCTTCGTCGCGGTCGTCGAGTTCGGTCCGCGCGTGAAGGCGGCGGCGGTCATGGTCGGCGGCCAGAGCGGCGACGTCCGGTCGCCACATTTCGCGGATCAGGTCGCCCGCTATGCCAGCGGCACGTTGCGGCCGGTGTATTTCTACCCCGACGCGTTGAAGGGGCATGTCGAACGCCGTTATCGTCCGGGATCGTGACGCGCGCCGGGCCCGTCACTGGTAGTGCGCGACGTTCCCGAACCCGTCGTTCGTCTTCACCATCCTGACGAGCTTCTTGGCGAACGCGCGGACGTGGCGGTCGAAGCGGGTATCGTCGTAGATGCCGCGCCAGATATAGTCGTCCTTGTCCAGCAGCGCCGCGAGCTTCTGCAACAGGATCTGCGCATCGGCCGGCGGCTCGCGCCCCTTGACCAGCGTACAGACCATCTCCTCGGCGGTTGCCTTGTCGCAATCGTCCTGGAGTTCGCGACCACCGCGCTCGGCGCGCACCTGATCGGCGCGCGCGGCGGCGATGCGGTGCTCCAGCCATGTCTGGACGACCGCGCCGTCCCAATCCTTCACGATTCTGGCAACCACGCTCGCACTCCGGTCCACGGCTAAGCGGCGTCAGCTAGCAGAGCGCGCCGGCTTTCGAGACCCCCAAGTGCGCGCGGTCGCATATTGCGCATGGTCGAGCAGCAGCGCGGTGGTCTGGTGGCGATCGACCGCAGGCGAATACAGATAACCCTGGCCGAGCACGCAGCCGGCAGCCTGCAGCAACGCCGCCTGCTCCTCCGACTCGACCCCCTCGGCGACGATCCGGATGCCCATGCGCGCGGCGATCCGGATCAAGCTCTCGACGATCGTCATGCTGACATTGTCCGGCGTCAGGTGATCGACGAAGGTCTTGTCGATCTTGATGACGTCGACCGGCACCGTCAGCAAATGCGTCAGCGAGGCGAAGCCGGTGCCGAAATCGTCGAGCGCGACGCGGATGCCCCTATCGCGCAAGCCCCGGATCGCGGTCTGCACGGCCTGGTCGCCATCGCCCATATAGACCGTCTCGGTCACTTCCAGGATGACGTGCTCGAGCGATACGCCTTCGCGTTCGAAGGCGTCGGTCAGGACGCGCTCGACCGCGCCGCCGCTCAGATCCGCGGACGAGACGTTGATGCCGACATGCTGGAACGGGATCTCCAGGTCGAGCCATGTCCGCACGTCCGCCGCGACCAGCGCCATCATCCGCGCGGTGAGCGCGGTCGCGACATGGACGTCGATGGTCGCCTCGTGGAACGACCCCGCGCTGATGACCTCGTCGCCGATCCGCATCCGGCACAAGGCCTCGAGCCCGACGACTTCGCGCGTGTCGAGGCGGAAGATCGGCTGGTAATAGGCGTCGATGCGGTCTTCGCGCAGCGCCGCGGTCACGTCCCGGATCGCGCCCAGCCGCCGCGTCATGGCCGAGCCTAGTCCGGGCCAATAGCGCACGAACCCGCCCCGCCCCGTCTCCTTGGCATGATAGAGCGCGAAGTCGGCGTTCTGGCGGACGCGGTCGACGACGGGCTCGTCGTGCGACAACACCGCACCGCCGATCGTCGCGCGCGGGATGATGACCTGGCCGCCACAGTCCGCCGGCAGCGCCAGTGTGTCGAGTATGCCATACGCCAGGTGCTCGAGATCGCGCAGCGCCTCGCCTGTATCGATGACCATCGCGAACTCGTCGCCACCGATCCGGAACGTCCGGCCGGGCCGCATCGCCGCCGCCATCCGGTCGCTCGCGACCCGCAACAGGCAGTCGCCGGCGTGATGGCCGAACGTGTCGTTGACGATCTTCAGATTGTCGAGATCGACGACGAACAGCGCCCAGCTTCCCGGGCGTTCGCAATCGAGCCCCTGCAGCGCGACGTTGAACGCGGCGCGATTGGGCAGCCCGGTCAGCGCGTCGGTAAAGGCGCGCCGTTCGTGATCGAGCACCCGCTGGTGGCGGTCGATCGCGATGAGGCACAGGTGCACGCAACTGCGCACCATGTCCTGTTCGAAGGCGGTCGGCCCGCGACACGCACGGTAATAGAAGGCGAACGTCGCCACCGTGACGCCTTGCGCATTGACGACCGGACTGGACCAGCATGCACGCAGTTCATGTGGAAGCGCGAGATGCCTGTACGCCGCCCAGCGGGGATCCGCCGCGATGTCGGTGACGATGATCTCGGTTCCCAGATACGCTGCCGTACCGCAGGACCCAGCCAGCGGACCGCTGGCGAGACCGTCCAGCGCGGCCGAATAAGCGACGGGCAGGCTCGGACCGGCAAGCGGGTGGAGGAGCCCGGCGGTATCCACGCTCAGCACCGAACAGGTCACATCCGGCAACAGCGTCTCGACCTCGACGCAGAGCCGGGCACATGTCGCCTCAAGCGTTTCCCCGGTCGCGATCATGGCGAGTATGGCATTCTGCAGCTCGAGCCGGGTTCTGATCGAAGCAGTCGCGCCAAGGGCCTGTCGAGGCTCTGAAGATTCTGTCATTACAGTTTAATGCAAGTAAATTTGTTGCAGAAGTATTGAGAAGCTCAATCCCGCGATTTTGTCCTTCGGCACAATCGACGCAGATTTTGCATCGCCGAAACACTGCAGCGAAGACTTATTCTGGTTGAATATAGAACCGTTATAGTTGGCATTTTCTCCGTTGTTAG
>JAYVRZ010000107.1:0-13963 GCA_043775965.1 Sphingomonas sp.
CACCGCGATCATGCGGAAGCTCATCGTCCTGGCAAATACGTTGCTCAAAGCCGACCGCAAATGGATCGATAAGCCCGCTTGATCACAACGGATACTCTAGTAAGTCGAAGCGAGTGAGTGCCGTAATCCTCAGCTTGGAGGCCGATGCCGACGATCCACTCGCGAACAAGGCGGGCATACCGCCTCGTGCTCATGTGCCGATGCAATCAGCGGATATCGGCACGGCGGGTGGGGGCGTGAAAGTCCGCGGGCTTGTCGGCGATCCAGCGCATGAAGCGACTGATATCCGGGCGTGCTTTCAAGACACCAATATCCGCGAACGTCGTCGCCAGATCCTGGTTCGAGACGCTGGCATGGATGATACGGTGACAGATCGGATGAACCGGGATGACCTGCGTACCACCCCGGCTTTTCGGAATGCGGTGATGCCATTCCACCTTTCGCCCCAAGGGCCGCTCGCACAGCCCGCATCGCCCGACATCTTCAGCAGCAATCGTCCGCGCCTCCGCCTCCAACAGTCCTGCCATCCGCTTTACACGTCCGCCCATGGTTCGAATATGGGGTATCGTTGGAGAAAGAACAGCAAGTGCAATGGCTTATCAGATGAAATGTGACATGCTTTGCCGGAGGGCAATCCACCAGAAATAGGCAAAGCCCCGGGTCTTATGGCGCAGCCGGAACCAGTAGAACCGCTTGATACCGGCATGCGTGCTTATGGGCCGCGTCCAATCGAAGCGAACGGCAAGAATATCCTCGACGATGGCAACAAGCGCGCGTCGGTCGGAGACGAGATACTTGGCGTACAGCGCCCCGTCGCCGAAGCTGTAGCCTGCCAGCAATCGGGTTTCGTCCTTGATATCCCGGCGCCCGTGATGATGATCGACGACCATCAGGGGATCGTAGAGTATCGCGACGCCGAAGCCCGCTGCACGAAACATGAAATCCGTATCCTCCGCAGACACGAATGGCGCGCCGGCGCCGAACCGTTCGTCGAAGCGTCCCGTCAACCGCAGGACGTCCGCGGTGAACGCCAGATTTGCCCCCATGATGAACCCGCCCGGAAACCCGCGCGAAGGTGCGACCATGGGATGATCCTCGAGCTTGATCGTGACGGGGAGATCGGCTGGGTTGCCGAGCAGGATGCGACCGCCGATGATCGCCGGCTCGCTGGCCCTTTCGAACGCGGCGCAGACGGCCGCAAAATAGTCTTGATGCAGGACGCAGTCGTCGTCTGTCATCGCGATGATGCGCCCGGTGCAGTGCGCAAGCCCCGTGTTGCGCGCGCGGGCGAGCCCGGGATGCGGTTCGTGGACGAGGTGGACCGGGAAAGTCTGCCGCGCGCGCCATCCCGCCAGTCGCCGCGGCGTGTCGTCGACCGAGCCATTGTCGACCAGAACGACCTCCACGTTCGTTTTTCTGGCATAGGCTGCTGCTCGCTCGACGGACCCTAGAGTCGCTGCCAACGATCCGGCGCGATTACGCGTGCAGACGAGCAGGCTGACGTCGATCGGGGCGGTCACCTCGCGCCGACGAGCTGCTTGGCAAGAACCACGGCGTGTCCGATCGTCGTGGCCCTCGTCACGATTGGTTCCGAAACGGGCCATGCGTCGAGATACGCGGCGATCTTGCCGTAGTCGTTGTCGAGAGCGACGTGCGGAATACCGAGCAGGTCCGCGAGAATATGACCATGCAGCCGGTCCGTCACGACGATCCGCCCTCGTGCGAGCAATCGTAGCCCACGGTCGACGCGTGCGATGGCTTGGGCTTCGCAAGCTTTGATATCGATTCCGACCGGTAGATCGGCGTCATCCTCGAGCCAATCGACGACCGTCGCTGAATCGGCCGACGGTATCGCATAGCCTCGCCGCTCGTCGTCGGTGCGCATCAGCATCAGCACGTCGCATTGCGCCGAGTCGTGCGATTGCTCGCCTAGCGCATACGCCGAGTCCGGGGCGAGGTGCGACGCGCAGGCCAAATGCGTTCGTGCGAAGTCCAGGCTGCGCGTATCGCGAACGTACAGGACGAAATCCGGATGGTCGGCGACGAGTGCGGCGAATTGATCCACCTCTGATGGCACGCGAAAATGGATCGACTGCGGTAGTTGCACGACCGGTCGATCGCGGACACGGGCCAGGATATCCTCACGGAACCGCTGGTGATGTGGCCAGATGTCGCCTAGGTTTCCGCCGCCATGCAGGAACAGCGCTCCGTCGGGACAGGCATCGCGAAAGGCATCGAGATCGAAATCGTGCCAGGTCGAAACGTAACACGGATCCTGCCCCGTTATCGCCCGTAGCATTGCGAGTTCGCCGAGCCAGATCGCGCTATCGCCGACGTTGGCGTGGTCCGGGAAATCGACCAGCGCATAGCGAGAACCAAGTTCAACATGCGTCCGGTATAATGTAGTCAGCTGCGCGCGCAGCTCTCCCAGATGATCGGTAGCTGTCATGAGTGCTGCATTAGTTCGTGACCGATCGCTTCACGGTAAAGTTCCTCGCATCGATCGAGCCACCGATCACGGGTAAAGGCCGTCTCGACCCGATCACGCTGCGGGCCGCGGGGACGTTGGATGGCCGTCGTGATCGCGTCGGCAAGCGCCAAAATGTCACCGGGCGGCGCGAAACACCCTGTTTCGCCGATGACTTCCCGCAAGGCGCCACGGTCGAACGCCGCTACCGGCAGGCCGCAGGCCATCGCCTCGACCGCGACCAGGCCGAAGGGTTCGTCCCAGCACGGCGTGAACACGAACACCGAAGCACGCCCCATCTCCGATGCCAGTGCCGCTGTATCCAGATGCCCGCCATATCGAATTCTGCCGTCCAGCAGCGGCGCCACGTCGGCGTCCCAATAGTCGCGATCCTCGATCGGCCCGAACAGCGTGAGTGAGACACCGGCCATTCGCGCTGCCTGCGCTGCGAGATGGGGTGCCTTGTCTGGCGTCATCCTGCCGCACCAGACTGCGCTGCCATCGCCTTGCGCGAAGAACGGCCACGCGTCGAGGTCGATGCCATTGTGCAGCACCGAGGCTTCGACTGGCGGCCCGTCCGGCCACCAGGTGGAAAGCTGGTGTGCCGAGGTCGCGGTCAGGCGGTGGGTCGGCGCGCTGCTGGCATGCACGAACCAGCGGAGCGCGTCGTACGGCGGGACGTGCAGCGACGTGACGGTCGGCACCACCGCGGTCCGCGCAGGCTCAAGCGGGAAGCGGTGCAGGCTGTTATTGTGCACGACATCGAAGCCCCCGGCGACGATCCGGTCGCAGGCAGCGGCAAAGCCATCGTCGAGATGCGCGATCAGCGGCGCGAAGCCGCGGTGCTCGGCGCCCGGAAATATCCGTTCGTAATGCTCGGGAATCACTGGATCGATCGTGAAGCGAGGATCGCTGTCCCCCGAGGCGAACAGCACCACATCGTGTCCGCGCGCCTGCAGGCCCGCTGCCAGATGCCAGCATTGCGATTCCATCCCGCCGGCGAACGGCTGCGCGATAGGCTGGCGGACATGGCAGAGGACCGCGATCCTCATTCGGCCGCCGCGGCTCCCTCACTTGCCGCCAATCGGTCTTCGAGCAGGCGAATAACGGTTGCGGTATTGGCATAGGGCTGATGGCTCTGCTGCCCGGTCAGCGCGAGATCGGCGGCGTCGGGACGGCGGAGGATGCGGATCGGCCGACCCGGGGTGGGGTCGATCAGGCCCATCAGGCGGAATGCCTGAAGCCAGTGGCCCATCGTCCGATACCCCCATTTGGTCTCGAACAGCTCGGCATTGCGCACGACGCTGTCGAGGTGATGCACCGGCGGCATGTGGTGTGGATGATATTGGTGATAGGCCAGACCGCCCTTGATCCACGCGATCGCAACGCCGGCCTCGTCGAGCGCTTTGCCAAAATCGGTATCCTCGCCGCCATAGCCGACATAACGCTCGTCGAACCCGCCCAGGTCGAGGAACGTCGTCCGCCGCATCGCGAAGTTGAGCGACCAGAAACAGCGATAATCAGTGCAAATCTCGATACCCTGGGGTGGGGGACCGCGACGGTCAGAATGCTTCACCGCGATCTTGGCGAACCGGTTATACTGCCAGTCGCCGTCGGTCGCGCCGCCCGGCAGGTACAGGACCTCGCCCATCAGCAGCCCGTCGAACGTGTCGAGAAACCCGGCATAATCGGCCAGCAGCGTGGGGGTCGGGATGCAGTCCATGTCGAGAAAGACGATGACGTCGCCGGTCGCCGCGCGGGCCGCGACGTTACGTGCGGAGGCAAGAGGAAGGGCGTCGGCCACAACCTGCATCTGGCGGATCGGAAATGATGCCTCGGGCAGGTCGTACAGATCGTCCTGCATCACCGCGACGATCAATTCGGTCGGCATCAGCGTCTGGCGCATCAGCCCGCGGACGACGTTGACGAGATGGTCTGGACGCCCCTTGCCCAGGGTAACGACGGAAACTTTGGTCATGATGATGGCTTTGATTGGAATTGGGGACGCGGGGGCGGTGGTGGCCGGGTCGATCAGAACGCTTGAGGGGGGGTAAAAACGTTCCTCGACGATCCGTTCGGTCCGCTCGGTCATCGCTTCGACCCCACCGAACTGGAAGCCAAGTTGCGACGTGTACGCGGCACAGGCGGCGATCCGCCGTGCGCGCGTCTCGGACGTGAGGTATTCGATCACCTCGGGCATGGCGGCAATCCGGTCTTCGCGATCGGCATAAGGCCAGTCTTCCCACAGCAATACGGTATGATCAGCACAGGATCGCCCAATCGCTTCTAGAACGACGTGATGGTCGACATGGTTGCCGAGGCACAGTGGCCCGAGGACGAGATCAGGCCGTTCCGCCGCGAGAAGCTCGGCTAGTGAGGCCGCGACATCGTCGACGATCCGGTCGTCGGGCAGCCGTCCCGCGAACAGCATCTTTGCCGACGTGTAACCACGATGCGGCGCCTCCAGGAACGGCAAATGCGTCGCGCGCGCGCCAAGGGCTTCACACGCCACTTGATCCTCGGCGCGGCGCAGCGCCATATAGTCGATGTCCGCGCCAAGCCCCTTGTCGAGCTGGCACGAGAGCGCGAATCCGGTCGGCTGCGCGACGTTGCCGGTGAAGCACGTCGCCACCATGACCTCCCAGCCTTGGTCTACACGCGACGCCAGCAGGCCGCCGGCGGAGAAGGCTGCATCGTCCAGATGCGGCGATATTGCGAGTAGCTTCACCGGTCGCTCACAAAAGATGCGGCTCGCTGCGAAAACGGCAGGGCGTGATCGGCAGGTCGGTGTCGAAGGCGGCTTGCGGCTGGTTACGCAGGTCGCGATAGATTTCGACGATCTGTTGCCCGACCGCGTCCCAGCTATACACCCGGCGGCATTCGTCCAACGCGGCGGTCGCCAAGCGTGTGCGCAGGCTCGTATCGGTAAGGACGCGGGTCAGCGAGGCGACCAGCGCTGGCACGTCGCCGGGGTCGGTCAGCAGGCCATTCTCGTCGTCGCGGACGCAGTCGACGACGCCGACGGCGTGGCACGAGACGACAGCCAGGCCACACGCCATCGCCTCGAGGATGGTGTTCGAGAACCCCTCTGCATAGGTCGGCGACACGAAGACGTCGTGCGCGCGATAGAGTTCCGGGACCGCGTCATAGTCCGCATAGCCGCTGAACGTCACACGGTCGGTGAGCCCGAGTTCGATCGCAAGCGCCTGCGCCGGGTCGACGTCGGGACCGATGCCGGAGATGGTCGCGTGCCAGTCGCCGCCGACGTCCGGCAGCGCGTGGAGGAAGTCGAGCACGCCTTTGCGGCGATCGACGCGGCCATGATAGAGCAAGCGGACCGGACCTTCGGGTGCAACACTAGATACCGGCGTAAAATGGTCGGTATCGACCGCCCCCGGGACGATCGTGAACCGGTTGAGCGCGGTGTCGAGCCGGTCGTGGACTTCGCCCGCGAAACTGTTGCCGCCGATCAGCAGCGCGCCGGCATGATCGAGCACGCGGACCATCGCGAGTCGGTGCGTTTCGCAGCACGAGCCGACCCAGTGCCCGTCACCGCCCTGGATCGATACGACACAGGGCAGGCCGAGGCGGCGGGCCGCGATCATTGTCGCCCACCCGGTCGGATAGCCATATTGGGCGTGGAGCATATCGAACGGATTCACGGCATGATCGCGTGCGATGGCCTCGACGATTGCGTCGATATCGCGCTCGAAATCGCCGCCGTCCTGTTCGCCGAGCGCTTCGAGGCCGACGACGCGCACGCCCCGCACCGGTGGCGGGGGACCGCCGCCATAAACACGGGCGCGGGCGGGATCGCCGTAATATTGGCTGATCATCGTCACGTCGTGACCCGCCGCGACGAGTTGCCGCAACAGGTTGATCGCGTAGATCGACATACCCGATATCGCAGGGAAGAAACGGCGCGAGACGAAACAAATCCGCATCAGGTAAGCGCCGCGCGGAGATAGGCGACCGATTCCGGAATCGCCTGATGCGCGCGGGGGCTCTCGCGCGACAGTTCGACGCAGACCAGCTTTTCGAAGCCGATCGACTCAAGCGCGGTGAGGATGGCGGGGATGTCCATGTCGCCCTCGCCAAACGGGAGATGCGTGTGATCGCCGCGGCGCATGTCCTCGACCGCGACGGTGCCGAGACGGTCGGCATACGCACGCACCGCGGCTTCAGGGGCGATATCCTGCGTGACGAGGCAGTGCCCGGTGTCGAGCGCGAGCCGCAGGTCGGGATGGCGCTCCGCAAGCCGTGAATAGTCGGCGACCGTTTCGATCAGCATGCCGGGCTCGGGCTCCAGGCTGACGGGAATGCCGGTGCGGGCGGCATGCTCGACGACCTTGCCGAGGCCCGCGTCGAGCCAGTCGAGCGCATCATTATGTGCTACTCCGGGTTTCAGTACGCCCGCCCAGAACGATACGGTCTCGGCATTCAGGATCGCTGCGACCTCGAGCGCGCGCGCGAGGAACGCGACGCGGCGATCTCGGCCCTCTGGGTTTGCCGTGACGAGCGTCGGTTCATGCTTGTCGCGCGGGTCGAGTAGATAGCGCGCGCCGGTCTCGATCACCGACCCCAGTCCGAGCGACCGCAGCAGCGCGCCGACGCGCTCCGCTTCGCGCGCCCAATCGTCGGCGAAGGGATCGAGGTGGTGATGATCCAGCGTGAGCGCGACGCCGTCATAGCCGGCGTCGGCGATCAGGTGCAGCGCGTCGTCCAGCCTGTGGTTGGCCGCGCCGTTGGTATTGTAGGCGAACCGCAGCGTCATCGTGCCGCCTCCGTCGCGAGGCCCTGTTCGGACCAGGCGACGTGATGCGCTTCGGGCTCGCGGTAAAGCGGATAGAGCGGGCCGACGATTTCGTCCGCCAGCGCGGTATCGAAGAACGGCTGGCCCCCGAGCCGCGCAACTGCTTCCTCGGTGAGGCGAACGGGTCGGCGCGTCGCGCTTTCCTCGCCGCCGAAGCTGACCAGCGGGCTGTCGAGCGCGACTAGCTTGGCGACGTTGCGCTCGCCGATCCGGTAGTAGCTCATCGTCTCGACTTCCATGCCCGGCACGATCACCTTGACGACTGCGACGCTGGCATCCGCGGGGGACATGTCGACGTAGAGAATGTCGAACCCGGCCGCCTCGACGGCTTCCCTCGCCAGTTGGCCACGAACACGCGCATCGGGCACGTCCGCGCGGGGCAGGTCGGCAAAGGCGCGGCGGCTGCGCTCGGCGAGCATCGTGTCGGCGAGCCAGTCCCTGAGCGTCGCTGCGTCGACATCGGTCCAACGCTGCATTTCCGAAAACGCGCGGCCGTCGCTCGATTTCGCGGCACCGCCGGCCTGCGCCATGAACCGGTCGATATAGCCTCGCGGCGCGATCGTCTCGGCGAGTGCCATCGGGCCATGCGCGAAGGCTTTCCGCGCGCGGCTCGCGGCGTATTCGGCAATCGCCTTGGCCAGGGCCTGTACCGCATCGGGGTGCGCCGCCTCGCCGCACGCCGTCGCCATTATCGGCACCGCGGGCTCGCGCGCATCGACACCGACGCAATAGACGTTGGCGAGGCCGAATTCGTCGGTCGCGAACTTGGGTATAACGCGGACGTCGGCGGCAGCGAACCGGTTAATCAGGTCGCCGATCTCTGCGGGCAGGCATTCAGGCAGGTCGATCGCAACGCCGCGATCGAGCGCGCGAAACAGCAACCCGTTGCCGTCGCGCTGGAGGATCTCGCATAACCCGTGGCCGATCGCCCAGTCGAGGTCCGGCCCTGCGCCCATCCCGTTGGAGATGATCGTCGTGAGCGGCACGTATCCGGGCGCGAGTTCCTTGGCGGAATAGGCGGCGAGGTCGATCGGCACGAGGATGCTGGAGCCGTCCGCCCACCGCCTAGCCTCGACCCAGTCCAGCGGTGTCTCGCGGCCGACCGGGGAGCCGGCGGGCAGGCACAAAGTCAGCGGATCGGCGATTCCGCGATCGCCGCGCTCGCGGACGAGGTCGGCATAACTGCCATGCGTTTTGCCGCGCGCCGACAGGGTGAGCGTGGGCCAGACCATCTCGGCGATCTCGCCCAGCGCGCCGAGGATCGCGGCCTCTTCGGTCGCGCCATAGCCGACGCCGTACGGCATGATGCCGTCGAGGTCAGCGGTCACCGGGAACAGCGCGACCACCCAGACCGGAATACCGACACGGTCGATCCCATCGATCGGAAACGCGACGATGTCGCCGGTGGGGAACGCGTCGAGATACAGGTGGCAGGCTGCGCCGAGCTGTTTGGGAAGGCCGGTAATGGTGCGGGTCATAACGGGATCCTCTTCACGCCTGGCGCACGGGCCAGCGCCTCGTCAAGCACGGCGACGGCGACATCGCGACCAACTTCGGGGGCATATTCGAACGGGGTCAGGACGGCATCGAACGCTAAAGGTGCGATCACGTCGCGGTACTGGCGGATCTCGCCATGCGTCAGCGGGATGTCCTTGTGGAACGCCTTGTGGCTCGAAATCGCGTGGCTGACGCCTGCTTCGTCCTGGTCGATCTTGAACATGTCGCCGCAGAACAGGCGCTTGCCGACCGCATCGTGGAGCGCCGCCTGGCCTTCGTAATGGCCGCCGACGTGGTGCAGCGTATAGCCTGGGGCGATCTCCAGCACATCGTCATACGGCGTCGTGACGCGGAACGCCTTGGTCATGCCGAGGTCGTCCTTGTGGATTGCGAGCATCTCAGGGTTGCAGTCGCGCTGGAGCTGGAACAGCGCGCCATAGCCATGCGCGTGACTGGCCGCGAGATAGCGTATGCCGCCCAGCCGTTCGATCTGATCGAGCATCGCGGGGGAGTAATAGGGGGCGGCCTCGAAGGCGATGTTGCCGCCCTCTCGGACGATCAGCCAACCGGTGCCGCCGAGCCCCAGATGCGGTGTAGTGGTGAAGGCCCAGAGATCGTCGGCAACCTGTTGCCAACTGCCGTCATGGCTCGCGGCGACGTCGTGCTCGGGGAGGAAGCGCCAGCCGTCCGCGGGCAGGTCGTTGCGCGTATCGTTGCACACCGGGCAATCGGCGGGCGCGAAATGCCGCTGCCAAAAGCCGCAGTGCGCGCAGGCATACCAGCTCAGAGGCATGATCGCGCATCGGTATAGGCGGCGTCGAAAAGGCGCATCAGCGACAGGTCCCTGTGAATCGAGAAATCATGGGCGTCGCCGCGGACGGCGGCGGCGAACGCGGCGGCCTGCGCGGTGAACGGCGACAGCGCGGCGTCGAAGGAGAGGGCGGTCTCCTCCCCGGTGCGGGCGCAACGGCGGATCACGGTGCCGCCCTCGGTCTGGCCCATCGTGTCAGTGGCAACGAGCAGGCCGTCCTCGCCGAGGATCTCAAGCCGGCGGCGGGGCAGCACTTCGGGGCAGTTATAGGCGACATGGCTCTGAACCAGGATGCCGCCTGCGGTGCGACCCGACAGGATGCCGCCATCGTCGACCGGATAGTCGTGGATGCGTCGCTGCAGGTCGATATGCAGGCGCGCAAGCGGCTCGTCGACCAACATCGCTGCGAGATCGAGGCCGTGGAGTGCGAGGTCGATGACTGCGCCGCCGCCCGCCGCGGCAGGATCGGCGCGCCAGTTGCAGCCGCCGCCTTCACTGGACGGCGACCAGCTCGGGTCGACCCAGCAGGCATAGACGATCCGTACCGCGATCGGTAGGCCTATGGCGCCGTCGCGGATCGCCTGCGCCATCGCGCGATGTGCGGGGTGATGGCGCTGGTCGAACGCGGTACCGTAGAGGTGTCCCGCGACGGCCGCGCCGATCGTCTCGGCATCGTCTAGCGTCGCGGCGATCGGCTTTTCGCACAGCACCGGTACGCCCGCCGCAACGGCCGCGCGGACCGGGTCGGCGTGAAGATTGTTGGGCGTGGCGACGTAGAGGCAGTCAAGCGCCGCATCGGCCAGCATCGCCTCGGCAGTATCATAGGCGAGGGTGCCGCCGGACATCGCGCTGGCCTGCGCCATCGGCGAAGGGTCGGCGATCGCGACCAGCGTCCCGCCCGCCGCGGCGATGCCGGGCGCCATATAATCGCGTGCGACCCAGCCGAAACCAACGATACCCCAGCGCATGCTTACCACCGCGCCGGCAGGTCGAGGACCCGGCGGTTCCGCGCCGCATCACCGGAGTCCGCGAGCCATGTGGCAGCCTCACCATATTCCGCGCGGTAGCGATCGGAGGGCCAGCGCGGCGTTTCGCCATCGAGCAACGGGTTCGGTTGCAGGACCGCATCGGCAGCCGGCATCGCTAGTCCGCCGGTCAGCTGACGTACCGCGCCGCCATTTGCCTCGACGATCGACCATGCCTCGATAGCGGGATCGTCGGACCATCGTGTCGATGCGGGTGCATCGCTGGCTAGCAATGCCCGCCGCAACTCGCGCTCATCGTAAACTAAGGTATCGGGAAACAGTCCTGCCCATTCGGACGAAGTGCGTGCCGGCCCCATTGCGCCGCCAGCGACTGCGGCATTGTGAAGATGGCTGACCGCGAGAACCCCACCGGGTGTGACGGCCTCGCGCAGCAGGCGGGCGATGCGCGGCTGTTCGGGCAGGAAATAAAACGCGTCGTGACACGCGACCAGGTCGAAACGCTGCGTCTCGATCGGCCAGCGCGCGGCGGCGTCAAACACGACATAGTCGACCTCAGGCGCGACCCAGTGTTTTGCGAGCCAGCATTTCGAGAACACGACGTCAGCACCGACGCACGCGACGCCCCGCGCGGTAAGCTCGCGGAGATAATGTCCGATCCCGCACGCCAGTTCGAACCCGGTCTCCGGCTGCCGCCAATGCGCCTCGACCAGCGCGAGCCCGGCGAGGTAAATCGGATCGCTCCAGCGATGCGCGAAGTAGTCCGCCACCGGCCCCATCCGGAGTAGCCCCATCGCCGCGCGCAACGACAGCGTATCACGCTCGCGCACCAGCTGCTTCACTTCGCCGAGATCGGTCGCGGGGCCGGTCCACCACGCATCCTGATCCGTCAGCAGCGCGACCAGGGCATCGTCTGGGCAGCCAGCGTCGAGATGATCAAGCGCGACCGTCACCAGCCCTTCGCTGTCGGTTCGCAGATACGGGATGCCATCGACCACCGGCCAGCGCTCGCCGGGTGCGGCCAGCGAATGCGGCGTGTCGGCGACGAGTGGCCGTCCGGTGACGGGCGAGCGATAGCTCACAGCAGGTTGACGTCCGCCAGAACGCGGTCGTGGAACGTATTGACCGGACCGGCATGGACCAGTTCGTAGGTACGCAGCACTGTGTCCATCGTCGCCGAGGCGGCGCGCGTGTGCTGTTCGATCTCCAGCACCCGGTCGAGCACGTCCGCGGCGTGGAACGCGCGTGCCGCGGGCGTCGCGTCACCGGCTATTGGCACGATCGCCGCGCGAACCTGCGCCGCGACCGCCGGGTCCAGCATCGCCATCGCCTGTTCGCGCGCCGCATCGATCACGCGGTCGAGCAGATCGCTGAGCAGCACCTCGCCGGTGAACCCCGCGTCGGGCATCGCCGCATTGTGGAAATGATGCGCCATCGACGCGAGGAACACCTCCGCCGGATCAGCGTCGTAACCGGGCGCTGCGAGTACGCCGTATACTGCGACCATCAGGCAGTGCTCGGCGTGGTTCTCGGGCGGCTGGAGCAGCAGCCGCGGCCGCCCCGGGCAAGTGACGCCCGCACGCGGCTGCGTCGCGAGTTGCGTGACGAACCGTGGCACCGGCCCCGCCGCCGGTGCGCCCTCCGGCAGCGCATTGCGCAGGTCCGCCGCGAGCGCCGGGTCGAGCAACACCGCGACTTCGTCGAACCCGCGTTCGAGCACGGCGCATGCTTCCGCATCGGACAGGCCAAGTTCGGCCAGCGTGGTGCGGTCGAGATCGCCCAGTCGTGCAGCGGCGAGCGCGGCGGCGACCGTGCGACGCGTCACCGCCGCCGGGGCCTCGCCCGCCGCCAGCGCCGCCCAGCCGCGCGCAAACAACCGCTCGGCGATCGACCCGTCGCGCTCCGCCGACCGGATCCGCTTCAGGTCGCCGAGTTCGCGCAGCAGCGGCAGATGCGCCGCACCCAGCGTCACCGGCGGTCGAGCCAGGTGTCGAGGATCAACTGCTGCTCGCCGAACGCGTGGATCGGCTCGCCGCCGTCGCAAGTCTGCGGCATTTTGAAGAATATCCCCATCTGGTCCTGCACGCCGCCTTCGCCGCGCGTCTGCGCCAGTGCCAGGCAGCGCGCGATCTCGATCGCCAGCGGCGCCGCGAGCACCGAATCCTTGCACAGGAAGTTCAGCTTCAGCTGCATCTTCTGGCCGAGGAAGCCGGTCAGGTCGATGTTGTCCCACGCTTCCTTGTTGTCGCCGCGCGGCTTGTAATAATGGATCATGATGATGTGATCCTCGACCGGATAGCCGAGGATCTGGTCGAGCACCGACTTCTTGGTATCGACCTTCGACGCGAGGCTCTTGGGATCGTCGAGCGCGAGGCCGTCGGAATTGCCGAGGATGTTGGTCGAGAACCAACCGTCGACATGCAACGCACGGTCACGCAGCGCCGGCGCGATCACCGTCTTCAGCAGCGTCTGTCCGGTCTTGCCATCCTTGCCGGCGATTGGCACGCCGCGCTGGCAGGCAAGCTCGGCGAGCGGCGCGACGTCGGCGGCGACCGACGGCGTGAAATTGGCATAGGGCGTGTCGCTGGCGATCGCGGCATAGGCGTAGAGCATCGCCGGGCTGATCGCCGCGTCGTCGGCATCGAGACCACGTTCGAAGCCCTCCACGCTGGTCAGCGCGTCCGCACGAAGATCGGCCTTGCGCTCCGTCGAAGCGAGATTGATCATCACCACCCGGTCCAGATTTTGCTCGGTCTTGAAGCGCGCAAGATCGTCCTGAATATGCTGGACTGCGGCACGGTGGCCTGGCGCGGCGATCTTGTTGGCGCCGTCGATGTTCGCACAGAAATCGGTTGATCCGACTGCGGGCCAGGGCCGCATGGCCGACAGGCTGGACGCGCCGTTGGCGAGCTCGCTTTCGCTCAGCACGCCGTGCTTCAGCGCGGCGGTGGCGAGGTCGTCATGGCTGAGGTCCCAGCCGCCGAAATGGAGATCACGGTATGCCGCCATGCCGTCGACGTCGCGGCTGGCGAGCGGCAGGCCCGACAAATCGTTCGATCCTGCACGGATCATTGCGATCCCCGCGGCTGCGGTGGTGGCCACCGCGCCATTCAGCCCGATCACTGCGATCCCGACCCGTTCGCCCATAACTACGTCCTCTCAAAACAGAGGGCGGCGCTAGCCAACGGACAAGCAAAGTCCATCAATGTCTTAAAAAATAACAGCTAATTTGCTCTAGAAATTACATATGTTGCCTTCGTCAGCGGTAGGGAGATAATGCGTTGCCAAGCAGGAAATCTAAGCTTGTCGCCACAATTAGTCTCACTGGTCGGTTATCGCACAGAACGGCCCGTCAAATTAGCGGACAAACCGTCTATTGGCCCAAGATTGCT
>JAYVRZ010000108.1:0-10427 GCA_043775965.1 Sphingomonas sp.
GCGGCCGTATTTCTGATAGTCGATGATCTCGTCGCTGCGCGTGCCGTTGATCGTGGTGAACGGCTCGTTGGTCAGGTTCTGGCCCTGCACATAGACCGAGACGCCCTTCAGCATGCCCGTCGAGATATCGTAGCCGAGCTGGCCATCGATGATCATCTCGCCAGCCGCGCGACGGCGGACCAGGTTCGCACCGAAGCCCGATAGCTCGCCGACGAAAGTCGACCGGTAGCGCAGGCTGCCGCGTGCCGAGAAACCCCATTTCTCGAAATAGGCGGTGCCGTTGGCGACCCAGCGCGAATAGCCGGGGATGTCCTCGGACTTGCCGCCCGGCGTCGGGACGATCTCGGTCTTGGTGTACGAGCCACCACCGGTCAGGCCGAAGCCGTCGAGCGCGGAGACGATCTCGCCGATCGGCAGCGTGCCGGCCAGCTCGACGCCGTAGATGTTGCCGCCCTCGCCGTTGATCGGGACCGTCGCGGTGCCGATCGTCGAGGTCGAGCCCGGCGCGTTCGACGGCAGCGGATAGCCCGCATAGCTGAAGTTCGTGTCGGTGAAGCTGTACACGAAGCTTTTCAGCTGCTTGTAGAAACCCTGCGCCGCCAGATACCCGCGCGTGCCGAAATACTTCTCGACCGTGACGTCATACGAGTTCGACCGGATCGGGCGCAGATAGGGGTTGCCGCCACTGCCGCTCAGGATGCCCTGCGCCGTGTCGAAGCCGTAGGCGAGCGCGACGCGCATGTCGTCGAGGCGCGGGCGCTGCATCTGCCGCGCGGCGGCGGCACGGATCACGATGTCGCTCGGGAAGCGCAGCGCCAGGTTCAGGCTCGGCAGGAAGTCGATATAGTCGGCGCCGCGCGTGATCGGGATCAGGCCACCGTTCGCGACCACGTTGCCAGACGATTTCTGGTTGGTGAAGACGCCCTGGACGCCGGCGTTGCCGGTCAGTTCGGCCGCGCCGATCGACTGCTTGATGTTCGCCTGCAGGTACGACGTCATGACGCGTTCCTGGATCGAATAGCCCTTGGCGACGACATCGAGATTGTTGTTGTTCGAGACCAGCCGGTACACGCCGCCCGCGAGCAGCGCCGTCGGATCGTAGCTGAGGATCGGGCCGAGGCCGAGATACGACAGGGTGGTCGGGGTCAACTGGTACTGCGTCGGCAGCGTCTGCGACAGCGCCCCGTTGGCAAGCTGCACCAGTGCCTCGTTCGGCGTCAGCGACTTGTTCCGATCGGTGTAGTTCATGCCGAACTTGACGCTCGAGATCGGGCCTTCGATCTCGCGCTCGATCTCGACGCGATACTGCTTCAGGTCGTCGACGATGTGGCGGTCGTTGTAATAGCCGGCCTGCACGTTCGCGCCGCCCCAGCCGAGCGGATCGGTCAGCTTGATGAGGCTCGGGTCCGAATAGTTCAGCGTCGGGCGGAAGAACGTGCCGGTGTCGCTGGACGTGAAGCCGATCGTGTCCTGTGCGCCGACGCCCTGGCCGTAGCCGGTGCCCGAATAGGTTTCGAGGACGGTCTCGTCGCGGGTCGTGCGCGACAGGCTGACGTCGACCATCGCGTTCCAGCCGTCGTCGCCTTCGTACTTGGCGTTGTAGCCGAACGAATACAGCTTGGCCTTGCGCTGGAAGCTGTCGTTGCGGACGACGCCCTCGACGCCGCGGAACGACCCGTCGGTGACCAGGCCGTTGGTGATCGTCGTCGCGGTCGGGATGGTGGTCGCCGCGCCGAAACCGAGCGGCAGTTCGATGCCGCGCTTGATCTGGTCGTCGTTAAAATCGGAGAAGAACCCGTCGAGCGTCGCGGTGACTTGGGGAATCGGCTTCCATTCCACCGTGCCCTGCAGGCCGAGGCGCTTCAGGTTGGTCGAGGTAACGTACGACTTCGATCCGCCGATGATCGCGGGGACCGCTGCGGTGCCATCGCCGGCATAGCCCCAGGCGTTGAATTCCTGGATCTGGTACGGCTCGTCGAGATAGGATGCCGACAGCGCGACGCCGATCGTGTCGTTGGCGAACTGGTCGACATAGGTGCCGGTGACGCGGTAGCCCTTGTCCTTCGACCCGGCGTTCAGCTTGCCGATGTCGGCATAGGTGCCGCGGCCACCGACCGAGACGACGCGCTTGCCGTATTCGATCGGGCGGATCGTCCGGAGGTCGACGGTGCCCGACAGGCCCTGGCCGATCAGCGAGGCGTTGGCGGTCTTGTAGACCAGCACCTGGTTGATGACTTCGGCCGGATACTGGTCGTATTCGACCGCGCGGTTGTCGCCGGTCGAGGTCTGTTCGCGGCCGTTCAGCAGCGTGGTCGAGAAGTCGGGCGAGAAGCCGCGGATCGAGATGCTGTTCGAGCGACCGTTGACGCGCTGCGACGTCAGGCCGGGCAGGCGCGCGATCGACTCGGCGATCGACGCGTCGGGCAGCTTGCCGATGTCTTCGGCCGAAATCGACTCGACCACCTGGTCGCGCGATTTCTTCTCGGCGACGGCGTTCTCCAGGCTGCGACGGAAGCCGGTCACGACGATCTCGGACTCGGCGGGCGTGCCGTCTTGCACGGCGTCGGCGGCGCTGCCGGATTCATTGGGGTTGCCGGCGGTCGACGAGCTGCCGGCGGGGTCGGGCACCTTGGTCCCGGCATTCACGTCCTGCGCGAACGCGGGCGTACCGGCGAGCAGCATCGCCGCGCCGAGCGTCGCGCCGCTTGCCGAGAGCTTCAGGATGGCGCGTGTGGCAGCTGCCAACGCACGAATGCGAACCGTCATGATAATCCTCCCCTGGGAACCCGTTGGGCGTCTTTCGCGCCTCGGGTATGTAACGACACCGTCATTGGAATTCGCCGCGACCAAAGGAAAGCAAGCTACATACGTATTCAAACCAGCCGCTCCGGACCTGTTGCGTTCTTGACACAGTTGGTCGGGCCTGGGCGATTGACGGCGGGATCGTTCTGCGCTGTGTCGGGCCCACGCCCGCCGTTCGAACGGGCAGACCGAGGATGCCGTTCACGTGACCGCCACCGCCGCCAGACCAAGCACCAAGCCGCTGGGCAAGCCGACCTCGTTCGACATCGCCCAGCTTGCCGGCGTGTCGCAACCGACGGTGTCGCGGGCGCTCCGGGGCAGCCCGACCGTGAACACCGCGACCCGGCAGCGGATCGAGGCGATCGCCAAGCAACTCAACTACACGGTAGACCGCAGCGCTTCGAACCTGCGCAACGGCACGACCAAGACGATCGCGCTGCTGCTGTTCCGCGATCCGACGCCCGACGAGACGGTCGTCAATCCGTTCTTCCTCGGCATGCTCGGGGCGATGATGGCGGCATGCGCGTCGCATGGTTACGACCTGCTCGTGTCGTTCCAGCAACTCTCGAGCGACTGGCACACCGATTACGAGGACAGCCACCGCGCCGATGGCCTGATCCTGCTCGGCTATGGCGACTATGCCGATTATCGCTCGCGGCTCGAGCTGCTGGTCGCGCAGGGTACGCATTTCGTCCGCTGGGGCTCGGTCCAGCCCGGCCAGCCGGGGATCACGATCGGCTGCGACAATGTCGCGGGCGGTGCGGCGGCGGCGCGGCACCTGATCGAGCGCGGTCGGCGGCGGATCGCGTTCCTCGGCAGCGCGACCGATCATTATCCGGAGTTCCACGACCGCTATCGCGGCTATGTCGCGGCGCTCGGCGAGCACGGCCTGGCGGTCGATCCGCGGTTGCAGGTCGAGGCGATCTCGACCGAGGAGGCAGGCACGGAGGCAACGCGCGCGCTGCTCCAGCGCGGCGTGCAGTTCGATGCGATCGTCGCCGCCAGCGACCTGATCGCGCTGGCGGCGATGCGCGTGCTCGCCGGCGCCGGCATCAACGTGCCCTACGACGTCGCGATCGTCGGCTTTGACGACATCCCGGCAGCCAGCCTGGCAAATCCGCCGCTGACGACGGTCGCGCAGGATACCGGCTTGGCCGGGCGGCGGCTGGTCGAGATGCTGCTCGCGCGGATCGGCAACCAGCCGGCCGCGAGCACGGTGCTGCCGACGCACCTGGTGATCCGGCGATCGTCGGGCGAAGGACGCTGAATGGCCCGATCGGTCGAGCCGACGGGTAACGAGAAGCCGCGCCAGGGGTTCTGGGGACTGTGGAACATCTCGTTCGGGTTCTTCGGTATCCAGATCGGGTTCGCGCTTCAGAACGCCAATGTCAGCCGGATCTTCCAGTCGCTCGGCACATCGGTCGACGATCTCGCCTTCCTCTGGATCGCGGCGCCGCTGACCGGGCTGCTGGTCCAGCCGGTGATCGGGCATTACAGCGACCGGACCTGGGGGAGGCTCGGGCGCAGGCGTCCGTATTTTCTGGCGGGGGCGCTGCTCGCGACGATAGCGTTGCTGGCGATGCCGAATGCGCCGGTGCTGTGGGTGGCGGCGGTGCTGCTGTGGATGCTCGACGGATCGCTCAATGTCGCGATGGAGCCGTTCCGCGCATTCGTCGGCGACATGCTCGGCAGCCGCCAGCGCACCGCGGGGTTCGCGTTCCAGACCGGCTTCATCGGCGCCGGAGCAGTGATCGGCAGCCTCGCGCCGAGCATCCTCACCGACGTGTTCCAGGTGGCGAACACAGCCCCTGCCGGCGGCATTCCGCCATCGGTGCAATACGGCTTTTACATCGGCGCGCTCGCCCTGTTCTTCGCGGTGCTGTGGACCGTGCTCACGACCCGCGAATATTCACCGACGCAGATGGCCGCGTTCGAGGACGAAGGCGAGGTCGCACCGCGCGACGCGATCGTCCGATCCGGCGCCCGGCTTGCCCCCCTCTGGATCGCGCTCGGGGCGATCGTCATCGCCGCGGTCGCGCGGTTCGGGCTCGACAAGCCGGTGTATCTGCTCGGCGGCGGGCTGCTCGCGTTCGGGGTGGCATTGCTGGTAAGCGCCGCGCTGGTACGATCGGGCAAGCACACCAACGTCCTCAGCCAGATCGTCGGCGATCTCGGCACCATGCCGGAGACGATGAGACGGCTTGCGCTCGTCCAGTTCTTCACCTGGTCCGCGCTGTTCATCATGTGGATCTACACCACGCCGATCGTCACGCAGCATGTGTTCGGAACGGCCGACACGACCAGCGCTGCGTATAATACGGGCGCGAACTGGGTGGGCGTGCTGTTCGCGGTCTATAACGGCGTCGCGACCTTGTGGGCGTTCGCGATGCCCTGGCTAGCCGCGAAGATCGGGCGACGCGACGCGCACATCCTTGGGCTGCTGTGCGGTGCGGCGGGGTTCGCCTCGTTCCTGATCGTGCGCGACCAGTATCAGCTGATCGGGTCGATGGTGCTGATCGGGATCGCCTGGTCGTCGATCCTGACGATGCCCTATGCGATCCTGTCCAACGCGCTGCCGCAGGCCAAGCTCGGCGTCTATATGGGGCTGTTCAACATCTTCATCGTCCTGCCGCAGCTGATCGTGTCGTCGGTGATGGGGCAGGTGGTGCGGACGTTCTTCCCAGGCGACGCGGTCTGGGCGATGCTGATCGCCGCGGGGGTGATGGGCGTGGCGGCACTGGCGATGCTGCGGGTTGAGCGACAGGCCTGACGCCATTTCAATCCTCCCCCGCAAGGGGGAGGTGGCGCCGAAGGCGACGCAGGGGGAGGACGGCTCAAACCCCTGTTTCGTGTCCTCCCCCTCCGTCAGCCTAAGCAGGCTGCCACCTCCCCCTGGCGGGAGAGGATACTCAAAGGGTCAGCCGCCGAAGCTCCGTCCGCCGAACCCGCCACCGAAGCCGCCGCGCGAGATCACCGAACTGCGGGTCTGGACGCGGGCAGGCGCGCGTGCGGTCGTCGGCGTGAAGGCGTCGGAGCCTACGCGGGTCCGGCCCGTCACATAGTCACGGTTGATCCGCCCGCCGGCGCCGCCGTAATAATTGCCGTCGCGGTCGCGGTACATCGGCGCGCCGCGGTTGCCGAAGCCGCCGTTGAGCGCCTGGCCGACGAGGAACCCGGTCAGCAACGGCGTGAAGAAACTCCCGCCATTGCCGTTGTTACGCGGCTCGCACTGCGCGGCGCCATATTGCTCCTCGCAGGTCTGCTTGTCCTCGAACCGCGGACCGGTCTTCGCCGCGTCGGCCTTGGCCTGTTCGAAGGCGGTGTCGCACTGCACCGCCGACAGCGCCCCCGCCGCGCGGCATTCCGCGACCGACGCATAGCTCTGCGCTTCGACGGGCTTGCCGCCGACATCGCCGTCGCACGCGGTCAGCGAGATGCCCGAACCCGCAATCAGGCTGGTGAGGACGATCGTTCTGGAACGCTTCATCGCTATGCCCTTCAGTTCGTCATGCAGGCGGCATTAAGGATGCCGACGCAGAGCGAGATGCTCGCCATATAGGTCGCGGCGGCGATTTCGCCGCGGACGATCCGCGCATTGAAGTCGCGCATCACGAAATGCTGCACGACCAGGAACGTGACGATCTGGATCACGCCCGCGAGCAGTGCCCATACCGCGAACTCGACCAGCGAGACGGTATGCGTCAACGCGGAGGCGAGCGGCAGGACATAGCCGAGCAACGCCGCACCGAGTGTAATTGCAGCGGCGGTATTACCCTCCCGGATCAACGACTTCTCATGATACGGCGTCGCCACCTGGTAGACGATCTTGAAGAGGATCGTGAACAGGCCCGCCGCAACGAACGCGATCAGGAACGCGCCCGCGCTCGCGCCAAAGCTGTAATACTCGATCATGCTGGTTCCCCCGAAGCCTGCCGCGGACGCTACGCCCTGAACTCGCCGAGTTCCAGTGCCACGCCAAGCATGATCTCGAACGACACCTCGCCGGACTCGGTTTCCATGTCGATCGCCAGCAGCAGTTCGCGGCCGTCGTCGCCCGGCAGATCGCGGCTGAACAGCATGCAGGTCTGGAAGATGCGGCGATCGACGATCCCGTCGCGGTCGTCGTGCAGTTCCTCCCAGAACGTCACCGGCTCCTGCTCGCTCGCTTCCGGCCCGAACCAGGAACGGCCGTATTCGGGCAGCCCTTCGGCGGTGAAGGTGCGGGCCTTGAGGCGGCTCTTCCACGCCGGCCGCTCGGCCGCCGACGACGGATAGCTGCTGTCCCACGGCGCGAACAGCGTGACATCGGTCACGTCCTGCCCGGCGCGATCGTTCGACACCGCCTGGAACATGATGTCGTCGTCGGTGTAGAACCGGTGGACGAAGCCGCCTTCGTTGAGGTCGATCAGCCCCTGCGCGACGATCACCAGCGTATCGCGATCGAACGGGAACAGCAGCTCGTCCCCGAACCTGCGCCACGCCAGCGGATCGACCGTCACGGTGCGCCCGAGCGTGACGTTGCGGACGACGGGCAGCGCGTTACCGTCAAGCGCTGGCTTGCGGCCGAACAGGCGATCGAACATGCAATCCTCACGTTGGTTGGTTGGCGTGCAGCATAGGCCGATCCGCCGCCGCTCGCAAAGCGCCATTGGCGCGCCCGTCGCCCGCGCCTATGTGTGCCGATGAGCGACAAAGACCGGGAGTTCTCGACCGCATGACCGATATCTGGACCGTCCGCAGCCTCAAGGCCGCGCTCGACACGTCCGAGCCCGCCAAGGCCGGAGAATTCTCCGCACGGATCCTCGAAGGCGCGGATCCCGTGCTGCTAGTGACGATGCACCACCACGGCGACCTCGAACTGTTCGTCAACGTCAGCGAAGCCCAGATCGCCGCCTCGACGTTGCTGTGGCCGTGCGACGAGCAGGAGGACGCGTTGGCGTTCAACACCTTCCTGCTGAAGTCGCAGAAGCTGGTGCCGCTGTCGAACTTCGGGATCGGCACGGTCGAGGGGCGCGATTATTACGAGCTGTTCGGCGAACTGGCGACCTCGAGCCCGCTCGATACCGTGATCATCGAACTGCGCACGCTTGCCGAGAATGCGATCGATGCGGCCACCGATTTGCGCCACGCGCAGATTCCCGCCGCCTGATTTAGATACAAACGGAGAGACTGGCATGGCCATCTGGAGCAAGCTTTTCACCCTCGGTCGCGCCGGCGCGCACGAGGCGGGCGCGGCGGTCGTCGATGCGAACGCGCTGCGTATCCTCGACCAGGAAATTCGCGATGCCGACAAGGCGCAGGGCAAAGCGCGCGACGATCTCGCAGGGCTGGTGGCCCGCCGCCGCATCCTCGAAACCGAGGTCGAAAGCTTCCGCGCGCAGGCCGCGAAGTACGAGGCTTCGGCACGGATCGCGGTCGAGAAGGGCAACATGGACCTCGCCCGTCAGGTCGCACAGCGGATCGCCGATCTCGAACAGGACATCGCCCTGAAGAGCCCGCAGGTGGAGGACATGCGCGCCGCCGAGGAGCAGATCCACACCGCCGTCGCGCAGACCGACCGCAAGATCGAGCAGCTCCGCCGCGAGGTCGAGGTCGTGAAGGTCAACGAGTCGGTCCAGAAGGCGCAGGCGTCGGTCGCGTCGGGCAGCATGGGCGCGGGCAACAAGCTCGGCTCCGCGGCGGACAGCCTCGCGCGGATCCGCGAGCGGCAGGCGATCCGTGGCGAGCGGATCAAGGCTGCGGGCGAACTGGAAGACCGTCGTACCGGCGCCGATCTCGACGAGAAGCTGCGGCTGGCGGGGATCGGCCCCGGCCAGTCGTCGGCGGACGACGTGCTCGCGCGCCTGACCGCGCCGAAGACGCCGGAACTCGGCCAGACGCTGCAGATCGGTCAGCGCGACGACTCCAAGACGTCGGACTCCTGATGCGCCGGATCGCGGTCGACCCGCGCGGCGACTGGCGCGAGCGGGCCGACGCGATCGGGTTCGTCTATCACGACACGGATGGCGAACCCTATTGGGACGAGGGCGCGGCGTACGCGTTCACGCTGGCGGAGATCGAGGAGGACCTCGAACCCGCCGCCGAACAGCTCCACGCGATGTGCCTGGACCTAGTCGACGAGGTGGTCCGCGACCAGCAGCTGATGGAACGCCTCGCGATCCCGCGCGAGCAGTGGAACTACGTCGCCGAGACGTGGCGGACGCGCCAACCGTCGCTTTATGGGCGGTTCGATTTCGCCTATGACGGCACCGGGCCGGCCAAGCTCTACGAGTATAATGCCGACACGCCGACCTCGGTGTTCGAGTGCGCCACCTTCCAGTGGATGTGGCTCGAGGATCTGCTCGCGAGCGGCAAGCTCCCGACGGGGACGGACCAGTTCAACAGCCTGTTCGACAAGTTGCGCGAGCGGTTCCGCGCGCTGTTCCCGAGCGGCGGTTTCGTCCATTTCGCGGCGGATGCGAGCGCGGTCGAGGATCGCCAGACGGTGCGGTTCTTCGAGGATCTGGCGTCGCAGGTCGGGATCGAACCGAAGTTCGTCGAGATGAAGGATATCGGCCTCGCCGCGGATGGCCGCTTCGTCGATACGGACGGGTTCGAGGTGCAGGCGGCGTTCAAGCTGTATCCGTGGGAATTCATGCTCCGCGAGCCCTATGCGCCGAACCTGTCGCGCGCCGACGTGCGCTGGATCGAGCCGGCGTGGAAGTCGATCCTGTCGAACAAGGGCATCCTGCCGCTGCTCTGGGAGCGCCATCCCGAGCATCCGAACCTGCTCCCCGCGTTCTTCGACGACGATCCCGCCGCGAAGATCCTCGGGCCGAAATATGTCCGCAAGCCATTGTTCTCGCGCGAGGGCGCCAATGTCGAGGTGATCGGCGAGCACGGCCACGCGGTGCTCGACCAGGGCTATGGCGCGGAGGGTGCGATCCGCCAGGCCTATGCGCCCCCACCCGAGTTCAACGGCCGGCATCCGGTGATCGGCGCGTGGATAGTCGGCAACGAAGCCGCGGGGATCGGCGTTCGGGAGGATGAAACGGTGGTCACGCGCAATCTCGCGCGGTTCGTGCCGCATATCATCGAGGCGAATGATGACTGACGCGCGTGAGTTGCCCCCGTTGCCGCCGATGGAGCGGCTGGTCGAACTGATGTTCGATGCCGCACGGACGGGTCGGGACGAGATGATCCCCGCGTTGTTGCAGGCGGGCGTGGATATCGAAGTGACCGACGCGAAGGGCTATACGCCGCTTGTGATCGCCAGTTACAACGGCCAGGCTGAAGCGACCGCTGCGCTGCTCGCGGCCGGCGCGCAGGTCGACGGTGCAGCGGACGCGCGCGGCAACACCGCGCTGATGGGCGTCTGCTTCAAGGGCTATACCGAGATCGCGCAGATCCTGCTCGACGCGGGTGCCGACGTGAACCGGCGCAACGGAGTCGGCCAGACCGCGCTGATGATGGCGGCGCTGGTGGACAAGACGGTGATCATCGACCTGTTGCTGGAACACGGTGCGGACGCGACGATTGCGGATGCGGCCGGAAACAGTGTGCATTCGCTGGCTATATCGCAAGGTAATGCCGCGTTGGCCGAGCGCTTCGTAACGACCCGTTAGCGCCACCCCAACTTGTTCACC
>JAYVRZ010000109.1:0-12054 GCA_043775965.1 Sphingomonas sp.
GCAGAACTCACCCATCCAGCTGCGCAAGCCGGTCGGCCTCGTCCTGCGCGACCAGCGCGCCGATCAGTTCGTCCATCTCGCCCGCGACGATCTCCGGAAGGCGGTGCAGCGTCAGGTTGATGCGGTGATCGGTGACGCGACCTTGCGGGAAATTATACGTCCGGATCCGCTCCGAGCGATCGCCCGAGCCGACCATCGATTTCCGCGCGCCAGCCCGCTCGGCATGCAACCGGTCGCGCTCCGCCTCGTACAGCCGCGTCCTGAGCACGCGCAGAGCCTTGGCCTTGTTCTTGTGCTGCGACTTCTCGTCCTGCTGGATCACCGTCAGCCCGGTCGGGATATGGACGATTCGCACCGCGGAATCAGTGGTATTGACCGACTGCCCACCCGGCCCCGACGAGCGATAGACGTCGATGCGCAGGTCCTTGTCGTCGATCTTGACGTCGACCTCCTCCGCCTCGGGCAGCACCGCCACCGTCGCCGCGGACGTGTGGATCCGGCCGCCGGCCTCGGTGGTCGGCACGCGCTGAACGCGGTGCACGCCGCTCTCGAACTTCAGTTTCGCGAACACACCCTGCCCGGTGACGCTGGCGACGACTTCCTTGAAGCCGCCCGCGTCGGACGACGAGCCCGAGATCATCTCGACCCGCCAGCCCTGCGATTCGGCATAGCGCTGGTACATCCGGAACAGGTCGCCCGCGAACAAAGCCGCCTCGTCGCCACCGGTGCCGGCGCGGACTTCGAGCATCGCCGAGCGCTCGTCGGCGGAATCGCGCGGCAACAGCGCGAGCGCGAGTTTCCGGTCGGCGACGTCGAGCAGACCGCGATTCTCGTGCAGTTCCTCGGACGCCATCGCGCGCAGTTCGTCGTCGGCATCCTCGGCCATGAACGCAAGGCTCTCCGCCTCCTGCCGCAACCGCCGCACTTCGGTGGCGGCCTGGGCGACGGGTTCGAGCTCGGCATATTCCTTCGACACCGCGACGAAGCGGTCGGAGGGAAGGTCGCCGGTCGACATCAGCGCCTGCAACTCGTCACGCCGCGCCTCGATCGCGCGGATGCGGTCGGGGGAGATCTGGGTCACTTCTGTTTCCCCGCGAACGCGAAGAAGCGAGCCGAGCGCACGCCCCCACTACCCGTCACCCCAGCGAAAGCTGGGGTCTCAATGGGGCGGGCGTCACGTCCGCCAACCGGGATATCCCAGCTTTCGCTGGGATGACGGATGGGGTTGTAGGGGCAGCGGTCGGCGGAGATTTGGGTCATGCTTCCCAAGGCTCAATAGCTGCGTCGAATTGCGAACCGCGCGGTGCGAGCAAATGGCTACTCACCGAGAAATTAGCCTTAAGTATGTTTAGAACTCGTTCGATCTGCTGGTCCCCGCCTTCATGGTCATTGTTAGCGCGAACGGAAATACCAACGTTTGGTTGTCCTGTCGGTCCGTCCCGCGGAGCAGTCACAATCAAGCGGCTCAATGATCCAGTTTTGGCTGCAAGCTCAAACCGTCTTTTCGCGTTTCCGCGGAAAGGCATGTCGGCTCGCAAACCAGCTTTACGCAAAGTAGCGAGCAGTCTCGTTGCTACCAAATCTGCTTGGGCCGATTCTGGGATGACAGTGACGTCAGGGGCTAGAGTTCCTGGCTCCTCAACCAACATCGCCAACCGCTCGACACCCGCAGCCCAACCGACACCCGCCGTCTCCGGCCCGCCGAGCGAGCCGATCAGGCCGTCATACCGGCCGCCGGCCAGCACGGTCCCCTGCGAGCCCAGCCGATCGGTGACGAACTCGAACGCGGTGTGGCGGTAGTAATCGAGGCCTCGGACGAGGCGCGCATTTCGCTCCCATGCGACACCGGCTGCATCGAGCCCCGCAGTCACCGCGTCGAAGAACGCGCGCGCTTCAGGAGTCAGGTATGCGTCGATGTCGGGTGCGCTGTCGGCGATCGGGCGGTCCTTCGGATCCTTCGAATCGAGGATCCGCATCGGGTTCTTCTCGAGCCGGGTCAGGCTGTCCTCGGACAGCGTATCCCGATGCGCCTCGAAATGCGCCACCAGTGCCGCACGCCACGCGTCGCGCGTCTCCGCATCGCCCAGCGTGTTGAGCTGCAACGTCACGCCCTCGGAAATGCCGAGTTCGCGCAACAACTGGTCCGCCAGCACGAGCAGTTCGACGTCCGCCGCCGGTTCCGCAGCGCCGATCACCTCGGCGTCGATCTGGTGGAACTGCCGGAAGCGTCCCTTTTGCGGGCGCTCGTAGCGAAACACCGGGCCGCTGGTCGTGAGCTTCAAGGGCGCGAACTGCTGCCAGCCTTCGGTCAGATAGGCACGGGCGATGCCGGCGGTGAACTCAGGCCGCAAGGTGAGCGAATCGCCGCCGCGATCCTCGAAACTGTACATCTCCTTCGACACGACGTCGGTCGTCTCGCCCAGCGAGCGCGCGAACACCGCGGTGGATTCGAACACGGGGATGTCGACGCGCTGGAAGCAATACAGCGCCCGTACGCGCTCGAACGTCGCCAGGACGTGTGCGAACCGGCGCTGTTCGTCGCCGAAAATGTCCTGGGTGCCGCGGACGCGACGCGGTGTTTCTATTCTGGCCATGATGCGCGCGTATCTAGGCGACGTGCCCCCGAAGCGCTAGCGCTGTGACATGACTGAAAAAGCCAGATCGGACCGGGCCAAATACTGGGGCCTCGGCCAGCGCGTCGCTCCGCCGCGCTTCATCCTGTTCGTGCTGGTCTTCGCGATCGGCCTCGCAGCACTTATTCCGACGCTCGGGCTCAGTCGTGGGTCGATGGCCGCGTTCGACATCGCCGCCCTGGTGTTCCTGGTCGCGGTGTCGACGCTGTTCCGCCACGGGGAAGCGGAGCGCATGCGTCGCGCCGCAGACGAGAACGACGCCAACCGCGCCGTGCTGCTGGGGTTCAGCGGCACGATCCTGCTCGTCATCCTCGTCGCGGTGGCGAAGGAATTACAAGGCAAGAACGACATGGTCGCGATCGTCCTGGCGGTGTCGACGCTGGTGTTCGCCTGGCTGTTCTCGAACCTCATCTACACGCTGCACTACGCGCATCTCTATTACAGCGACGCGAGCGAGGACGGCGGCGAAGAGGGCAAGGATGCCAAGGGTCTCGATTTCCCGAGTTGCGACGAGCCCGATTACTGGGACTTCGCCTATTTCGCGTTCACGCTCGGCATGACGTTCCAGACGTCGGACGTTGAGATCACTGCGCGGCGCGTGCGCAGAGTCGCGCTCGGCCAGTGCATGGCGGCGTTCGTGTTCAACATCGGCGTGCTGGCGTTCACCATCAACGTGCTCGGGAGCAGCTGAGGCTCTCACGTCGCCACCCGGACTCGTTCCGGGGGCCGCCGTTCCGCGCAAATCACGGCTTTCGAGCGTGCGGAACCCTGGATGCCGGACCGAGTCCGGCATGACGGGGAAGCACCCCGTAAAGGACTGGACGGCTGGCCTTTATCGCGATTACACCTCGGGTCATCGTCTCTTTGCCGGAAGGCCTTTCCTTGATCCGTAAGCTCATCGTCGCGTCGCTGCTCGCGTCCGCCGTCTCCGTTGCCGCCCCGAGTGTCGCGCAGGTCCCGGCCGGGAATACCGCGCCCCAGCCGGTGCCGTTCGTCGACACCATCCCCGACGCGGTCGACACGCCCTATCCGGGCACGCTGCTGCTCGATGTCGACGCGACCGATACCGAGCGCGGCATCTTCCGCGTGCGAGAGACGATCCCGGTCGCCAAGTCCGGCCCGATGGCGCTGCTGTATCCGAAATGGCTGCCCGGTGCGCATTCCCCGCGTGGCGAGATCGAGAAGCTCGCCGGCCTCGTGATCCGTGCGAACGGCAAGATCGTCCCCTGGACGCGCGATCCGGTCGACGTCTTCGCCTTCCACATCGACGTGCCGACGGGGGCGAAGACCGTCGTCGCCGAATTCCAGTTCGTCTCCGCGACCAAGGGCGACCAGGGTCGCGTCGTGATGACGCCGACGATGGTCAGCCTCGAGCCCAACCTCGTCAGCCTGTACCCGGCGGGCTATTTCACGCGCCAGATCCCGATCAAGATGACCGTCACCTACCCGACCGGCTGGACCGCCGCAGGCGCTGTGCCGGCCAAGGTGTCGGGCTCGACCTACAGCTACGACACGACCAATTACGAGATCCTGGTCGATTCGCCGGTGCTCGCGGGCAAATACGGCAAAGTCTGGCCGCTCAGTCCCAAGGTCGACCTCAACGTGTTTGCCGACAGCATGGACCAGCTCGCCGCCAAGCCCGAGCAGATCGACGCGCATAAGCGGCTCGTCGACCAGGCCGCCAAGACGTTCGGTGCGCAGCATTACGATCACTACGAGTTCCTGCTGTCGATCACCGATCAGCTCGGCGGCATCGGCCTCGAGCATCATCGCAGTTCGGAAAACGGCGTCCGCCCCGGGTATTTCACCGAGTGGGAAACCGGTGCCGCCACCCGCAACCTGCTGCCGCACGAGTTCACGCATAGCTGGGACGGCAAGTTCCGCCGCGGCGCCGACCTGTGGACGCCCGATTTCCGCACGCCGATGCGCGATTCGCTGCTGTGGGTGTATGAAGGCCAGACGCAGTTCTGGGGCTATGTACTCCAGGCGCGCTCGGGGCTGGTCAGCAAGCAGGACACGCTCGACGGCTATGCCTCGATCCTCGGCAATTACGACACGGCGCAGGGCCGCCAGTGGCGTCCGCTGATCGACACCACCAACGACCCGGTGATCTCCGCGCGCAAACCCAAGGGGTGGACGAGCTGGCAGCGGTCGGAGGATTATTACAACGAGGGCCTGATGGTCTGGATGGAGGTCGACGCGATGCTTCGCCAGAAGTCGGGCGGGACCAAGTCGATCGACGATTTCGCCCGGGCGTTTTTTGGCGTCCGTGACGGCGATTACGGCGAGCTGACCTACACGTTCGACGATGTCGCCAAGACGTTGAACACGATCCTGCCTTACGACTGGGCGGGCTTCCTCAACCAGCGCCTGACCGAGACGGGCAAGCCTGCCCCCATCAACGGCTTCGCGATGAACGGCTACAAGCTGGTCTATGGCCCCGAGCAGAGCCCGTACCTGAAGCAGGCGGAGAAGACCCGCGGCACCGATGTCAGCTATTCGCTCGGCATGGTCGTCAACAAGGAGGGTGTGGTCACCTCGTCGATCTGGGATAGTCCCGCGTTCAAGGCCGGCCTCGACGTCGGCACGGAGATCGAGGCGGTCAACAGCGAGGCGTATTCGTCCGATCGGCTCAAGGCGGCGATCCTCGCGGCGCAGGGTACCAAGGTGCCGATCCGTCTTACTGTGAAAAACAACGACCGATTCCGTGACATCTCGCTCGATTACCACGACGGCCCGCGCTATCCGCGGCTCCAGAAGGTGGGTACAGGTGACGGCGGGCTGGACAAGCTGCTGATGCCGCTCTGACCAGTAGCTAATCTATCCGGTGCCGGCCGCTCCCCAGACGAGGAGCGCCGGCACCGTCATATTCGAAAGGACCGCCATGCGTATCGATCTCATCCCGACCGGCAACAACCCGCCGGAAGACCTGAACGTCATCATCGAAGTGCCGACCGGCGGCGAGCCCGTGAAATACGAGTTCGACAAGGCCTCTGGCGCGCTGTTCGTCGACCGGATCCTGCACACGCCGATGCGCTACCCGGCGAACTACGGCTTCGTGCCGCACACGCTGAGCCCCGATGGCGATCCGCTCGACGCGCTCGTGATCGCGCGCTCGCCGTTCATTCCGGGCTGCGTCGTCCGCGCGCGCCCGATCGCCGTGCTGAACCTCGAGGACGAGGCCGGCGGCGACGAGAAGCTCGTCTGCGTGCCGGTCGACGCGGTGTTCCCGTACTACGCCAACATCGGCGAGCGCGGTGACATGCCCGAGATCGTGTTCGAGCAGATCGAGCATTTCTTCACGCATTACAAAGACCTCGAAAAGACCAAGTGGGTCCGCGTCGGCAAATGGGGCGATGCCGACGAGGCCAAGCGCGTCACGATCGAGGCGATCGAGCGCTACAATGCCGAAAAGGCCAAGGGCAACGAACCGATGAACGCGGACGACACCGCCGGGCGCTGATCGCATGACCCCGGCGTCTCCTGCGTTCGATGGCATCCGCGTCCGCGCGGCGCAGATCGGACTGTACGAGACGCCGATCCTGCATGGACGGCTGGCCGATGCGGCGGCGCTGACGGCGGCATTGCGGACCGCGGTCCTCGATCGCCATGCCGCCGCGCCGAGCCTTGCCCGATCGAATGTCGGCGGCTGGCATTCGGCCACCGACATGCTCGACTGGGGCGGCCCGGCGGCGACGGCGCTAGCCGATACCGCGGTGAAGATGGCAAAGCGCGCGTCGCATTTCGACGGGCGCGATGCGGCGACGGTCGAGTGGACCGTCAAGATGTGGGCGAACGTTTCCCCGCCCGGCGCGCTCAACATGAGCCACGCGCATCCCGGCGTGCTGTGGGCCGCAGTCTATTATGTCGACATGGGGCTGCCGCCGTCATCGGGCGAGGCGGGCGGCGAGCTGTTCGTCGAGGATCCGCGCTTTCCGGTGCCGTTCATGCGGCTGCCAGGGTTTCGCCTGGTCGGCATCGACGGTCAGCCGCAACCGGTCGAGCGGCGCCTGCCGACCGAGGCCGGCGACCTGATCCTGTTCCCCGCCTGGCTCCGCCACGGCGTCCGCCCGCATCTCGGCACAGGCGACCGCATCTCGATCGCGATGAACATCGACGTGAAGGAATAGGACTTCCTCTCCCTTCAAGGGAGGGGAGAAGGTCGGCGTCCGGTCCTACCGCCCCGCCAGCGTCACCAACGCATCGCCCGACATCCGCTGGATCGTCCAATCCTCCATGCCGACCGCGCCGACCTTCCGGTAGAACGCGATCGCGTCGGCATTCCAGTCGAGCACCGACCATTCGAACCGCGCGCAGCCACGGTCGAGCGCGACTCCGGCGAGATGGGATAGCAGCGCGCCGCCGACACCCTGCCCACGCGCTTCCGGCGTGACGTACAAATCCTCGAGGTACAGCCCACGCTTGCCAGTCCAGGTCGAAAAATTGTGGAAGAACAGTGCGAAGCCGAGCGCACCGTCAGCACCCTCGGCGATCACGACTTCGGCGGCGGGGTGCGCGCCGAATAACGCTTCGGTCAGCATCGGCTCGGTCGCATCGACCGCGTCCGGCTCGCGCTCGAACGCGGCGAGTTCGCGGACGAAACGCAGGATCGTGCCGACATCGGCAGCAGTAGCGGAACGGATGGTGGTCATGCGGTAGCCTCGATCGATGTTTGCGCAATATCACGCCGCCGCGCCGCGGACAGGCACGCGACGACGATGACGCCAGCGCCCGCCAGCGTGAACGCCGATACCCGCTCGCCGAACACGACGAAACCCAGCACCGCGGCATAGACGAACGAGGTATATTCGGTGGTCGCGAGATAGCCCGTGTCGCCATGTGCATACGCCCAGCCGAGCAGCCACAACGACGCGGTGGCAAGCGCGGCCGCGGCGACGAGCTTGGGCCATTGAGCCGCCTCCGGCACCACCGCCAGCCAGGGCGCGGCCAGCGCGAGCGTCAACGTGATCACCACCGCCTGGAAGAACGCGATCTCGCCCGGGCGCGCCGCCTGGCTCTGAAGCCGCGCAATCACGAGGTTGACCGCATACAGCACCGCCGAGCCCAGGACCGCGAGCGCCCCCTCCAGCGAGGCCGCCGCCCCCGCCTCGCGGCCATGCCCGATCATCACCACGCCGACGCCGCCGAGCGCCGCGATCGAGGCGAACACGGTCTTGCGCCCGACCCGCTCGCCCAGCGTCATCGCCGCGAGCAGGAGCGCGAGGATCGGCGCGATGTAGGTCAGCGAAATCGCCTGCGCCATCGGCACGCGCGCTAGGCCCCAGAAGAACAGCACCGCCATCGCCGTCGTCACCAGCCCGCGCGCCAGATGCAGCGTCAGCGCCCGCCGGCTGGGTCGCCCGCTGTTCCCGAGCTTCCACGCGACCGCGCCCAGCCCAACGCTCAGCATCTGCCGCCAGAGAAGCCCGTTATAGACGCCGATCGCGAGAACCAGCGACTTCATCACCGCATCCATGACCGAGAACAGCCCGATCCCGAGCGCGGCGACCGCGAAGGCGAGCGCGGGGGATACGGTGCGGGATGTCATCGGATCAAACGGATGTCGATATCCAGATCTAGCGCCGCCCACGCCGTATCAGCGGTCAATACTGGGATTGCGAGGCGCGCTGCCAGCGCAAGGCACGCGCGATCCCCGAGTGAGAGGCCCAAACGTCGCGATGCCGTGCGAAACTTCGCGGCGCGCATCGCGTCATCCCTGCCAAAATCGAGATGCTCGATCGGAAGCTTTTTCAGCACGCGCGTTACGTCGTCCGGCGACAGATCGAGATCGATCACCTTCGTCATGATCTCGGCCAAATTGACGCTCGACAGGCAGAATGGGCCGTCGTCGCGAACAAGGACATCGCCACCGGGCTCGTCGCGAAGATAAGCCAAGACGACCGACGCATCGATGACCTGTTTCATTCGCCCCAGTCCGCGCGGCGCTCACGCAGAAACTGATCGACACTATAATCACTCAGCCCACGACGCAGGCGCACCAGCGCGGCATCTGGATCCTCGCGACGTAGCATGATCCCGTCCGCGCCCGCTTCGAGGACGATCGAGTCGCCATCCTTGATGCCGAGCTCCCGGCGGAGATCAGCAGGGATTACGATCTTGCCGCCGGTAATCACCTTTGCATGGTAGGTCATGGCCGAGTCTCCAGTACCCGGCCAATAGCACGGGACCTACTCCGCCGCCACCGGCACCAGCGCCGCTGCGGCTTCGTCCGCCGCGTCGATCTCGGCGGCCTTGGCTTCGACCAGGCGGACGATGTGGTCGACCATGTCCGCGTCCTGGACGTGGTGATCGGTCACACCCGAGAGATACACCATGTGCTTGCCGTTGCCGCCGCCGGTGATGCCAATATCGGTCTCGCGCGCTTCGCCGGGGCCGTTGACGACGCAGCCGAGCACCGACAGCGACATCGGCGTGCGGATGTGCTGCAACCGTTCCTCCAGCGCCTGCACCGTGCGGATCACGTCGAATCCCTGGCGCGCGCACGACGGGCACGACACGACACGGACGCCGCGATTGCGGATGCCGAGTGACTTCAGAATCTCGAAGCCGACGCGGACTTCTTCTTCCGGTTCGGCGGACAGCGAAACGCGGATCGTGTCGCCGATGCCGTACCAGAGCAGGCTGCCCATCCCGATCGCCGACTTCACCGTCCCGCCGACGAACCCACCCGCCTCGGTGATGCCGAGATGCAGCGGGCAATCGACCTGTTCGGCGAGCTGCTGATACGCCGCGACCGCGAGGAACAGGTCGGACGCCTTCACCGCGACCTTGAACTCGTGAAAGTCGTGATCCTGCAACAGCTTGATGTGATCCATCGCCGACTCGACCAGCGCATCGGGGCAAGGCTCGCCATATTTCTCGAGCAGGTGCCGTTCGAGCGACCCGCCGTTGACGCCGATCCGGATCGCGCAGCCATTCGACTTGGCCGCGTCGACGACCTCCTTCACGCGCGATGCCGAGCCGATATTGCCCGGATTGATCCGCAGGCACGCAGCCCCGGCATCTGCGGCCTCGAGCGCGCGCTTGTAGTGGAAATGGATGTCCGCGACGATCGGCACGCGGCTGGCACGCACGATCTGCTTCAGCGCGGCGGTCGATTCGACGTCGGGGCAACTCACGCGGATGATGTCGACGCCGGCGTCCTCGCAGCGGCGGATCTGGTCGACCGTCGCGCGCACGTCGTCGGTCGGCGTGTTGGTCATGGTCTGCACCGTGACCGGCGCATCGCCGCCGACGGGCACGGTGCCGACCATGATCTGGCGGCTCTTGCGGCGGGTGATATCGCGCCAGGGACGAAGGGACATGGAGATTCCTCGGGGGGTTCGCAGCGGTATATAGCGACTTGGCGCCCGGAACGGAACATCGCTGGTCGATGCTGCCGCGGTCGGCCATAGCTGCGCATAAATTGCAGGAGAGCGATCGATGACCTTTTCCCTCTACGATGCGACGATTCCGTCGAACCTCCAGATTCTTCGCGCACTCGACACGCTGCTCGACAAGGCGGAGGCGTTCGCGACCGAGCAGGGGATCGAACCCGCAGCGTTGATCGACGCGAAGCTTGCCGACGACATGCTGCCGTTCGGCTACCAAGTGAAAGCCTGCACGACGCATTCGGTCGGCGGGATCGAGGGCGCGCGCAACGGCAGCTTCGCACCGGACCGATCGGCCTGGCCGACCGATTTCGCAGGGCTCCACGGCCTCCTGCGCGATGCGATCGCGACGCTCGAGGCGATCGACCGCGACGACTTCGACGCGCTGGCAGACAGCGATACGAAGTTCGAATCCGCCGCGTTCACGATGCCGTTCACGGGGGCGAACTTCCTGCTGTCGTTCTCGCAACCCAATTTCTATTTCCACGCGACCACCGCCTACGCGATCCTGCGCGCCCGCGGCATGAAGCTCGGCAAGCGCGACTTCCTCGGCACGCCACGGATGAAATCGTAAACTCCGGCGCGCTTGCGGCACCGCTCCCCGCCCCCTAGGGCCGCGCGATGACCCGGCATTTCGGCATGGACTGGCTGCGGATCGGCGCGTTCGCGCTGCTGATCGTGTACCATATCGGCATGGTCTTCGTGCCGTGGAATTTCCACGTGAAGTCGCTTCACGTCGAGGACTGGGTGCGGCTGCCGATGCTGGCCAGCAATGCTTGGCGACTCACCCTGCTGTTCGTCGTGTCGGGCTATGCCAGCCGCGCGCTGCTCAACCGGTCGAGCGGGACGGCCGGTTTCTTCGCCAACCGTTGCTACCGCCTGCTCGTGCCGTTGCTGTTCGGGATGGCGGTGATCGTGCCGCCGCAACCCTGGGTCGAGCTGGTCACCAAGCACGGCTATGCGGGCAGCTACTGGACCTTCTGGAGCCATGATTATTTCCGCTTCGGCAAGCTCGCCGGGCTGTCGCTGCCGACCTGGAACCACCTCTGGTTCGTCGTCTACCTCTGGGCGTACACCGCCGTCCTTACGCTCGGGCTGATCGTCGTGCGCGGCGACTGGCTGCAACGCGCGTTCGACCGGGTGTTCGGCGGGTGGGGCGCGCTCATGCTGCCGGTCGCGTGGCTGATCTTCGTCCATGCCTGGTGGTTCCAGATGGCTGCCGAGACGCAGGCGCTGTTCGGCGACTGGGTCGCGCACGTCACCTATTTCCCCGCCTTCCTGTTCGGCTTCGGCCTGGCCCGTTCCGAACCGACGATGGCCGCGATCGCGCGGTTGTGGACGCTGGGCGCGGTCGCAGCGGTGCTCGGCTATGTCGCGATCATCGCCGTCGAGCTGGAATGGCCCGGCGACATCGTCGCGCCCCGGTGGATCTACCCCGGCTACGGCGTCGCGCACGCGCTCGAGCAATGGGGGGCGATCGTCGCGCTGATCGGGATCGCCGAGCGCCACTGGAACCGCGACCATCGCTGGCGCCCGATGCTGACCGAGGCGGTGTTCCCGTTCTACCTGATCCACCAGACGATCATCGTCCTCGGGATGTACGCGCTGCTCCCCGCCCGCCTGCCGGGCTGGGCGGAGTTCGCCTGCCTGCTCGCCGCGACGATCGTCGGCAGCGTCGCCTTCTACCTGATCGGCCGGAGCATCGCACCTTTGCGCCCGCTGATCGGCCTCCGTCCTCTCCGCCCGAAAGCGATATCATGACCTGGACCCTCGTCATTCACGGCGGCGCCGGCAAGCTCGACGCCGAGATGGTCTCGCCCGACCAGGATGCCGGCGCGCGCGCCGGCCTGTCCCGCGCGCTCGACGCCGGGTCCGCGGTGCTGGCGGGCGGCGGCAGCGCGCTCGACGCGGTCGAGGCCGCGGTGCGCGTGCTGGAGGACGATCCGCACTTCAATTCCGGGCGCGGCGCGGTCTTCACGCATGACGGCACGCTCGAGCTCGACGCCGCGATCATGGACGGGCGCGGGCGG
>JAYVRZ010000110.1:0-5193 GCA_043775965.1 Sphingomonas sp.
GCCCAGACTGGACTCCCGCCTTCGCGGGAGAACAACTTTCTTGGATACGCTAGCTGCTCAAACCGAAAAAGCCGGCGCGCCCTTCTTATGCGCCAGCGCGGAAGACACCGAAGCCACGCCCCCGAACAAAAAGCTGATCCCCAGCACATACCCCGGCAACGTCAGCGCCGACCACGGCAACGTCGCCAAAACCACAACCGCCAGCACGATATTCACCACGCCCAGCGCGATCATCAGCCCCTTCCCGCGCCGAAACCGCGACCCGAGTCCGATCTCCAACGCACCCCGCACACCAAGCCAAACCGCAATCAGCAACGTCAGCGATATCGCGCCCGTAGCCGGCTCGAACGCCATGATCAGCCCGATCACCAGCGACACCAGCCCGAACCCGATCGCATAGCCGCGGCCTTCATGCCCCTTGCCGGCAAACCCCGACACGATCGACACGATTCCCGCGGCGATCAGGAACGCGCCGATCACCACAGTCGCGGCATAGGTCGCGGAAAACGGCGACACGAACGCCATGATCCCGAGCACCACCGACAGCACGCCATACGCCAGGATCCACCCCCAGCCGGCGCCCGCGCGCGGCGTCCCCGCGGCGGTGGTTTCGGTATCGGCAAATCGCCCGTTCGCGTTGGTCATTCAGAATGCTCCCAGAAGTCTCCGCCGCAACGGCTCGTCGTGTCCGCGGTTCCGACTGGACTCATCCCGGCTGGTCGAATCACGCCGCAGCGCCTACCTCTGGTCGATGCATTCCGGTTACGTCCCCCTCCGCGTCTTTTCCTGCTACACCATGCTCGACGGCGCGATCGATCCGAAGGCGATCGCCAAACAAGCGCGCGCATTGGGCTTCCCCGCCGCCGCGCTCACCGACCGCAACGGGCTCTACGCGGCGATGGCCTATTCGGACGCCGCGAAGAAGGATGGCGTCCAGCCGATCATCGGCGTGATGCTCGGCGTCAGCCGCCCCGACATGCCCGACGGTATCGCCACCCCGTTCGACTGGATCGCGCTCTACGCGCAGAACATGACGGGCTACGACAATCTCTGTGCGCTCGTCTCGATGGCGCATCTCGACCGCCCGATCGAGATGCCCGCGCATGTCGACTTCGCCGCGCTCGAACGCCACACCGATGGCCTTATCGCCTTGACGGCGGGCGGCGAGGGCGGCCTCGCCCGGCTGTTCGCGGAAGGCCAGCCCGACCGCGCCAACGCCTATCTCGACCGCCTGCAAGGCCTGTTCGGCGACCGCCTCTATATCGAGCTGTCGCGCCGCAACGACGCGATCGAGATGGCGGCCGAGACCGACCTCATCGACATAGCCTATACGCGCAACCTGCCGCTGGTCGCGACCAACCCGTGCTGCTTCACCGAGAGCGCGTTCGGCGATGCACACGATGCCATGCTGTGCATCGCGCATTCGACCTATGTCGAGACCGAGGACCGCATCCGCAGCTGCCCCGAGGCGTGGATGAAGCCCGCGGCCATGATGCACGAGATGTTCGCCGACCTGCCCGAGGCGATCGCGAACACGCTTGTCGTCGCGCAGCGCTGCGCGGTGATGGCGCCGTACCGCAAGCCGATCCTCCCCAGCCTCGCCGGCGATATCGAGGGCGAGGCCAAACTGCTCCGCGACGACGCCGAAGCGGGTCTGGAGAAGCGCCTCGCCCGCATCACCGAGCTCCACGGAGAAGGCGAGGACGGCTGGCGCGACGTGTACCGCGCGCGCCTCGCGTTCGAGGTCGACGTGATCGTCCAGATGGGCTTCCCCGGCTATTTCCTGATCGTCGCGGACTTCATCAAATGGGCGAAGGACCACGACATTCCGGTCGGCCCGGGCCGTGGTTCGGGCGCCGGCTCGGTCGTCGCCTGGTCGCTGACGATCACGGACCTGGATCCGATCAAATTGGGCCTGCTGTTCGAGCGCTTCCTCAACCCGGAACGCGTGTCGATGCCCGATTTCGACATCGATTTCTGCGAAACCCGCCGCGGCGAAGTGATCCGCTACGTCCAGGAGAAATACGGCCGCGATCAGGTCGCGCAGATCATCACCTTCGGAAAGCTGAAGGCACGCGCGGTGCTCAAGGACACCGGCCGCGTGCTGCAGATGAGCTACGGCCAGATCGATCGTCTCGCGAAACTGGTGCCGAACCACCCGACCGATCCCTGGACGCTGGAGCGCGCGCTCAACGGCGTCGGCGAGCTGGCCAAGGAATATGCCAACGACAACGGCGTCCGGAAGCTGCTCGATCTGGCGATGAAACTGGAAGGATTGCCCCGCCACTCCTCCACTCACGCCGCTGGCGTGGTGATCGGCGACCGGCCGCTCGCGCAGCTCGTCCCGCTCTACCGCGACCCGCGCTCGGACATGCCCGTCACGCAGTTCGACATGAAATATGTCGAGGGCGCGGGCCTCGTGAAGTTCGATTTCCTCGGGCTGAAGACGCTGTCGGTATTGCAGAAGGCGGTGCAGTTGCTGGCCAAACGCGGCGTGACGGTCGATCTCGAGGCGCTCGAATGGGATGATGCCGGCGTCTACGCGCTGCTCCAGAAGGGCGACACGGTCGGCGTCTTCCAGCTCGAGTCGGAGGGCATGCGCCGCACGCTGTCCGCCGTCCGTCCGTCCAATTTCGGCGACATCATCGCGCTCGTGTCGCTGTATCGACCGGGCCCGATGGACAATATCCCGTCGTTCGGCCGCCGCAAGAACGGCACCGAGGCGATCGATTACCCGCACCCCTTGCTCGAACCGATCCTGTCGGAGACCTACGGGATTTTCGTCTACCAAGAGCAGGTGATGCAGGCCGCGCAGGTGCTCGCCGGCTTCTCGCTCGGCGGCGCCGATCTGCTGCGCCGCGCGATGGGCAAGAAGGTGAAGGCCGAGATGGACGCGCAGCGCGCGGGCTTCGTCGAGGGCTGTCTGACCGTCAACGGCATCAAGAAGGCCGAGGCGAACGCGCTGTTCGACCTGATCGACAAGTTCGCTGGCTACGGTTTCAACAAGAGCCACGCCGCCGCCTATGCGCTGCTGGCGTACCAGACCGCGTGGCTGAAGGCGCACCACCCGCACGAATTCTTCGCGGCCTCGATGTGCTACGACCTGCACCAGACCGACAAGCTCGCGATCTTCACCGACGACATGCGCCGCCTCGGGATCACCGCGCTCCCGCCGTGTATCAACGCGAGCCAGGCCGAGTTCGACGTCGAGGTGAAGGAGGATGGCCCCGCCGTCCGGTACGCGCTCGGTGCGCTGAAATCGGTCGGCGAAGGCGCGATGGAGAAGCTCATCATCGAGCGCGTCCAGAACGGCCCGTTCGCCGGCCTCGACGATCTCGCCAAGCGCGTCGATCCGCGCCTGCTCAACAAGCGCCAGCTCGAGACGCTCGCCGCCGCCGGCGCATTCGACTCGTTCGAGCCCAACCGCGCCGGCATCCACGCCACCGCCGAGACGATCCTCGCGATCGCCGCGCGCACGCACGAGCAGAAGACCAGCGGGCAGGGCGGCCTGTTCGGCGACGCCGAGCCCGCCGGCGACGCGATCAAGCTCCCGCCCTCGGTGCGCTGGACGCTCAGCCAGCGCATGGACCAGGAAAAGGAGGCGTTCGGTTTCTATTTCTCCGCGCATCCGGTCGATCGCCACCGCCACATCGCCAACAGCCACGGCGCGCGCGCCTACACCGCGCTGTCCGAGCTCAACATCCCCGACGACGGCAGCCGCGCCGGCGCGACGATGGCGGTGCTGGTCGAGGACGCGCGGTATCGCACCTCCGCGCGCGGCAAGCGCTTCATGATGGCGCAATGCTCCGACGCCAGCGGCCAGTTCATGGCGACGTGCTTCGACGAACAGGTCTCGAAGGACCTCGAGGAAGCGGCCAAGGCCGGCGGCTGCGGGCTCATCACCGTCGAGCTCGACCGCAAGCCCGGCGAGGACACGCCCCGCGTCAGCATCAAGCGCATCCAGCCGTTCGAAGGCCTCGCCAACCTCGCGCGCTTCCAGGTGGTCGTGACGATCTCCGACATGAGCGCGTTCGCCGGCCTGGCCTCGCTGCTCGCCGAGCATCGCGGCGCGCGCGGCGAGGTCCGCGTGCGTGCACCGACCCCCGAGGGCGAGGTCTGCATCCTGCTCGGCCGCGACTTCCTGCTCGACGGAGAGCTTGTCGAGCACATCGAGTCGTTGCACGATGTGGCCAAGGTGGAGTTGAAGACCTCGGAAACGAGGCTCGCTCTGGTCGGATAACCAGCTTGGGAGAGCGAGAATGCTGGGTGGAATGCAGGATTTCGAGCTTCGTGTCCCGAGGCTGATCGAGCACGCGGCCCGCGAGCATGGCGCGAGAGAGCTCGTCAGCTACTGGGTCGACGGTCGCGAGACTCGTACGAACTGGGCCGGCATCTCCCGCGACGCCCGCAAACTCGCCCAAGCGCTCGAAAAACTCGGCGTAGCGCCCGGCGACCGGGTCGCCACTCTCGCGATGAACCACGCGCATCACCTCGTCGCCTGGTACGGCGCGATCGGCATGGGCGGCGTGATCCACACGATCAACCCGCGACTGTTCGACGAGCAGCTCGTCTACATCGCCAACCACGCCGAAGACCGCGTGATGCTCTACGACAAGGCGTTCCAACCGCTCGTCGATCGCCTCCGCGGGCAATGGACCAGCATCCGTCACTATATCTGCTTCGATGACCTGGGCCCGGACGGTTTCCAGGCGCTGCTGGACGCCGAGGACGGGGACTATGGCTGGGTCGAAGGCCCCGAGCGCGAGCCGTGCATGCTCTGCTACACGAGCGGCACCACCGGCAATCCGAAGGGCGTGCTCTACACGCACCGCTCGACGATGATCCACGCGATGGCCGAGGTCGCGCCGTGGGTGTTCGATCTCTCGCCCAACGCGGTCGTGCTCCCGGTCGTGCCGATGTTCCACGCCGCCGCCTGGGGGCTCCCCTTCGCCTGCGCGCTGTCGGGCGCCAAGGTCGTCTATGCCGCGGTCAACGATCCCGCGGTGCTCTGCCGGCTGATGAACGACGAAAAGGTGACGCATTCCGCCGGCGTGCCGACCGTCTGGCTCGCGATGTTCGGCCACATGGACGCGTCGGGCGATGCGCCGCGCCATCTCAAGCAGGTGACGATCGGCGGGTCGGCGGCGCCCCGTGCGATGATCGAGCGAATCATGGGCATGGGCGCGACGGTCA
>JAYVRZ010000111.1:0-9214 GCA_043775965.1 Sphingomonas sp.
CGGTCAACGACGAGATCACCGACACCGTGCTCGGGATGGACGCGGAGGACCAGTCGGACCTCGACCGCGCGATGATCGAGCTAGACGGGACCGAGAACAAGGGCCGGCTGGGCGCGAACGCGATCCTCGGGGTCAGCCTCGCGGTCGCCAAGGCCGCGGCCGAAGCGCGTGGGCTGCCGCTCTACCGCTATGTCGGCGGCGTGCAGGCGCATCTGCTGCCGGTGCCGATGATGAACATCATCAACGGCGGCGAGCATGCCGACAACCCGATCGATTTCCAGGAATTCATGATCGTGCCGGTCGGCGCGTCGAACATCCTCGAGGCGGTCCGCTGCGGCTCGGAGATCTTTCACACGCTGAAAAAGGGCCTGAGCGAGAAGGGCCTGTCGACAAGCGTCGGCGACGAGGGCGGTTTCGCACCGAACATCGGCAGCACCACCGAGGCGCTCGACTTCATCATGTCGAGCATCGAGAAGGCCGGCTACAAGCCCGGCGAGGACGTGATGCTCGCGCTCGATTGCGCGGCGACCGAGTTCTACAAGAACGGCAAGTACGACATCTCGGGCGAGGGCAAGATCCTCGAGAGCGGCGAGATGGCCGAGTATCTCGCCGACCTGACGCGTCGCTATCCGATCTTCTCGATCGAGGACGGCATGGGCGAGGACGATTGGGAGGGCTGGAAGACGCTCACCGACCTGATCGGCGACAAGGTCCAGCTGGTCGGCGACGATCTGTTCGTGACCAACCCGAAGCGCCTCAAGCGCGGGATCGACCAGGGCATCGCGAACTCGTTGCTGGTGAAGGTCAACCAGATCGGCACGCTGACCGAGACGCTCGAAGCGGTGTCGATGGCGCAGCGCGCGAAGTACACCGCCGTCATGTCGCACCGCTCGGGCGAGACCGAGGATTCGACGATCGCCGATCTGGCGGTCGCGACCAACTGCGGCCAGATCAAGACGGGCAGCCTCGCGCGGTCGGACCGGTTGGCCAAGTACAACCAGCTGATCCGCATCGAGGAAGAGCTGGGCGACGCCGCACGCTATGCGGGCCGCGACATCCTGATCGGCGGCTGATAGGTTCCAACCATATCCTCCGTGTCGTAACCCTCGTCATCCCCGCGGAGGCGGGGACCCATAGCCTCGAACGGCAGTGCTCCTGTTGCGAGGTTGGCCTTTATGGGTTCCCGCCTTCGCGCGAATGACGGTTGGGTGTATGGAGGGCATACGCACCGGATACGTCCAGGATTGGGCCGATCTGGAGTACCGGAGGACGATATGGCACGCGTGACGACGAAGACCAGCAAGCTGCGGAAGACGATGCGCAAGGCCGCGTGGCCGGCGCTAGGGCTGACGTTGATGGCGTTCTTCGGCGCGTACGCCGTCCTCGGGCCGAACGGGATGTTCGCGTATGGCGACTACAAGCGCCAGCTTGCGAAGCGGCAGCAGGACTATGCCGCGCTCGATCACAAGCGCGAAGTGCTCAAGAACCGCGTGGCGTTGCTGAACCCGGATCATGCGAACCCGGACATGGTGGACGAGATGGTGCGGAAAGAGCTTAACGTCGCGCATCCGGACGAGGTGATCGTCCCGCTGGGGAATTGAGTTTTCGATCCTTCCCCGCCAGGGGGGGGTGGCAGGCGCTAGCCTGACGGAGGGGGAGGATAGGGAAACCTCTGTTTCGCCATCCTCCCCCTCCGTCACCTTCGGCGACACCTCCCCCTGGCGGGGGAGGATTTAGAACTTACCGACCCAGGAAAGTTAGCAGGTCGTTGGTAAAGCGATCGCTTTCGGTGATCGTCAGCCCGTGCGGCGCGCCGTCATATTCTACCAACTGCGAGCCCGCGATGCCCTTTGCCGCGGCGCGGCCGGTGGCGTCGATCGGGACCGTCTTGTCGCTGGTCCCGTGCACGATCAGCGTCGGGACTCGAAATGCGGCGAGGTCGGCGTGGAAGTCGGTGTGGCCGAATGCCTCCGCGCACCGGAGCGTCGGGTGCAGACCCGCCTGCATCGCTAGGCCCCAGGCCCAGTCGACGATCTCGTCGCTGACCGGCGAGGTGATGAAGCCGACGCCGAAGAACTGCTGCAGGAACGTCTTGAAGAACGCGGGGCGGTCGTCCTCGATGCCCGCACCGATGCTGGCCAGCGTCTCCGCATCGACGCCGTCGGGATTGTCGTCGGTCTTGAGCATGTAGGGCACGACCGATGCGATGAGGCCCGCGGCGACCACGCCCTTGCCGTCGTAGCGGCTCATGTAGCGCGCGATTTCGCCGCCGCCCATCGAGAAGCCGACGATGGTTGCGTCGGTGTTTGCACCGGTGGCTTCCATCACGTCCGCCAGATCGTCGGTCAGCGTGTCGTAGTCGTAGCCGCTCCAGGGTTGGCCCGAGCGACCGAACCCGCGGCGGTCATACGCGATCGCGCGGAACCCGGCCTGCGCGAGCGCCATCGCCTGCGCGTCCCAACTGTCGGCATTGAGCGGCCAGCCGTGCGTGAGGATGACGGGTCGACCCGTGCCCCAGTCCTTGACGTAAATGTCCGTACCGTCACGGGTTTTTATATAGGGCATGGGGTTCTCCAGTCTCGGGGGCGGAATGGAGGGTCAACGGCTCACGGTTGGCGCCGTTCCGCGCTCTGGCGTGTCGGGCGTTCGGGTGGCAGCATGACCCGAGCACGAATCGGAATTGGTGACGGGATGCGGATCGGACTTTTGGCGACGGCAACCGCGATCGGCGCTGCGCTGACGTTGGGGGCAAGCGCGCCGGCACGAACCGCACCTATCGCGCGAGGTGCCGCGCCGCAGGCGACGCAGGCGGCGACACGCGACTGGGCGGGGTTTCGCGATGGCTTCATCGAGAGCTGGTTCAAGATCGATCCGGCGAACGCGGTGTACCAGGGCAAGCACGAATATGATGGGGGACTTGGCGACTGGAGTGCGGCCGGGCTGAGGCAACAGGCGGATTTCCTGCGTGCGTCGATCGACCAGGCGGGCACGTTCAAGGGCTTGAAGCCAGACGAGGCGTTCGAGCGCGATTACCTGGTACAGGTCGCCAAGGGTAAGCTGTTCTGGCTGGAGGATGCCGACCAGCCGCATCGCAACCCGGCCTGGCACGTCGGCGCGGGGCTCGACCCGAACGTGTATATCGCGCGCAACTATGCCGATGCGCCGACGCGGATGAAGGCGCTGACCGCGTTCCTGCAGAAGATCCCGGCGGCGGCGGGCAACATCAAGGCGAACCTCAAGACGCCGATGCCACTGAGCTACGTCAATTACGGGACGGCAGCGTTCAACGGCTTCGCGGACTATTATGCAGGCGACGCGGTGAAGGCGTTCGCGGAGGTGAAGGATGCGGCGGCGCAGAAGCGGCTGAGCGAGGCGGCGCAGGCGGCGTCGAAGGCGATGCGCGATCTGGGGACGTGGACCGAGGGGCAGCGCGCGACCGCGACGCAGGATTTCGCGCTGGGGGCGGACAGATTCTCGCGGATGCTGGCGATGACCGAGGGCGTCGATACGCCGCTCGCCCAGTTGGAGGCGGCGGGTGTTGCCGACCTCAAGCGCAACCAAGCGGCGCTGGCGCAGGCATGCGGGGTGTTCGCGCCCGGCACGTCGATCCCGGCCTGCATGGCGAAGATGGACGCGGACAAGCCGGCCGATGGCCCGGTCGCGGAGGCGCGGCGGGACATACCGGACTTGCGCAAGTTCGTGATCGCGCACGATCTGCTTACCATTCCCGGCACCGAAACCGCGCTGGTCGAGGAGAGTCCGCCGTATAACCGGCAGAATTCCGCCTATATCGATCCGCCGGGGCCGTTCGAGAAGGGTGTGCCGTCGATCTTCTACATTTCGCCGCCCGACCCTGCGTGGACGAAGGCCGTTCAGGAAGCGTTCGTTCCGGGCGTCGACGATCTGCTGTTCACGGCGGTGCACGAGGTGATGCCGGGGCATTTCGTCCAGTTCCTGCACGCCAACCGGTCGCCATCGCTCTTCGGGCGGCTGTTCGTCGGCTATGCGTTTGCCGAAGGGTGGGCGCATTATGCCGAGGAGATGATGTACGAGGCGGGGCTGTATGCGGGCCCCGGTCCCGATGGCGCGGAGACGCATATCGGGCAGGTCTCGAACGCGTTGCTGCGCGACTGCCGGTATCTGTCGGCGATACGCATGCATGCGAAGGGTATGACGCAGGCGCAGTCGCAGCGGATGTTCGTCGACGAATGCTATCAGGACGAGGGTACCGCACGGCAGCAGGCGGCGCGGGGAACGTATGACCCGGCGTATCTGAACTATACGATGGGCAAGCTGATGATCCGCAAGCTGAGGGCGGACTGGACCGCGACGCGGGGCGGACGGAAGGCGTGGAAGGCGTTCCACGACCAGTTCCTGAGTTATGGTGGGCCGCCGATTCCCTTGGTCAGGGCGGCTATGATGGGTGAGGCCAAGGCGACGGCGGCGTTTTGAGGTTGGGCGTTCGCTGCGGCACGACGCCGGCCCTCAAAATGATCCTGTCCTCTGGACTTCCCCGGCGGAGGCCGGGGCCCAGTTGGGGAACGTTGCTGACGACGCGCGGCCCTCCGTCACGCCGACCTTTCCAACTGGGCCCCGGCCTCCGCCGGGGTGGAGATCTTTTCGGGCGAGGTCGTTTCAAACCAAAAGCGTGTGTCCCCGCTAAGGCGGGGACACAGGCTGGGCACCCGCCTTCGCGGGTGAACACTCTTCTTCGGCTTCCTCTCCCCTGCGGGGAGCGGCTGGGGTGAGGGTGACGAGCAACGCGGCGTTTGGGGCTGCCCCTCACCCCGACCCTCTCCCCGGAGGGGAGAGGGAGTAGGGTCAGCGCGCTTGCGAGGCGGGCTGAACGTCCTGCGTCTCTTCGGTCGGCGGGTTGCGGATCGAGGGGCGGAGGCGGGACAGGCTGCACAGGCCTGCCACCAGCGCGAGGCCGGCTGCGACGAGGGGCGGGGTCATGCCCGCGCCGACGCCGACGGCGAGCAAGGCCGCCACGACGGTCGCCCCGGTCGTCTGCCCCACCAGGCGGACCGTCGAAACCAGCCCCCCGGCCGCCGCCGCCCGCTCCCTCGGCGCGGACCCGATGATCAGGCGCGCGTTGGGCGCCATGAACATGCCGAACCCCGACCCACACAACGCCATCCGCCAGGCGATGTCGAAATAGCTCGGATCGACCGGCATGAAGGCGATCAGGAGCAGCGCACAGATCGAGATGCCCATGCCGATCCCGCCGAGCAGCCCGGCCGGATAGCGATCCGACAACCAGCCCGACAATGGCGCCACGAACATGTTGGCCAGCGGCCACGGCGCGATCGCGGCGCCGACTTCCGCAGCGGAAAAGCCGTAAGCGTGCGTCAGGCGGAAGGGCGTCGACAGCAGCAGCGTCATCTGCGCGATGAACGCGGTATAGGCACCGATCGCCGACAGTGCGAGCACGGGGCGCGCGAGCAGGTCGATCGGCAGGATCGGCTTGGCCTCACCCTGTTCGCGCTTCACGAAGAACCAGCCGATCACGACGCCCGTCAGCACGATCGCAGCGGACACGATCGGGCTGTCGCCGTGCACCGCGCTCTCCGCCCCGCCGATGATGAGGCCGATCATCGCCGCGCACATGACCGCGCCGAGCACGTCGAACGGCTGGTCGTGCTTGCGCGGTTCGGGCAACGCGCGCCCCAATACCAGGCTGGCGATCGCGAACGGCACTGCGCTGGCGAACACCCAGGGCCATGGCGCGATCGCGAGCACGAGCCCCCCGATCGTCGGCGCGAGTGCGGCCGAACTCGACACCACCACCGAGTTGATCCCGAGCCCGCGGCCGAGCTGCTTCGCTGGATAGATCGAGCGGATCAGCGCCGACGAGACGCTGAGCGCAGCCGCCGCGCCAAGGGCCTGCGCGGCTCGGACGACGAGGAGGAACGGCAGGCTCTTGGCGAAGAAGCACAGGATCGTCGCGATCGTGAAGATCAGCTGGCCATATTGGTACATCCGCTTGAGCCCGATACGGTCGCCGAGCCCCGAGAAGGGGAGCAGCGCCATCGCCAGGATCAGCTGGTAGACGGTCACGACGGTCACCACCGCGCTGCTGCCGACGTTCAGGTCGCGCGCGATGGTCGGCAGCGCCACGGTCGCGACGCCACCGTCGATGATGGTCAGCGCGGTGCCCGCAGAGATCGCGGCGATGGCGATGAAGCGGCGTGGCTTGGGCAGGCCGTCGGCCGCCGATATCTGGTCCGGTTGCATTGCGGACCTCGATAGACCCCGGCATGGAGCTCGCCAAGCAAATCAGGGAGATACGACGATGCGGGTATTGGCTTCGGTGGTGACGGCAGCGATCCTGGCCGGAAGCACGGCCCTTGCGAGTGGCACCGCGCTTGCCCAAGTCTCGGCGATGACGAAGACCGATACTGCCGCCGTGACCGCTGCCGACCCGTATATCTGGCTCGAGGACAAGGATGGCGCGAAGCCGCTCGCCTGGGTCGAGGCGGAGAATGCCAAGACGCTGCCGCGGCTCCAGAACGATCCGCGCTACAAGACCTTTTACGCCGAGGCGCTGGCGATCGCTTCGGCCAAGGATCGCATCCCGATGCCGAACCAGATGTTCGGGCGGATTTATAATTTCTGGCGCGATGCCGACCATCCGCACGGGCTGTGGCGCTGGACCAGCGCGGCGGATTACGCGTCGGCGACGCCGAACTGGACGATCGCGCTCGATCTCGATGCGCTGGGCAAGGCCGAGGGTAAGCAATGGGTGTGGAAGGGTTCGACCTGCCTCGAGCCCGAGCAGCGGCTGTGCCTGGTCGCGCTGTCCGAGGGCGGCGAGGATGCGGTGACGTATCGCGAGTTCGACCTGTCGACGGGCGCGTTCGTCGCGAACGGCTTCCTGCTGCCGAAGTCGAAGCAGGACGCGAGCTGGGTCGACAAGGATACGCTGCTGGTCGCGCGGGACTGGGGTGCGGGGACGACCACCCAGTCGGGCTATGCGTTCGTGATGAAGCAGCTGAAGCGGGGCCAGCCGCTGACCGCCGCGACCGAGGTGTACCGCGGCGCTGCGACCGACCAGGGTGGCACCGCGGCGAACGTGCTGACCGACGAGAAGGGCAACCAGCTGGTGGTGATCCAGCGGCGGAAGACGTTCTTCGGCGCGGACAAGCTGATCTGGACGCCGAAGGGCACGCAGCCGCTCGCATTGCCCGACCGGACGTTTCCGGTTGGCATGATCGACGGACAGGTAATGTTCTCGACCAGCGATCCGTGGGGCAAGATCCCCGAGGGCGCGATCGCCTCCGTGCCGCTGGCCGATATCGAGCGTGGGAAGATCGACCCGACGATCGTGTTCGCGCCGGGGCCGCGCCAGTCGGTCGACGGGATGGGGCTGACCAGATCTAAGCTGTTGCTGGTGGTGTCGGACAACGTCCGCGGGCGCGCCTCGGTCTATTCGCACGGGTCGGGGGGCTGGGCCGCCACGCCGATCTCGCTGCCCGACAACGCCTCGATCGATGTCGTGAGCACGACCGATCGCAGCGACGACGCGTATCTGACGGTGACCGGGTTCCTGACGCCGACCTCGCTCTACGCGCTGGATGCGGCGGCGGGCGCCGCGCCGAAAGCGATCAAGACGCTGCCGGCGAAGTTCGATGCGTCGAACGACGTCGTCGAGCAGTTCGAGGCCACCTCGACCGATGGGACGAAGGTGCCGTATTTCGTGGTGCACAAGAAGGGCATCGCGCTCGACGGGACCACGCCGACGATCATGACCGCCTATGGTGGCTTCGAAGTGTCGATGACGCCGAGCTATTCGGGGAGCACCGGCAAGTTGTGGTTGGAGCGGGGTGGCTCTTATGTCCTCGCCAATATCCGCGGCGGCGGCGAGTTCGGGCCCAAGTGGCATGACGCGGGACGCAAGACGAAGCGGCAGGTGATCTATGACGACTTCGCGGCGGTCGCGAAGGACCTGTTCGCGCGCAAGCTGACGAGCCCGGCCAAGCTCGGCATCTATGGCGGGTCGAACGGCGGACTGCTGATGGGCGTCGAGTTCAACCAGCACCCCGATCTGTGGAAGGCGGTGACGATCCAGGTGCCGTTGCTCGACATGATCCGCTACGAAGGGATCGCGGCGGGAGCGTCGTGGGTCGACGAGTATGGCAGTGTGACGGTGCCCGCGGAGAAGGCGTTCCTCGAGACGATCTCGCCCTATCAGAACATCAGGAAGGGGGTCGCGTATCCGGAGCCGTATATCTGGACGACCACCAAGGACGACCGGGTGGGGCCGCAGCATGCGCGGAAATTTGCGGCACGGTTGAAGGAATACGGGCTGCCGTATCTGTTCTACGAGGATACCGCGGGTGGCCATTCGGGTGACGCGGATATCGAGCAGGGGGCTCGGCTGCAGGCGTTGCAGATGACGTACTTTACGCAGAAGCTGGTGGGGCCGGCGAAGTAAACAACTGCAATCTTCCCCCGCCAAGGGGAGGTGGCAGGCGTCAGCCTGACGGAGGGGAAGTAAGAGACACGCCTGTTCCGTGTCCGCCCCCTCCGTCACCTTCGGCGACACCTCCCCCTGGCGGGGGAGGATTAGCCAGGCGCGGATCAGCGGCAGCGGACCTGGCTGTTGTTCTGATCGATCGCGCGGCCGGCGAGACCACCCGCTGCGGCTCCGAGCAGCGAACCGACGATCCGCGAGCGGCCGCCATCGATCACGTTGCCGAGGATACCGCCACCCGCGGCGCCGATGATCAGCCCGGTCGTGCCGTCGCTCCGCTTGCAATAATATTTGCCATCCTGCCCGGCATAGACGCGGTCGTTGGTCGACAGCGTGCGCTCCTGGTAGTTCGGCCCGGCGCGGTAATAGCGCGAGGGATCGTAATTGCCCTCGTCACGCTCGTCGGGATAGGCCTCCTGGTAATTGCCGCTGCGGTCCGGCGCCTGGCGGTATCCGTTCTGGGGCGCGTACCCACCTTGCGGCGCATACCCGCCGCGCGTGCCGCGAACCGACTGGTAGCGATCGAATTCCGTACGGAAAATCTGCAATTCGCTGTCGAGCCGCGCCTGGGCGGCGGCGAAACGGGCGTCGTCGGCCTGCGACTGCGCGACGGCGGGGGTGGCGGCTGACAGGCACGTGGCGGCGATCAACACAGCCGTACCGAGAAAACGCTTCATGATCCGGATCCTTCTAGATGGTCAAACCGAGCGCGGGGGGGGGGGGTTTTACAAGCCCCCC
>JAYVRZ010000112.1:0-16674 GCA_043775965.1 Sphingomonas sp.
CTGTCTCGACCCCGCGCGGCGAATGTCGAACCACCCTGGGCAAGGACGGAGCGCCATTCCCCCAATATCCAACTGTCCTACACGCCAATCCCGTGGCAAGGCGAACCCATGTCGACGCACCCCGCCACGCTCCCGCTAAGCCCCGCCAGCGAGCGCCAGACCACACGCTCGCAAAACCGCTTCCAGCGTCTATACTTTCTATACTTCACTCGCCAAACCCACGCAAAACCGGGGTTTCTCGCATGACCGCCCTCCTCCCCGTCGCCGAGGCGCAAGCTCGCCTGTTCGACATGGCTCCGCGCGTCGACAGCGAAACCGTCCCCCTGCGCGACGCCGCCGGTCGCTGGGCCACAGACGACATCCTCGCCCGCCGCACGCAGCCAGCGGCCGATCTCTCGGCAATGGACGGCTATGCGATCCGCTTCGCCGACCTGCCCGGACCGTGGACGGTGATCGGCGAAAGCGCCGCCGGCCGCCCGTTCGCGGGCATCGTCGGGCCGGCCCAAGCCACCCGCATCTTCACCGGCGCCGCGATGCCCGACGGCGCCGACAGCGTCATGGTCCAGGAAGAGGCGGCGCGCGACGGCGCCACCCTGATCCTGGCCGGCGAAGGCCCGCCGACGCTTGGCCGCAACACCCGCCGCAAGGGCCTCGATTTCTCCACCGGCACTCGCCTGATCGCCGCCGGAGACCGTCTGAGCCCCGCACGCATCGCCGTCGCCGCGACCGGCGGGCATGGCAGCCTGACCGTCAACCGCCGCGTCCGCGTCGCGGTCGCCGCGACCGGCGACGAACTCGTCCCCCCCGGCTCGGCCACCGACGGCGTCGCGCTGCCAGAATCGAACGGCATCATGCTTGCCGCGATGCTCGCCGACATGCCCGTCGACATCATCGACCTCGGCATCCTTCCCGACCGGCTCGACGTCCTGCGCGACGCGTTCGCCAGCGTCGAGGCAGACCTGCTCGTCACCACCGGTGGCGCGTCGGTCGGCGATCACGACCTCGTCCGCCCGGCGATCGAAGCCGCAGGCGGCACCATCGACTTCTGGCGGATCGCATTGCGCCCCGGCAAGCCGATGATGGCCGGAAGGATCGGCGGGATGATGGTGCTCGGCCTGCCCGGCAACCCCGTCTCCGCGTTCGTCACCGCGACATTGTTCGTGAAGCCGGTCGTCGCGCACATGGCCGGCGCGCGCGATCCCCTGCCGCAGACGACGCACGCGCTGCTCGGCGAAGACCTGCCCGCGAACAATGCGCGTACCGATTATCTCCGCGCCGAACTGCGCGACGGCCGGGCCTATGCCTCGACGATCCAGGACAGTTCGATGCTGCTCACGCTCGCCCGCTCGACCTGCCTGATCGTCCGTCCCGGGAACGCGTCCGTGGCATACAAAGGCGACTCGGCGGAAATCCTGATCATCGCCTGATCTGATCGCTTGACGGCGTTAATTATGTTCCATAGAAGTTCTGCGTCTGTTCCGGACGGAGAACCGCCATGCTCACGCGCAAGCAGCACGAACTCGTCTGCTTCATCAACGATCGCCTCAACGAAACCGGCGTCTCGCCGTCGTTCGAGGAGATGAAGGATGCGCTCGACCTCAAGTCGAAGTCGGGCGTCCACCGCCTGATCAGCGCGCTCGAGGAACGCAATTTCATCCGCCGCCTGCCCAATCGCGCGCGCGCGCTTGAAGTGCTGCGCATGCCCGAGCGTGCGGAGAAGAAGGTCCCGACCAAGGCGTCGAACGTGAAGGCTGCGGCAACGCCACAGCCTGCCAACGACGTGATCGAGATCCCGCTGCACGGCCGCATCGCCGCCGGCGTCCCGATCGAGGCGTTCGAGGGCAGCACGATGCTCGCCGTCCCCGCCGCGCTGCTCGGGTCGGGCGAACACTACGCGCTCGAAGTGTCCGGCGACTCGATGGTCGAGGCCGGCATCCTCGACGGCGACTATGCGCTCATCCGCCGCACCGAAACCGCCCGCGACGGCGAGATCGTCGTTGCGCTGATTGAGGACAGCGAAGCCACGCTCAAATACTTCCGCCGCGAAGGCGCCATGGTCCGCCTCGACCCTGCCAATCGCGCCTACGATCCCCAACGCTACTCGCCCGCCCAGGTTCGCGTGCAAGGCAAGCTCTCCGGCATCCTCCGCCGCTACGACTAAGCTTTGGGCTGGATGGGATGGGTTGGCTTGGCCGGCTGGCACGTCGCCCGTCCTACCAGCCAGCCTGACTACTGAGCCCGAACAGTTACCGTGCGTGAATCTCCAAACTAGCACTTCTTGGCGCGGGTTGGGGCTCGTTTGCGGGACTTCAGTAACGAAGCGTAGTTCTGCATTACGTCGACCTTACCAACTGAACCCAGACCTGCGCCGGGGAGGTACATTTCCGAAATAGGAGAGCCCCCCCAACCGTCATCCCAGCGAACGCTGGGATATTCCAGTGAAGCGCTCAACGCTCGCCAAGAGGGAAGCTCGGCATATACCCCAGACCGGGCGCACGATTCCCCTAGCCCCATCAGCCTCCACTACCAGTCGCCCGAACGTTGCTGCGTCGTCCTCAACCAAGGCACGTGTTGCCGCCGCGAATGCCATTCTTTGTTCACCGTGAGGGTCCGCGGAAGCGTCGGCGGATCGCGCCAAGGGTGGCGATCGCTCGGCGAAAGGACGGTGACGACTCGACCACTCCCCAGCGTCAGCGCCACCCCTCCCGTCCGTTGCAGCGTCCGCCGGTCGAGCCGCAACCACCGCGGCACGCACCGTTTGGGCAAGCCCCGTTCGCTGACCACCACATCGGCATCCCGGCACGCCGCGATCAACTCGGCGACCGGCACCATGTAAGCACTGCGCGTCGCCAGGACCCGCCACGTCCGCCCCCCGCCGACGATATCCGTCATGCAAAGATCGCGACTGCACCGCGCATCGGGCTGATCGGCAAGGAACAGCGGTTCGCCGTCGACCCCGCCATTCTCGGCGAGCATGCTCCGCGTGTAATCGCCCGCCCGGTCGCGGAGCATCGCCAGTCCTGCCGCGGTCCGCACCGCGACATGCCGCCCGTCCCCGGTCACCAGAATATCCGGCGGCGGCGTAGTCAGCGCCCAGATCGCCCCGACAACGAGCGGCACCACGCCGAGCCGCCGCCACCGCGTCCGCCACAGCGCGATCCAGATCCCACCGACCACCATCAGCGCGAATGCCGCACTCGGCATCGCCGGCAGCGACCGCACCGATCCCGGCGCATCGGCCACGTGATGCGCCAGCGACAACAGCGCATCGAGCGACTTCTGCACCAGCCACCAGACCGGCGCGCCCAACCCGCCGGCATCGAGCAGCAACGCCAGCGCCTCCAGCGGCATCACGACGAACGTCGTCAGCGGTATCGCGACGATATTGGCGAACGCGCCGTACAGCCCGGATTTGTGGAAATGAAAGACCGCGATCGGCATCAGCGCGACCTCGACCAGCAACCCGGTCAGCAAGAGCGATGCGACGTTCCGTCCCAGCTTTCGACTGCGCCCCTCGTCATGCGGACCGAAGAAGGTCCGGATCGCGGGATGCTCGTGAAACGCCATGATCGCGGTGATCGCCGCGAACGACAGCTGGAAGCTCGGCCCGGCCGCGGACTCGGGCAGCACCAGCATCACGCACATCGCCCCCGCCGCGACGAGCCGCAACGTCATCGCCTCCCGCCCCATCGCCAGCGCCGCCAGTACCAGCAACGCCGCCACGCATGATCGGATCGTCGGCACCTGGCTTCCCGTCAGCAGCGTATAGCCGATCGCCGCGGCCGCCCCCGACAGCGCCGCGATCAACGGCAACCGCGCATGCAACGCCAGCCAAGGACTGAGCGCCAACAGCCGCATCACGATCAGCATCGTCGCTGCCACCGCCGCGGTGATGTGCAATCCGCTGACCGACAGCAGGTGCGCGAGCCCCGCCCGGCGCATCGCCTCCGAATCCTCCTCGGTGATCGCGCCGACGTCACCCGTTGCAAGCGCGGCGGCGATCCCACCCGCGCTGCCGTCGAGGCGAGTCACGATATGATGCGACAGCGCGACGCGGATGCCTGCGCCGGATTCGCTCGGGGTCGCGACGACCACCGGTGCGAAGCCGCGCCCGGTTGCGCCGATCCCACCGAACCAAGCGACACGGGCGAAGTCGTACGCCCCTGGCACCGCAGGCAAAGGCGGTGGCATCAACCGCGCTCGGAGGCGAACGATCGCGCCAGTCCCCAGAACCGTCGGCGCATCCGCCTCCGCCAGATTGACGCGGATTCGATGCGGCAAGGCGACGGATTGCCCATCGGTGTCCGCCCCCGCCCCGACCGGCAGCAACGTCAACCGCACGAGTTTCCGCGCGACCAGCGGCTCGATCGCCTCCACCTTTGCCGAAAAGCTGGTGATCGTCGGCCCGGCCAACACCGGTGCCGCGACCGTCTCCGATCGGAGCCAGATCAGCGCAAGCCCCAGCGCCGCGGTCAGCGTGCCAACCGCCAATACCCGCGTGGCCCGCCCGCCTTGTCCCACCGCGAGACACGCCAGCCCGCTCGCCACGAGCACGAGAATCGCCAGTCGCCACGCCGCCGGGTCGGGCAGCGCGAACCACAAGGCGATCCCACCCCCCAGCATCACCGGCAGCCACAAGACCAATTGGTCGCGCTCCGCCTCCAGCCAGCGTTCGATCGCCAGGCCCGTGCCCGCCATCCAGGGCGGCACGCCTATTTGTCGCCGCCAAGGACGCATGCTAGGGGCGGCAACGGCTGATCCGGCCATCGTTTTTACAGTCTGGGAGCACCCGCGGTTGGGCGCAATATCTGATACGGGCACCGACAATTCGGCCGCACCCGTGGTTACCCGTTTCGCGCCATCGCCGACGGGATTCCTGCATCTTGGCGGCGCGCGCACCGCGCTGTTCAACTGGCTGTTCGCGAAAGCAAATGGCGGCAAATTCCTGCTGCGGATCGAGGATACCGACCGGGTCCGCTCGACTCAACCGGCGATCGACGCGATCATCGACGGCATGCGCTGGCTCGGCCTCGACTGGGACGGCGACGTCGTCTTGCAGTTCGCCGGCGCCAAGCGCCATGCGCAGGTCGCGCACGAGATGGTCGCGAACGGCCACGCCTATCGCTGCTACATGACCGCCGAGGAAATCGCCGCGATGCGCGCCGAGGCGCAGGCCGCGAAGAAACCCTTGCGCATCCGCAGCCCGTGGCGCGATCGCCCTGAAAGCGAAGCACCGAACCTTCCCCATGTCGTCCGCTTGCGCGCACCGCAGGAAGGAGCCGTCACGATCGAGGACCGCGTGCAGGGCTCGGTGACCGTCAAGAACGAAGAGATCGACGACCTCGTCCTGCTCCGTTCCGACGGCACGCCGACCTACATGCTCGCGGTCGTCGTTGACGATCACGACATGGGCGTGACGCACGTCATCCGCGGCGACGATCACCTCAACAACGCGTTCCGCCAGCTGCCGATCTACCGCGCGATGAACTGGCCCGAGCCGATCTACGCGCACATCCCGCTGATCCACGGGCCCGACGGCGCCAAGCTGTCGAAGCGTCACGGCGCGGTCGGCATCGAAGCGTATCGCGACGAAATGGGCATCCTGCCCGAGGCGTTCGACAATTACCTGCTCCGGCTCGGCTGGGGTCACGGCGACGACGAGATCATCAGCCGCGATCAGGCGGTCGAATGGTTCGACCTGTCGGGCGTCGGCAAGTCGCCGTCGCGCTTCGACCTGAAGAAGCTCGAGAACCTCAACGGCCATTATATCCGCGAAGCCGACGACGCGCGGCTGGCGCAGCTTGCGGCCGATCGGCTCGGCCACGGGCTACCGGATGGCGGACTCGATCTTCTGACTCGCGCGATGCCCGTCCTGAAGCCACGTGCCGCAAACCTGAACGAGCTGGCCGAAGGGTCGAATTTCCTGTTCAGCCAGCGTCCGCTGGCGATGGACGACGCCGCAGCGAGCCTTTTGCAGGGTGAAGCGAGTGCAATTTTGGTCAATGCCCATGCCGAACTTGACGCGCTCGCCACGTGGGATACGGAGGCGCTCGAAGGCGCGGTACGGCGCGTGGCCGAAGCTCGAGGCGTCAAACTCGGGCAGGTCGCACAGCCGCTTCGCGCCGCGCTGACCGGGCGCAAGACGTCGCCGGGGATCTTCGACGTGCTCGACCTGCTCGGGCGCGACGAAAGCCTCGGTCGGATCGCCGACCGGATGGCTAGCTGATAAGATTTCGAGGAAGGATACAAGCATGAGCGAGACCGCAACCCTCAAGGTCGACGGCAAGGATTTCGATTATCCGGTAATGTCCGGTACGGTCGGGCCCGATGTCATCGATATCCGCAAGCTGTACGCGCAGACGGATAATTTCACCTATGATCCGGGCTTCACGTCGACGGCATCGTGCCAGTCGAAGCTGACCTATATCGATGGTGACGCAGGCACGCTGCTACATCGCGGCTACACGATCGGCGAACTGGCCGAGCAGTCGAACTTCATGGAAGTCGCCTATCTGCTGCTCAACGGCGAACTGCCGAGCGAAGACGAGCTGGCGAACTTCTCCAACACGATCACCCGCCACACGATGGTCCACGAGCAGCTCGCGCAGTTCTTCCGTGGCTTCCGTCGCGATGCGCATCCGATGGCGATCCTGTGCGGTGTCGTCGGCGCGCTGTCGGCCTTCTATCACGACTCGACCGACATCCACGATCCGGCGCAGCGCGTCATCGCGTCGCACCGCCTGATCGCGAAGATGCCGACGATCGCCGCGATGGCGTACAAGTACAGCGTCGGCCAGCCGTTCGTCTATCCGGACAACACGCTGAGCTACACCGGCAATTTCCTGCGCATGACGTTCGGCGTGCCGGCCGAGAAGTATGTCGTGAACCCGATCGTCGAAAAGGCGATGGACCGCATCTTCATCCTCCACGCCGATCACGAGCAGAACGCCTCGACCTCGACCGTCCGTCTCGCCGGCTCGTCGGGCGCCAACCCGTTCGCGTGCATCGCGGCCGGCATCGCCTGCCTGTGGGGCCCCGCACACGGCGGCGCGAACGAAGCCGCGCTGAACATGCTGCATGAGATCGGCACGGTCGACCGCATCCCCGAGTATATCGCCCGCGCGAAGGACAAGAACGATCCGTTCCGCCTGATGGGCTTCGGTCACCGCGTCTACAAGAACTACGATCCCCGCGCGGCCGTGATGCAGACGACCGTCAAGGAAGTGCTCGGCGAACTGGGCGTCACCGACCCCGTGTTCGATGTCGCGATCGAACTCGAGCGCCTCGCGCTGAGCGATCCGTACTTCATCGAGAAGAAGCTGTTCCCGAACGTCGATTTCTATTCGGGCGTGATCCTGTCGGCGATCGGCTTCCCGACCTCGATGTTCACTGTCCTCTTCGCGCTTGCCCGCACGGTCGGCTGGGTCGCGCAGTGGAACGAGATGATCACCGATCCCGACCAGAAGATCGGCCGCCCGCGCCAGCTCTACAGCGGCCCGACCGCGCGCGACTACGTCCCGATGGCGTCACGCTGATGAAAACGCTCCGGCCGATCCTGTTCGTCGTCGGCACGCTCTGCGCGCTGATGGGGCTGCTCTGGATCGGCCAGGGCCTCGGCTACGTCCATTGGCCGCAATCGAGCTTCATGCTCGATCAGCGGCCTTGGGCGGATCGCGGCGCGATCCTCGCCGCGCTCGGCTTAGCGCTGATCCTCGCGGCGCGCCGGATCCGCCGGTAAGGTCAGCACGAACCGCGCGCCTTCGCCGGGAGCGCTCTCGACCGTGAGATCCCCCTGCATCGCCCGCGCCAGACGGCGCGCGATGTACAGGCCGAGCCCATTGCCGCCGGCCTCCGACGGATCGACGCGCTCGAACTTCTCGAAAATCCGTACCTGGTCCTCCGGAGCAACGCCCTTACCCTGATCCGCGACCACGACCGTCGCCTGTGAATCTGTCCGCGAGACGGAGACCTTGACGTACGACCCGGGCGGCGAATAGCGGACCGCGTTGCCGACGAGGTTCACCAGGATCTGCAGCACACGCCGGAAATCGCCGAGCGCCGGCGTCCTTACGTCCATAGCAGGCCGCACGATCGTGACGTCGGCATTGGTGGCCCGTACCGTCAGCAGCCCAGCGGCACGACGAGCGACGTCCGCAAGATCGATCGGCTCGGGCGCGAGCGCGAAGTCCGCCCGCTCCACCGCCTGCAGATCGACCAGATCGTCGACGAGTTCGAGTAGGTGGCGACCCGCGCTGGCGATGTCCGCTGCGTAATCGACATAGTCGTGCTGCACGGGGCCATCGGCTTGCGCGTTGATGCTGTCCGCGTTGGCGACGATCCGCGCGAGCGGGATACGCAAGGCCTTGTCGAGCCCAGTCGTGAAGGTCGGCGACAGCGTCTCAGTCGATACCGGCGGGGCGTTGTCCTCCACTGCCATTCGCGCGATGCCGACGAACCCTGCGAATTCGCCCACAGCATCCTGGCGGATATTGGCGGTCAACGTCACCGCGCGACCCGAATTGCGCAACCGCGCGGGTTGCGCGGTCATCGCGCGGCGTCGTGCCAGCGAATCGAGGATCGGCAACGCGCCGTCCGATCCTGTATCGAGCGAGAACATCGCGGTCAGTGGCTGGCCGAGGAGCGCGAACGCATCGAACCCGTGCCGTGGCCCGGCATCCAGCGTCACGAACGTCAGCCGCAGCGCCGCATCGGTTTCCCAGCGCCATTCGGTATCGCCGTCGAGGACATCGATTTGCGCACCCGGCGAAGGCCGGGTCGGCCGCCAGGCCGCTACTTCGCGCCAGCCGCTGACCGTCAGCCGTACATTGTCGCCGTCCGGTTGCGCGCGCACCCACAGATCAACGTCGGTTTCGTCGTCCGCGACCACCACGCCGCGCGAGACGACGATGCCCAGCCGCCGGGCAAGACGCACGATCGTCGCGAGCTGCGGTACCGCGAGTGGCGCGCCACGCATGCCCCCTGCCCGCTGGTTGAGCGCGATCAGTGCGGGATCGGCAAACGACAGCGTGCCGTCAGGCGCGACGATGGCGTGCGCGATCGGGCTTTCGGTCGAGGGATCGAACACGCTCATCGCCGATCCGTACGCGCCAACGCGCGCAACGCCACGCGGAAATCGCGGTTGAGCGCTAGCGGGGCAAGCGAAGCGCGCGCGTCCTCGACGGCGACCGAAACGATCGCATCCAGGGCATCGGCGAACTGCTCGATATTGCGCCGCGGATCCGCCTCCGAGAGCGCGAGGCCGATCCTGGCGATCGTCGGCCGATCCATGTCGATCGCGCGCAACGCGAGCCACAGTCGATCGCCATCGGGCTCCAGCGTGATCGACCGGGCCTGATCGAACGCGATGCCCAGCGCATGCGCCAGCACCGCCACGAATAGCGACAATCGCCGATCCCCGATCGCTTCGACGAGCACCGCCGCCAGTTCATTGGGCCGTGCATCGAGCGCTCCTGCCAACCGGGTCGCGACAGCATCCGGCCGTTCGCCTTCGTCGTGCGCGGCCAGGCTGCGCTGCGCGGCATCGGTGATCGCGCGGTCGGTCTCGCGCGTCGTTCGCCGCAAGCCGTCGCGGATCGCGGCGGCTACCCACCAGACAAGACGGTGGTGGAGTTCGGCCGGCAGTTCGCTGCCCCCCGCCGAGCCCTGTTCGTTGGCGACGCGGCGCCGGCTTTCCGCGGCGAGCAAAGCGGAGGCCGCCGACGCGACGACGCTGTCGGGGACTCCGGCCAACCGCACGAGCAGGCTCGCTTCGTCGGGCTCCGCCACCTCGACCGGGAGCGATGCCGCGATAAGATCGTGGCGAACGCGCGCGATCAACTCGTCCATGAGTTCTTCGTCGCGCAGCAGTCCCGCGCGCGTCAGCCGCTCGACGACGGTCCCGGCTCCGGCCTTGAGGATGTCTTCCCCCGCCCGCGTTGCGCCGTTCCCCGCGAGCAACCGTGCGGCATGACGACGAATGTCCCACTCGATCGCACCGACGATCGCGCCGAGCACGTGCGCCAGCATGAGCCGCGTCCGGTCGTCCAGCCGCGCATCGGCATCCAGAAAATAGTCCGCGATCGTCCCGGTCAGCCGCGCCTCCGCCCTCACGCGCGCGGCTTCGGCCCGCGCCACGGGGTCATCACTGGACGGCATAGCGTCACGCACTGGGTCTGGGCGGACCGACATGATCCCGTGATTAGCCCCCGGTCGTTAAGGTCCGCCTAAGGCGCGCTACGCAAACGTTCGATCGCTGCGGTCAACGTCGCCACCGCGTATACCGCGCCAAGCCCTAGTCCCAGCACGGGAAATCCGATCAACGCAAACACCGCGACGATCAACAGATAGGCGGCGGGGCTGCCCCACCAGAGCTGTCGTTCGCGTTCCAGGATCGCGCGCTCCGCAAGACAGCCGATCGCAACTCCCGCAGTGCCGATCGCGAGCGCGGTGTTGTCCCCGGCATAGCCGCTGACGAAGAACGCGAAGACCAGGATCGCCGCGGCAACGACGCCGGCGATCGCCAGGGTCTGCCACCGGGCCATCGGCGCCTCGTCCCGCAGCCCGCTCAGCACGGATCCGAGCGCCAGCGCGATGCACCCGACCAGCGCGACGAGCAGCCCGATCGACGACAGGCCGAAGCCGATCGTCACGAGCCCGGCCAACCCCAGCGCAAGTCCCGCGGCGCCAACGGTCGTCCCCGCCGCGCCGCGATCGACGAGCAGCGGCAAGGCCAGCCGCGCGATCGGCGCGAGCACGAAGCGGTCGAACCAGCCGCGCCGACCCGACACGATCGTCATCAGCACCGCCCGGCCCCGCTCCTCCAGCGTTCGCGCTTGTCGCTCGATACCGTGGCCACCGCGCACGGCGTCGGTCGGCAACAGCACCTGCGTCGCGCGCGACTGCACCGCGAACCGCAGCAACGACGATTGAAGATCGTAATCCTGTGGCAGTCCGGCCACTTCAGCGATCCGCTCCGATCCCAGCCGCGCGACGCCGGCCCAGGCCATTTGCCCGCCGACGCGCTCGAAGCCTGGCCCTGCATCGGTCTCCGGCACGACCAGCAGGCAATCGCCTTCCTCGCCCGCCATCGCCTTGACGATCGCCTCGGTGGTGACCAGTCCGTCGCCGAGCATCAGCACCCGCGCCAGCGGGTGAAGTTTCTCCACCGCCTCGGCTGCCGAGCGAACCGTATCGACGCTCACGCCGCGCCGCCCGATGCGGTTGATCGCGCCGAGCAACTCGGGCGTCAGGCGCGCGACGACGACGATCACCTGCGACACGCCGGCCGCAATCAGCAACCGCGCCTGGTACTCGATAAGCGTGACGCCGCTGAACGGCAGCGTCGCGGCCAGACGATCGGGTCGATCGTCGGCGTCGTGAATTGCAAATAATAGGCCGGCAAGCATGCGCGACTGTTAGGCGGTACGCGCCGTCCTGCAAAGCCCGCGTTCCGCTGAACCGCCCTACGCTACGGCCGGAACCACGTTCCCTGCCTCCACTATAGTCTGGAAACCGCGCGGCGGAGTTTCTTCAGTCCCTCCGGATCGCGCGGGCCCTCGGCCACTTCGGTTGCCAGCGCCATCAGCCGGATTGCACCGAAACTCGCCGCCAAGCCCTTCAGCCGCCACGCCGCCGCACGCCAATCCTCGGCCTCGGTCGCCAGCGTCATCGCGGTCAGAGCACGCTCCGCACTCTCGACGAACGCGATTCGCAATTCCGCAATCAGCGCGGGCTCGTCGCCAACCGCGGCCGCCAACGTCGCATCGATTGCTCCGGGATCATACGCCATGTCGCCCTGCTTACCGGACAGATGCTTAAGGGAAGATTGCACTATGCGTTTTGTCCGGCCGCGTTTCGTGATACCTCAAGCACTCATGAACGGGGGTTCGTCAATGATCGGGTTTCGTGCGGCGGCAGGCAATGCCCATCCCATTCGCGCGGATATCGTGATGAATCCGGTGATAGAAGACATGACCGATCCCGTTTTTCAGCCCAGCGATTATGACGACGATGCGGTCGACACACGGACGCGGGGGCCGTTGTTGCCGGGCATTGCGATCGCGGTGGTCGTCGTCTGGCTCGTTGGGATGATCTGGCTCGCACGAGGCTCGTTGGCGACGATCGACCCGGTCTCGCTCGTCCAGTTCATTGCCGCACTCTGCATCGTACCTGCGCTGGTCGGGATCGTCTGGCTGCTCGCAATGCGGACCAGCCGCGCCGAGGCGCACCGGTTCGGCATCACCGCGCAGGCTATGCGCGACGAGGCCGCCAGCCTGGAGCGCACTGTCGCGGCGCTGTCGAACACTATCGACGCGAACCGGGCACAGCTAGCCGAGCAACTGAACGCGCTGATCGCGATGGGCGGCGGCGCGACCGAGCAACTCGCGGCGATCGGTCGCGGGATGGTCACGGAGATCGACCAGGCCGCTGCACACGCGCGCAACCTCGCCACCTCGACCGCGGGCGCGCAGACCAGCCTAGGCGTGCTGATCGCGACGCTGCCCCGCGCCCAGGCGGATATCGACGACGTCGCCAAGCGCCTCGAGCGCACCGGACTGTCGGCGAGCGAGCATGCCGCCGCACTCGACGCGCAGATCGTCGCGCTGGCCGAACGTGGTCGCGAGGCCGATGCGATGGCGAGTGGCGCCGCGCAACGGCTCGCCGCGCACATCGTTCGCATGGAGGCGACCAGCCAGACCGCGGGCGCGCACCTCGAATCGGTTACGGGCGGGATGTCCGCCGCGGTCGACGCGCTCCTCAACCGCACCGCCGACGCGGTCGATCACTCGCGCCGAGGCATCGCCGCGCAAGGCGACGCGATGCTGGCGATGGTCGGCGCCAACCAGGCGGCACTCGACAGCGCCGCCCGCGACAGTGCGGAGGCGCTCGCACACCGCATCGCCGCGGTGGAGGACGCAATCGAACGCGTCGCGATCCGCCTCGACCTCCAGCGCAGCGCCGGCGACCGGATCGTCGACGACCTCCACACCGGTCTTGGCGAAGTCGAAGCGCGAATCGAACTGCTCCACCGTCACGGCACCGAGCGCACCCAGGGTCTTGCCGCATCGATCAGCGCACTCGGCGGCTCGGCGGATGCGATGACCGAGGCACTACGCGCCGGCGACGACGTAGCGCACCGCACCATCGCAACGACCGAAACGCTGCTCGTTGCGCTCGATGCTGCTGCGCGCGAAATCGACGAGACGATGCCCGAGGCGCTCAGCCGCCTCGATTCGCAAGTTCTGGCCAGCAAGAGCATCGTCGTATCGGCACGTCCCGAACTACTCGCGCTCGTTACCGCGGCGGAGAGCACGCACGACGCGATCGAGGCGATTGCGGGTGTCATCGGCGAACAGCGCCACGTACTCGACACGCTCTCTACCGACCTGCTGAACACGCTCAATACCGGTCGCGCGAAGGCCGATGCGCTGGGCCAGATGGTCGACGAGGCGATCGGCCGCACGCAGCATTTCGCCGAAGACGCCGCCCCTCAGCTGATCGAAGCGCTCCACCGTGTCCGCGAGACCGCCGCTGTCGCCGCCGACAAGGCCCGAGAAACCCTCTCGAAGGTCATCCCCGAGGCCGCAGCCGCGCTCGAGGCCGCCAGCGCCGACGCGATGCGGCGCGCGACCAGCGACACCGTGGAACGGCAGGTTCGCGCATTGACCGACGCGACCGGCGCCGCGGTCGACGCGGCCGCCGGCGCGACCGAACGCCTCTCGCGCGAAGTTCAAGCGATCGTCGACCAGACCGCGATCGTCGAAACCCGCATCGAGCAAGCGCGGACCGAACGCGACGAGGCGGACAGCGACACCTTCGCCCGCCGCGTCTCGCTGCTAATCGAGTCGCTGAACTCCGCCTCGATCGACATCACCAAGGCCATTGCTCCCGAAATTTCCGACAGCGCTTGGGGTGCGTATCTGAAGGGCGACCGAGGCGTATTCACGCGTCGCGCGGTGCGCATCCTAGACACCAGCGAAGTCCGCGAGATCGCCGGTCTCTACGACGACGACGAAGCGTTCCGCGAGATGGTCAACCGCTACATCCACGACTTCGAAGCCATGCTCCGTACGATCCTGACACAACGCGACGGGTCGCCGCTCGGGGTGACCTTGCTGTCGTCGGACATGGGCAAGCTGTACGTGGCGCTGGCGCAGGCGATCGAGCGACTGCGCTGAGCACTCGGGGAGTCGTCGCGATGATCCAGCGTCACCGCTGAGGCGGCAAAGCCATCGCCGGCGGAGCGATCCGCCGCCCGAACTCGAGCTACGAGACCCTCATGCAGAGATTGAACACCAAGACGTGCGTCGTCACCGGCGCAGCGCGTGGCATCGGCCGCGCGATCGCCACCCGCTTCCATGACGAAGGCGCGATCGTCATCGTCACCGACATCGACCAGACCGCGGGCGCCGCGACGGCCGCCGCGATCGGATGCCGCTTCGAACCGCTCGACGTTCGCGAGGAAGCCGACTGGCGAAGACTGGCGAGGCTCGTCCCGGTTGCCGATGTCGTAGTCAACAACGCCGGCGTCACCGGCTTCGAGCAGGGCATGGTCGCTCACGATCCCGAATATGCGAGCTTGGCGGATTGGCGCGCAGTCCATGCCGTCAATCTCGACGGCACGTTCCTCGGCTGTCGCTATGCGATCGGCGCGATGAGGGCCGCGGGGACCGGCTCAATCATCAACATCTCGTCGCGGTCCGGGCTGGTCGGCATTCCCCTCGCGGCGGCCTATGCGTCGTCGAAGGCTGCCATTCGGAACCACAGCAAGACGGTGGCGCTGTATTGCGCACAGCAGGGGTGGAAGATCCGCTGCAACTCGGTGCATCCCGCAGCGATCCTGACGCCGATCTGGGAACCGATGCTTGGGGATGGGCCGGACCGCGAGGCGCGGTTGGCGGCGCTGGTGGCCGATACGCCGTTGAAGCGGTTCGGCATGCCCGTCGAGGTCGCCGCGGTCGCGGTGATGCTCGCGTCGGACGAGGCGACGTATATCACGGGGACCGAGATCAATATCGATGGCGGCTTGCTGGCGGGCTCGGCGGCATCGCCGGGGTGATGGCCCTCTAATGATCCTCCCCCGCAAGGGGGGGTGGCATCGAAGGTGACGGAGGGGGAGGATACAAAACCGGGGCTATCGCGTACCGCTCCCTCTGTCTGGCAAGGGCCAGCCACCTCCCCCTTGCGGGGGAGGATCAATAGCTACCGGTTAGCTTTCCACACCCACCGCTACTCAGCGCGTGACCATGTTGCCGCGGTCGAAAAGGTCGACTGTCTGCGGCGTGATCCAGCCGTAGCTGTAGTTAAGTTGGAACAGCACAAACAGCGCCGTCGCGACGATCGTCACGCGTAACGCGATCCGCCCCGACCGGAACTCATGCGGCGCGCTCTCGGCTTGGCCGGGGACGAGTTCGCCCCCGGCCTCGCGCGTCGTGCGGACGCCAAACGGCAGGACCAGGAACACCGAGAACGCCCAGAACAGGACGTAGATCGCGAGTGCCGAGGTCCAGCGCATGTCCATCAGCCTTCGATCAACAACACGTCGACGATCGGCTGCTTGCCGGTCCAGCGCTTGGCGACTTTCCGCACCGCGAGACGGATCTGCTCACGCATCTTCTCGCTCTCACGCTTGCCGCCGCGCACCGTGTCGGCGGCTGCCTGAACCGCATCGGCGATGAACGCCGCGCGGTCTTCCTCGACCGGCACGCCCTGCACGCGGACCTGCGGCTGGCCGACCATCCGGCCGTCCTTGCCGAGCGCCACGCCGACCGAGATCTGGCCGTTGATCGCGAGCTTGCGGCGCTCGTTGAGCGTCGCGCCCTCCGCCGGCAGGATCACGTCGCCGTCGAGCACGAGGCGGCCGACCGTGGCGTTGCCGATCTTGACCGGCCCCTTGGGTGCCAGACGGACGATGTCGCCGTTACTCTGGACCAGCGCGCGCGGAACACCCTGCTGGAGACCGAAGCGCGCATGCTCCATCATGTGGCGCATCTCGCCGTGCGTCGGGATCAGCACGTCCGGCCGCAGCCAGTCGTACATCTGCGCGAGCTCGGGCTGGCCCGGGTGGCCCGAGACATGGACGTGCGCCTGGCGCTCAGTGACCATACGGATGCCCTTGGCCGCCAGCGTGTTCTGGATGCGACCGATCTGAACCTCGTTGCCCGGAATCTGCTTCGACGAGAAGATCACCGTGTCGTCGGGATCGAGCGTGATCGTGTGGCTGCCATTGGCGACCCGCGCCAGCGCCGCGCGCTCCTCGCCCTGCCCGCCGGTCGCGATCACAAGCACCTTGTTCTTCGGAAGGCGCATCGCCTCGTCGGGGCTGATCGTGTCGGGGAAATCCTTCAGATAGCCCGTCGCGCGCGCCACCTTGATGATCCGGTCGAGCGAGCGGCCGGTCACGCACAGCTTGCGCCCGGTTTCCTTCGCGACTTCGCCGAACGTGTGAAGCCGCGCCGCGTTGGACGCGAAGCTGGTGATCATCACCCGGCCCTTGGCCTTGCTGACCTCCTCGAACAATCCCTTGCGGACGGTGCTCTCGCTGCCCGACGCGGTGGTGTTGAAGATGTTGGTCGAATCGCAGACGAGGACGTCGACGCCCTTGTCGCCGATCGCCATGAAGCCCTCGGGCTTGGTCGGGTTGCCGATCACCGGGTTGGCATCGAGCTTCCAGTC
>JAYVRZ010000113.1:0-3690 GCA_043775965.1 Sphingomonas sp.
CAGCCACACCGCATATTCGTCCGCCGTCCGCCGCGGATCGGTCGCAATCCGCCAGCGCGCGACGATCTCGCCGCTGTCGACCAGCGCGAACACGACATTGGTATTGCCGGCATCGATGGCGAGCAGCATGCGGGGACCTTCAACCTTTCCGTTCATGGCGTGCATAAACGAGACAGGCGGAAATGGCGAATAGCGGCCATCCGATATCCGGGGACCATCACAGCAAGAACACGTCGGCAGCGTGGATGACTCGGCGCTCGCCCGACGCCACGCGCAAGATCAGCGCGCCGTCCGCGTCGAGCCCGACGAACAGGCCGTCGATGCCGTTGCCGTCGGGAAGCCGCGCGGTGAGTACCGTGCCCGCCGGATGCGCGCAGTCGATCCAGCGATCGCGGACCGGGGCTATACCCTCGGTGCGCCAACGGCCGAGCCAACGCGCGAAACTGTCGGAGAGAATGTCGAGGAACATCGCCGGCTCGACCACCACGCCGTGCGCGGCAAGATCGGTGGTGACACGGTCGGGCAGATCGGGATGATGCGCGATGTTGACGCCGTAGCCGATCACCACCGCATTGCCGGTCCGCTCGAGCAGGATGCCCGACAGCTTGGCATCGCCGAGCAACAGATCGTTCGGCCATTTCAGGACTAGCGTCGCGCTGGCGTCAGTGGTGCCCTGGCAGATGCCGGCGACTAGGAATGTCGATACGGTTTCCTGCAACGCGACCGCTGCGACAAGCGCTAGGCTGGCCGGCTGCGGATCGGAAGGCCGCAGCCGGACGAGCGTGCTGGCGTAGAGATTGCCCTCGGGCGACGACCACTCCCGACCTAGCCGCCCTCGCCCCGCCGTCTGCCGGATCGCGCGCAGCCACAGGCCGTCTTCGGCACCGCTACGGGCTAGCTCCAGCAGGTCGGCGTTGGTCGATCCTGTTGCCGCGACGGTCCGGATGATGCTCAGAACAGCGCCCGTGCAGCCGTCATCGTCCACGCCCCGATCACCGGGATCAGCAAATAGCCAGCGGGCGACACGAACACCGCGGCGATCGCGATGAGGCCGCCCTCGACCTTGCTCTCCATCGGCGCGAACGCCGGCGCCGGATCGTCGAAGTACATCGTCTTGACGACGCGGAGGTAATAATACGCACCGATGACCGAGGCGGCGATACCGACGACCGCCAACGGGAACAGCCCGGCCGACACTGCAGCAGTGAACACCGCGAACTTCGCGTAGAAGCCGAACAGCGGCGGAATACCGGCAAGGCTGAACATGAAGAACGCGAGCGCTGCCGCCAGTGCGGGCCGCGTCCGGGACATGCCGGCGAGGCTGGTGATCGTCTCGATCGGCTGGCCGTCATCGCCGCGCATCTGCAAGACGACCAGAAACGAGCCGAGCGTCGTCGCGACGTAGATCGTCAGGTACATCAACACGCCCGAAATGCCTTCCGGCGTTCCGGCGGCCAGACCGATCAGCGCGAAGCCGACATTGTTGATCGACGAATAGGCGAGCAGCCGCTTGATGTTGCTCTGACCGATCGCCGCGACCGCGCCGAGGATGATCGAGGCGAGTGCCGCGAAGATCACGATCTGGCGCCATTGATCAGTCGCCGGGCCCATTGCCTCGACCGCGACACGAACGGCCATCGCCATCGCCGCGACCTTGGGTGCGGACGCGAAGAACGCGGTAACCGGGGTCGGCGCACCCTCGTAAACGTCGGGCGTCCACATGTGGAACGGCACGGCGCTGATCTTGAACGCGAGCCCCGCGAACACGAACACGAGGCCGAACAGCAGTCCGAGCGACTTGGTGCCGGCATAGGCCTCGGAAATACCCGAGAAAAGCGTCGTGCCGCTGAACCCGTAGACCAGCGAGATGCCGTACAGCAGGATGCCGCTGGCGAGTGCGCCGAGCACGAAATACTTCAGACCAGCCTCCGCCGACCGCCCATCGCGCCGCATGAAGCTGGCGAGGACATAGGCCGCGAGGCTCTGGAGTTCGAGACCGACATACAGCGTGAGCATGTCGCTGGCCGAGACCATGATGCCCATGCCGCATGCGGACAGCAGGATCAGCACCGGATATTCCGGGCGCAGATCGTCGCCGTGGGTGCGCGCGAAGAACGACGGCGCCATGACGATCGCGACCGCCGAGGCGATGTAGATCAGCACCTTGGCGAACGCGGCGAACGCATCGGCGCGGTACAGGCCGTCGAACGCATAGCCACCAGACGATGCGGGACCGACGAGCGCGATCCCTGCCCCTGCCAGCACGAACACGGCAGCGATCGACACGGCGCGCGTCGACTTCTCGCCGCCCCAGGCCGATACCAGCATCAGGGCGATCGAGCCGAGCGCCAGCACCAGCTCGGGCAGTGTCATTGCGATATTAGCGGCGTAACTCATCACTGTGCCTCCCCGTGCGCGGCACCGTGGACGATTGCTACCGGACGCCCGGCAGTCGGGTTGGAATCATTGACTGGCTTGGCGCGGTCGACGCGGGCGAGCAGGACGCCGACGTCCTTGCGCATCGGTGCCAGGAAGCTCTCGGGATACACGCCCATCCACAGCACGACCGCTGCGATCGGTGCGAGCAGCCACATCTCGCGGCCTGACAGATCGACCATCGCGCGGACGTCGTCCGCCTTGATCTCACCGAACACGACGCGACGATAGAGGTACAGCATGTACGCGGCACCGAGGATGATGCTCGTCGTGCAGAGCAACGCGGTCCAGGTCGAGACCTGATACGTGCCCATCAGCGAGAGGAACTCGGCGACGAAGCCGCTGGTGCCCGGCAGGCCGATCGACGCCATCGTGAAGAACAGGAAGAACACGGCATAGCGCGGCATGTTGATCGCCAGACCGCCATAGCGCGAGATCTCGCGAGTATGGAGCTGGTCGTAGATCACGCCGACGCACAGGAACAACGCGCCCGATACCAGGCCGTGGCTCAGCATCATCATCATCGCGCCTTCGATGCCCTGACGGTTGAAGGCGAACAGACCGATCGTGACGATCGCCATATGCGCGACCGACGAATAGGCGATCAGCTTCTTCATGTCCGACTGCACGAGCGCGACCAGCGAGGTGTAGATCACCGCCACCGCCGACAGGCCGAAGATCAGCCAGGTCAGCTGGCCCGAAGCTTCGGGGAACATCGGCAGCAGGAAACGCAGGAAGCCGTAACCGCCAAGCTTCAACAGCACGCCGGCCAGGATGACCGAGCCTGCGGTCGGCGCCTGCACGTGTGCATCGGGCAACCAGGTGTGGACCGGCCACATCGGCATCTTGACCGCGAACGACGCGAAGAACGCCAGCCACAGCCAGGTCTGCACATGCGCCGGGAAGTCGTAATTCAGCAGCGCCGGGATGCTGGTCGTGCCTGCGGTCTTCGCCATGTAGAGCATGGCGATGAACATCAGGACCGAGCCGAGCAGCGTGTACAGGAAGAACTTGTACGACGCGTAGATCCGGTTCGCGCCGCCCCAGATGCCGATGATCAGGTACATCGGGATCAGGCCGGCTTCGAAGAAGACGTAAAACAGGAACAGATCCTGCGCCGCGAACGTGCCGATCATCAGCACTTCGGTGAACAGGAACGCCGCCATGTATTCGGGCACGCGGGTCGTGATCGAGCGCCAGCTGGCGCCGATGCAGATCGGCATCAGGAACACGCTGAGCATGATCAGCATCAGC
>JAYVRZ010000114.1:0-5236 GCA_043775965.1 Sphingomonas sp.
CCCCCCCCCCCCCCCCCGGGGGGGTGCTGAAATTGGGACTGCTGGAACCCGAGCAATATTACCCAATCCTTTCTGATCGCTGACGAACCCATTCAGCGTCCCCATACCCCGCACCGTCTAGACACGACCCATCATAGGAGCCGGCTCGTGCGCCGGCAGTCGAGGACGACGGCGATGACGGGCAAGTTTCTCAAACTCTTGATGGCAGCATCGGCATTGGTGCCGGCAACGGCGATGGCGAGCGGTGCAAGTGCGCAGCAGGTCGAACAGGATCGCGGCGACCGGGGCGACCGGGGCGACAACGACGGCCAGCGTCAGCAACGCGGCGATCGCCAGCAGGGTCAGCAACGCCCACAGCGCGCGGACATGGCCACGGCACCCCAGCAGGGCCGCGGCCCCGACCGTATCCAGGCCGACGGCGGCGGCGACCGCGCGCAACTCACCGGCCAGCGCCAGGACGGCCGGCCCCAATATCGCAGCGACTCGCTTCAGGGCGATGGCCGCCGGGGAGAGGGCCGTCAGGGAGAGGGGCGCGGCAACGACCAAGGGCGTCCCGGCTTCCAACAGGATCGCGGCAACCAGCAGGTCGATCGCGGGCAATATGGCCGCAACGACGGGCGGCTCGGCTACGGCAACCGTGACGATCGCGGCCGAGAGGGCTTTCAGAACGGTCAGCCGAACCGCGGCTATGGCAACGTCCAAGGCTACGGCCGTGGCAATGACGGCCGCTACAACCGGGGACGCTACAACCAGGGCGGCGCGTGGAACCGTGGCTGGCGCACGGACAATCGCTATGCCTGGAGCAACTACCGCGCGTCGAACCGCGGCGCATACCGCCTCCCGCGCTATTACGCACCGAGCGGCTGGGGTTCGGGCTATCGTCGCTTCGGCGTCGGATTTTCGTTGAGCAGCATCCTCTACAACCAGAATTATTGGATCCAGGATCCGTACACCTACCGCCTGCCCGAAGCGTACGGCCCGTATCGCTGGGTGCGCTATTACAACGACGCGTTGCTGGTCGATCTCGACAGCGGCCGCGTGGTCGACACGGTGTACGACATCTTCTGGTAAGTGCGCCATCCTCCCCCGCCGGGGGGAGGTGGCAGGCGTGAGCCTGACGGAAGGGGGACGGGTAGAGCAAACCGCCGTTGCGAATCCTCCCCCTCCGTCACCTTCGGCGACACCTCCCCCTTGCGGGGGAGGATATGCGGGGCTCTTGCGTTTTGAAGGCGCTTCGCCAAATCCAGCGGCGTGGGTATCTTTTCAAAAGCCAAGAAGGTCGATCCGGCCGCAGCAATCCGCCAAGCCTTCGGATCGCAGGTCGCCGCGCGCCTCGACGCCAATCCCGCGGTGCAGCGCATCGCGATGGACACGGTGCAGTTCTATTATCAGGACAAGTTCCTCGATCCCGCAACCTGCAAGCGGCTGATCGCGGTGATCGATTCCAAGCGGCGTCCATCGACGCTGCTGTCGGATCGCCCCAACAGCAATTTCCGCACGTCAGAAAGCTGCGACATGGATCGCTGGTCGCCCGACGTGCAGCCGACCGACGAGGCGATCGCGACGCTGCTCGGGATCGACCTGCTCCACGGCGAGACGATGCAGGGCCAGCGCTACGCTCCCGGCCAGCAATTCCGCGCGCACCATGATTATTTCCACGAATCCGAAAGCTATTGGGCCAGGATGCAGGAGCAGGGCGGCCAGCGCACCTGGACCGCGATGGTGTTCCTCAACGACGTGCCCGAAGGCGGCGCGACGTGGTTTCCGCAGGCGGGTGTGAAAATCGCCCCGAAGCGCGGCATGCTGCTCGCGTGGAACAACATGAACCCGGACGGGACGCCCAACGGGCTGACGCTGCACGAGGGCATGCCGGTGATCGAGGGCGTGAAGTATATCGTGACGAAGTGGTTCCGCGAGCGGCCCTGGATCAAGTGAGGCGGGGGCAAGCGACGGCCTCGCGGGGACAAGCCCTGCCCGCCTCTCCTCGCGTCATTCCCGCGGAGGCGGGAACCCATAAAGGCTAGCCTTGGTGATCTGACCGCAACGCCTGAGGATATGGATCGCGGCCTGCGCGGGGATGACGGAACGTAGTTGTTCCCACCCCCGTTTCTCGCCTGTTCGCCACCCCGACCTCGTTCGTCCCGAGTAGCCGTCGAGTAGCTCCAACGGAGCGTATCGAGACAGCGTATCGAAGGACAGGTTGGCGCGCGGAACCCAAGCTTCGATACGCGCCCTCGATACGCTTCTGCGAAGCTACTCGGTCACTACTCAGCACGAACGGGAGAGATTGAAGGGCGCATCCGCCAAAACTCGTTTCCCCGCGAAGGCGGGGACCCAGACTGGACTCCCGCCTTCGCGGGAGAACAAGATGCGGGCGGGCTCCCGTTTGCAGACGCACCCTACCCCACACATCCCTCCAAGCTCGACAATCCCCCCACAACCACTAACCCCGGCCGCATGACAGTCCTCGGCGTAACCTCCTCGATCCTCGGCCAACCCTGGCGCTGGCGCGCGCTCGCCGCAGACGGCCGCGACGGCTTTACCGGGGACGACCTAGTCACCCAGCTTCTCCTCGCCCGAGGCTGCCCCCGCGACGCGCTCGACGCGCACCGCACTCCGTCGATCCGCGCGTTCATGCCCGACCCGTCGATCTTCCGCGACATGGACCGCGCCGCCGAGCGCCTCGCCGACGCCGTGCAAGCACAGGAACAGGTCGCGATCTTCGGCGATTACGACGTCGACGGCGCCACCTCCGCCGCGCTGATGGTGCTGGTCCTGCGCGACCTCGGCATCGAGGCCCGCCCCTACATCCCCGACCGCCTGCTCGAAGGCTACGGCCCCTCGGGCGAAGCGCTCGTCCGCCTCGCCGGCGAAGGCGCCACGCTCATCGTCACGGTCGACTGCGGCGCACAGGCCTTCGACGCGCTCGACGCTGCCCGCGACGCGCAGGTCGACGTGATCGTCATCGACCATCACAAATGCTCGACCGCGCTCCCGCACGCGCTGGCGCTGGTAAACCCCAACCGCCTCGACGAGACCGAGGGCGCTGCGCACGGCCACCTCGCCGCGGTCGGCATGTGCTTCCTCGCCGCCGCCGCTCTCGTCCGCACGCTCCGCGCCCGCGGCTTCTTCAAGGACCGCGCCGAGCCCAAACTGATCGACCTGCTCGACATCGTCGCGCTCGGCACCGTCGCCGACGTCGCGCAGCTTCGCGGCCTCAACCGCGCGTTCGTATCGCAGGGCCTGAAAGTCATGGGCGCGCGCAGGAACATCGGCGTCGCAGCCCTGATCGAGGCGTCGCGCCTGACGCGCAACCCGACCTGCACAGACCTCGGCTTCGCGCTCGGCCCGCGGATCAACGCCGGCGGCCGCGTCGGTCGCGCCGATCTCGGTGTCCGCCTGCTCACCACCCGGGACCCCGACGAGGCGCGCGCGATCGCCACCGAACTCGACCGCCTCAACGAGGAACGCCGCGCAATCGAGACCGCCGTGCAGGACGCAGCCGACCTGCTCGCGTCGCGTGATCGCGCCGTCGCGGTCGTCGCCGGGCACGGCTGGCACTCCGGCGTGATCGGCATCGTCGCCGGCCGCCTCAAGGAGAAGCTCGGCCGCCCCGCAATCGTCATCGCGATCGACGAGAACGGCATCGGCAAGGGCTCGGGCCGCTCGATCCCCGGCGTCGACCTCGGCGCGGCGGTGATGGCCGCACGCGAACACGGCCTGCTCGTGGCCGGCGGAGGCCATGCGATGGCCGCCGGCCTGACCATCGACGCCGCCGCGATCCCTGCCTTCACCGACTTCCTGGAGGAGCGCCTCGCCGCCGCGGTCGAACGCTCGAACGGCGACCGCGCGCTCCTGCTCGACGCGGTGCTGGCGGCCGGCGGCGTCAACCCCGGCCTCGTCGAATCGATGGAAGCCGGCGGCCCCTACGGCATGGGCTGGCCCGCCCCCCGCGTCGCGATGGGCCCGGTCCGCGTCTTCAAGGCGGAAATAGTCGGCAACGGCCATGTCCGCACGATCGTCGCTGGCGACGACGGCCGCAGCATCAAGGCGATGGCCTTCCGCGCCGCCGAAAGCCCACTCGGCCAGGCGCTGCTGGGCGCCCCCCCCCACCGCAAGCTCTGGCTGGCCGGCCGCGCGAAGATCGACGACTGGTCCTCGCGCCCATCGGCCGAACTTCACGTTGAAGATGCATCCTGGGCCGATTGAGGGGTTGACGCATCAGCGCCTTCCTTTTAGGCGCCTCCAACCACGCAGGCCCCTTCGTCTAGCGGTTAGGACGCGGCCCTTTCACGGCTGAAGCACGGGTTCGATTCCCGTAGGGGTCACCATCGTCAAGCCAGAATCGTCGGAATTCTAAGCTTTTGCGCGATCTGGTGAAAATGGCGCCCACGTTTGGTCCCACACAATGCGTCAGCTTTTATGAGCCGTGGTGACGCAACGTGAGAAAACCAGTACGAACTTTCCGCGCTCAACGGCTACGGTGATGATCTGACGTCGGGCTCTAGCTACCGGCAATGTTCCAGTCAGAAATTGACGAAGAATCCGACATTCAGGTGCGGCGGTAGCGCCTCTCGAAAATGGAACGGTGAACCGGAATACGGCTCGAGTACCGCGGCCTGCCGACGCGACAGCCCCCGCGATCGCCGCCACAACTCTATCCCGAAGATCTACCGACAAGGCCCGTGCCATCCATGCCACCCTCCTGCACCGGCAGAATTCATGAATCAGAAAACCACAGCGACGGTGTCAACGGCGGAGCAAAACCAGGCCAGCGTGGCGGAGTAAAAGCAGGCCACTTGAAGCGCGCGCTGACGATATGAAAAGGGCCCCGATCGGGGCCCTTTTCATATCGTTGCCATCTTCGGTCTGGCGGTCAGGGCGGTAGTATCTCGCCGGTGTTCGGGTCGGATATCTGAACTGCCCGTTAGCGGAAACCCGTTCGTGGGTGGCGAAAGGCACTGCCGAGTCCGTGCGAACGTTTCATACAGAATAGCAAGATTGGTCGAGCGCACGCTGGTCGAGCCGCGCTACGTAGCATCCATGAAGAACGCACTGGTCGACCCGCCTCAGCATTACCGTGCTCGCATGGTGCGCGTGCTCGATCACATTGATCGGCACCTCAACGATGATCCCGACCTTCATGTCCTGAGCGGGATCGCGGCGTTTTCCAAATACCATTTTCACCGCCAGTTCACTGCAGTTTTTGGCCTAACGGTGCATCGCTACGTCCAGC
>JAYVRZ010000115.1:0-4355 GCA_043775965.1 Sphingomonas sp.
GCATGTCGGGGGCTTCGTACTGACACAGGACCGGCTCGATGAGACTGTGCCGATCCACAATGCCGCGATGCCAGACCGCACGTTCATCGAATGGGACAAGGACGACATCGACGCGCTTGGGCTAATGAAGGTCGATATCCTCGCGCTCGGGATGCTGACGTGTATCCGTAAAAGCTTCGACCTGATGCGCGCGCATGGCCACGGCGATCATCTGCTCGATACAATCGCGGTCGCCGAGGATCCGCGCGTCTACGACATGCTCTGCAAGGGCGACAGTATCGGCGTGTTCCAGGTCGAGAGCCGGGCGCAGATCAACATGCTGCCGCGTCTCAAACCGCGCGTGCTGTACGATCTGGTCGTGCAGGTCGCGATCGTTCGGCCGGGGCCGATCGAGGGGGACATGGTCCACCCGTACCTGCGGCGGCGGAGCGGAAAGGAGAAGGTCGAGTTCCCCTCGCCCGATCCCAAGTTCGGGCCGCCCGACGAATTGCAGCAACTGCTCCGCTTCACCTACGGCGTACCTCTGTTCCAGGAGCAGGCGATGAAGCTGGCGATCGTCGCGGCGGGGTTCACGCCGAACGAGGCGAACCAGTTGCGCAAGTCGATGGCGACGTTCCGCAAGGTCGGCGGCATGGACAATTTCCAGGCCAAGCTGGTTGGGGGGATGGTTGCGCGCGGATATGAGGCGGAGTTCGCGGAACGCTGTTTCAAGCAGATCGAGGGGTTTGGATCGTATGGTTTCCCCGAGAGCCATGCGCTGTCGTTCGCGCGGCTGGTGTACGTGTCGTCGTGGATCAAATGCTTTCACCCCGCGGTGTTCTGCTGCGCGCTGCTCAATTCGCAGCCGATGGGGTTTTACGCGCCAGCGCAGTTGGTGCGCGATGCGGTGGAGCATGGGGTGACGGTATTGCCGGTCGACGTAAATGCGAGCGGGTGGGATAATTTGCTGGAATCCTCGGGCGCGGATTTGCGGCTCGGGTTTCGGCAGGTGGACGGGCTTCGCAAGGATTGGGCGGACGAGATCGCCAAGGTCCGGACCTCGCCGTTCGCCAGCATCGAGGATCTTGCTCGGCGGGCGAACCTGCCGCAGCGGGCGATGAACCTGCTGGCCGACGCGGATGCGTTCCGGTCGATCGACAAGGGCCGGCGCGAGGCGTTGTGGGACGTGCGACGGACGCCGCCCAGGCAACTGGCGCTGTTCGCCGCCGCGGACGTGCCCGAGCTCGGCGTGGAACCCGACGCGCACCTGCCGGCGATGCCGCTGTCCGAGGAGGTTGCCGCGGACTACCAGACGACCCGGCTGTCGTTGAAGGCGCATCCGATGAGCTTTCTCCGCGCGCGGTTTGCAGCCGAGGGGATCCTGTCGAGCGCGCAGGCCAATGCGACCAAGGATGGGCGGCGTGCGAAGGTGGCGGGGGTGGTGCTGGTTCGCCAGCGGCCGGGCAAGGGCAATGCGATCTTCGTGACGATCGAGGACGAAACGGGCGTCACCAACGGACTGATGTGGGCGCGCGATTTCGAGGCGAACCGCCGCGCGGTGATGGCGTCGCGGCTGATGGTGCTGGAGGGCGTAATCCAGCGCAGCGAGGAAGGGGTGACGCATTTGATGACCGCGCGGGTGCAGGATCGCAGCGAGATGCTGCGGCTGTTGTCGGAGGATCATGCGCTCGAGCCGCCGCTGGCGCGGGTAGACGAGGTGATCCGGCCGGTGTTGACGCGCAGTCCGGATGCGCGAGAGCGCCATCCGCGCGCGACGCATCCTCGGGATGTGCGGGTGCTGCCCAAGTCGCGGGACTTTCATTGAGGGTGGCACCACCTCCCGACCCGACCCCTACCCCCAACCGCCATACTCGTCCCCCCAACGAAAGCTGGGGTGTCATCGTGGGGCGCGGGTCATCCATTAAAGCGGGGATACCCCAGCTTTCGCTGGGGTGACGGGTTGGGAGGCGGGCGGTGGGCTTGGTCGTGGTGCAAGTGACGACGCAGGTAGCGGTGACGGTGCGGACGGGCGGATGGCTGGCGGGCAGACGGGCGGGCTGGCGGGGTGGCGGGCGGATGAGCTGGCTGGCGGACGTTACGGACGGGGTGCCAGTACGCGAGCCTGGAAACGCATGCGGCGGCGCTCCTTGTCGGTCCTGGCGCGCGTGGCATTTCGAACGCTATGCTCTAGAGGTGGCATTCGTCGCGGGCGCCCCCCAGATAGCGCGCTAGAATTACACGGGAGTTGAAGTTGGCCACGCTTGGAATGTCCCCCGCCGAGAAGGACGCCGTCGAGTCGTTCCGTCGCGATGTCGTCGAACCGTCGATGACCAGCCTCGTCATCATCGACTTCTGGGCCGAATGGTGCGGGCCGTGCAAGGCGCTGACCCCGACGCTGGAGAAGGTCGCGGCGGATTATGCAGACAAGGGCGTCGTGCTGGCGAAGGTCGATACCGACAAGAACCAGTTCATCGCCGCGCAATTCCAGATCAAGTCGATCCCGACCGTCTACGCGATGTTCCAGGGCCAGCTGGTCGCCGACATGACCAGCGCGCGCACCGAATCGCAGCTGCGCGTGATGCTCGACCAGTTGCTGAAGCAATTGCCGATCGAGTCCACCGCGGCCAATGTCGTCGCCGAGATCGAGCCGATGATCGCGATCGGCGAAGAGGCGCTCGCCGCGGGTGACGGCGAGCGCGCACTAGGCATCTTCCGCGAGATCGCCGAGATCGCGCCCGAGCATCCGCAGGTCCATGCCGGCTTCGTCCGAGCGCTGATCGCGACCGGGCAGCTCGACGAGGCGGCCGACTGGCTCGCCAATCTCGACGAGACGATCGCGAAGGATCCCGCGATCCACCGCGCGCAGGCGGCACTGGCGCTGGCACAGTCGGCGCCGCCCGTCGCCGACCTGTCGCCGCTGATCGCCGCGGTCGAGGCGAACCCGGACGACCTGGCCGCGCGGTTCGCGCTTGCCAACGGCCAGATGGCGGCGAACGACCGCGATGCGGCATCCGACACGTTTCTGGGCATCATCGCGACCGAGCGCGACTGGAACGAGGGCGCGGCGCGCGCGCAGTTGCTGAAATTGTTCGAGGTCGTTGGGCTCGAGGACCCATGGGTGTCCGCGCAACGCCGCCGCCTGTCCGCGATCCTGTTCGGATGACGGCCGAGCCCGCCGCCCCGCGCACCACGACGCGATTGTCGATCTTCCCGCTGCCCGGCGCGCTGCTGTTTCCGGGCATGCACCTGCCGCTGCACATGTTCGAGCCGCGCTACCGCGCGATGATCAGCGATGCGATGGCGCGCGACCGGCGGATCGGCATGATCCAGCCGCGCGGCGGGCCGCATGACGACGAGAATGCGCTGTACGACATCGGCTGCGTCGGCAAGATCGCCGAAGTCGAGGCGCTCGACGACGGGCGGTACAATGTCGTGCTGGAGGGCATCGCGCTGTTCCGGATCGTCCGCGAACTCGACGTGACGACCGCGTTCCGGCAGGTTGAGGCGGAGTTGCTGCCAGCGATCGAGGGCGATGCGTTATCGCTCGGACGGCGGTCTTCGCTGGAGATGGAGTCGCGCCGGTTCGCCGACATGCAGGGCTACGCGGTCGATTGGGATGCGGTCGGCCGGCTCGACGACGAGAGCCTGGTCAACGGCATCGCCCAGATCGCACCGTTCGATGCGGCGGCGAAACAGGCTTTGCTCGAGGCGCCCGACATCGAGCAGCGGGCGGAACTGATCATCCAGCTGATGCAGTTCTTCGAGCGCCACGACGGGGACGAATCGGTGACGTTGCAGTGAGCGGTCGAGGAGTTGGCGTCACTCCCGCCCCGGTTCACGTCGCGCGCCGTCGAGACATTGCTGCCCCGTACGCGGGTTTCTCGACTTCGATTGAAACGAACGGGATAGGGTCATGACGATCGATCCCTGGCTGCTCGAACGTCTCGTCTGTCCGATGACGCGCACGCCGCTCCGGTATGACGAGGCCGCGCAGGAGTTGATCTCCGATGCCGCCGGATTGGCCTATCCGGTCCGCGATGGCGTGCCCGTGATGCTGGTCGAGGAAGCCCGGCGGATCGACGGAAGCGCGGCCGCCGAATGACGTCGGGCGACCGCCGCCTGCCGATATTGGCTACGGTTTGGGCGGTCGGACTGGTCGCATCGGGATGGTCGCCCGCAGACCACGCGACGTGGGGGATGGAAATCGCACCCGTCCTTATAGCGTTTCCGGTGCTGGTTGCGCTCCGCCACCGGTTCCACTTTACCGGCCTGGCGCTGGTGCTGATCGCGCTGCACGGGCTGGTCCTGATGCTGGACGGTGCTTATACCTATGCTCGCGTCCCGATCGGCTTTGTCGTGCAGGACTGGCTGCACCT